>CBDTTM010000226.1:0-3935 GCA_965363355.1 uncultured Selenomonadaceae bacterium | reverse complement strand
TTTATCTCCGGGTTCGTACATGACATTGAAAAGTCTCATCCACATTCCTCCTACTGCTTACATGAAGTCACAGGGAAAATATCCGATGAAATTGGCCAAAGAGACCGACGGTCAGCTGCCTAGGCGATAATTACAAAGCCCATTTACCCAGCTTACTGCTACATTATATATCTGTATCATGAATATTGCAATAGCAATATCTTTATTTTAAATATTTTATTCAAAGGCGGCGACACCTCTACATGATTGAAATCATCGACTCCATCGGAAAAAGAATCAAGCTACTGCGGAAAAATTATCAGTTAACGCAAAAGGAATTTGCTGCCTCCGTCAATATTTCTCAAGGAAACCTCAGTGAAATGGAGCAGGATAAAATCTCTCCATCGTATGACACGCTCATCGCCATCGTCAAAAACTACAAAGTCTCAGCGGATTGGGTATTGCTTGGCGAAACACCAGAATACACGATTCATCTCGTGCAAAATCCTGAGCTCAAAAAAATGCATGCTGTCATCGATAAAGTCATGAGCCATCCAGATCCAGAAATCCGCACTTGGGCAAAAATCCAATTTCACAAGGCCTTCGCCGAATACATGGCCGCCTTCACCGAAAACACAAATCCACATTGAAAAGACCGATGAGATTTCTCCAAAAGAAAACATCTCATCGGCCTTTTTTAGTTGTACTACCTATTTCAATCCGAATTTTTGACAACGATAAAAAACGACGTCTTTCCACCAGGTTTGCTGCTGACTTCAAGCAACCAACCATGGCGCGCTGCAATCTGCCGGGCAATTGGCAAGCCAAGGCCTGTCCCCGTTTTATTTTTTTCATCGCGGCTTTTATGGAAACGTTCAAATAGATATGGAATTTCCGCCGCTGCTATTGGTTCACCATAATTATCGACACGCAAGATGCCTTTTTGCAAGGAAATCTCTACTGTCGTTTCCGGATAAGAAAATTTCAGCGCATTATCCAGCAAAATAATGAGCAATTGACGAAGCCGTGCATAATCCCCCTGCATCGGCCACACCTCTGCATCAAGGCTCACACAAAGACTACGCTCGTATTTTTTTGCCAGCTTCTGCCCAAAACGACCAGCATCGCGGACGACATCACATAGATCGATCGCCTTTGCATCGATGCCAAAATCGGGGCTTTGCAGCCGCGATAACTCGAGCAGATCATTTACCAGCCGTTCTAGATAAATGCTCTCTCGCAGCATCTCCTGCTGATACCTTTCCACTTCATCCTCTTCACTTACCACTTTGTCGCATAACGCTTCCAGCGAACCTTTTAAAACCGTTACCGGTGTTCGCAGTTCATGCGAGATATTTGAAATAAAATCCCGTCGCAATGTCTCTAGCTTAGCCTGTTCTAAACTGGCTTCATGGAGCTGTTCACTCAAAACATCCAACGTACGAGCAAGCGCGCCTATTTCATCTTTATTCTCTACCTCAGTCCTCGCCGTATAATCACCAGCAGCCAGTAAAGCTGCCATATGATTCATTTTATTGAGCGGACGGGTAAATGCGTAAGAAAAACCAATGGCTAGCAAAAGTGCCAGCAAAAGTGCCAAAAGCATGCTCACGAGCAAAATGAGCAGCCCCGCATGCGTCGCCTCCGCAATCCCCTCAACGGGAGAATGAAGCAGCACCACGCCAATGACTGCTTCACTTTCATCATAAATCGGCATGCCAACGGTCATCGTCGGTACTCCAAGTAAAGTACTGAAGCTGCGGCTAAACACTGCTCTACCCTCAAAAGCCTCCTTGACCACGCGATCTGCTTCTTCTGGCAAGTCCTTATATGAATAGCACATCATTTTGCCCCGCTGCGGCATCAACAGGCTAAGGTTTGCGTCCACGATCCAGGCATCGCCAAAATCCTCATTTTCCAGCAAGCCCATGTAGCCCATCGCCGAAGAATTCCCCATCATTCCCCGCCCGTGCATGTGTTTGCCATCCGTTTGATTCTTTACGGCATTTCCTGCCATCACTGCAAGATGCTCAGCTCGTATCCGCATCTCGTTTTGATGCAGCTCGATGGTATGCTGTTGAAATAAATGGGCAAATACGCCGCCGACAAACAATGCAAAAATCACAAGGACAATAGAGAAATATCCCGTCAGACGAAGGGCAATCTTATTTTGCCTGAATATGTTCGTCAAAACGATACCCCACCCCTCTGATGGTCTTTATTTCCCAATCAGCATGAGAAACAACCTCCAATTTGCTGCGCAGACGCTTGATATGAGAATCTACCGTGCGATTATCGCCATAATAATCATAGCCCCAAAGCTGGTTGAGCAGCATATCTCGCGTAAAGACGATATTTTTGCTGCCAGCGAGTGTCCATAAGATCTCAAACTCTTTTTTGGTGAGCACAACCGGCTCATTGGCGATAGAAGCCTGATACGTTTCGGGATTGAGCTGTAAGCTTCCCAGCTGCTTTATTTTATCTCCACTCGTCTTGTCTTCGCTGCTACTGTTGACCCGTCTGAGCAACGAACGGACTCTGGCCATGACCTCCTGACTAGAAAATGGTTTTACGATATAATCATCCGCCCCAATATCAAGTCCCATGATTTTTTCAAAATCTTCACCACGCGCAGTCAGCATGATCACTGGCACCATCGAAAATCCACGGATTTCCCGGCAAACCTCAAACCCATCCTTAAGCGGCATCATGATGTCGAGCAGAACAACGTCGATATTGCCCTGCCTCACAGCTGCCACTGCCGCCGCACCATCATGGACAACTACCACTTGCCAGCCCTCTTTTGCTGCATATTTTTCTAATATAGATGTAATCTGGACGTTGTCGTCAGCTAATAAAATCGTAGTCATAAAAACACCTCTCGGCTCAATTATAAAAGATATCCCCTATTTTGAATAGAAAATATTCATATACAATAGGGCAAAATGACACAAAAAAGACACAGACGAATCTTATAATGAAGCTATAGAAAGACATCACATATATAAAGGAGTCGATTTTACATGAACAAAGCAAAAAAACTTTTCGTTGCCGGTGCTATGCTGGTCGCTCTCAGCGCTACTTCCATCACATTTGCCGCAGCTGCAGATACATCCGCTTCAGCTCCGACCAATGCGAACAACACCTGTTGCTGCTGCCAGATGACCGCTGACCAATGCAACCAAATGGCGAAAAACGGTAAAGGCAAAGGCATGATGAACAACGGCGCCAATTGCCAGGGCAATGCAAACTGCCAAGCAGCAACCGCAGCTGCACCTCAGAGCTAAGACCGATAATTTTTCGATTTTCACCAGATATATAAAAAAGGCAAGGTTTCAGAAGTTCTGAGCCTTGTCTTTTTTGCATAACATTTTATAGATTGCATGTATATTGTCTTCATTTTTCACATTTTCGGATAGCGACAACAACGGGAAACTATTTTAATAACCAACCTGCAACAAAGGAGCCGCCATTGGATTTTTCTCTCCAACGGCGGCTCCTTTGTTGTAAGCGATTACATTTTAAAAGAAATTATAATTCTTTTTTGATTTTTTCGATGAGCTCTGTATATTCTTCTGTAGTCAGATGTTTGCGGTCCGGATTCATCGCAAAAGTTCCGCCCCATTCGAACGAATCATCTTCATATTTTGGCACCAAATGAAAATGGAGATGTTTTCCTGTATCACCATAAGCGCCATAATTTATTTTTTTCGGCTGAAAGAGTTTATGTAAGGCTGTCGCGACCTTGGCAATATCGGCAAAATAAGCATTTCTGCCTTCATCTGACAAATCCACTAATTCGCTGACATGTTCCTTATGTGCGACAATTACACGACCTTTATGAGATTGTTCCTTGAATAAGTAAACCTGGCTGACTGACAAATCACATATTTTGATACCAAAAGCATCCACCAATTCATTGTTCATACAATAAGCACAATTTTGATCTTTCATTA
>CBDTTM010000225.1:0-3946 GCA_965363355.1 uncultured Selenomonadaceae bacterium | reverse complement strand
AATGCGAAATATACGCATACATCTTTGGGGCTTCGCTATTTAGAGGCATATTGCCGGGAGCTTTGCGCAGTTGAGGTAATTGAGTTTACGATCAATAATCAGTTACTTGATATACTAGGACAGATTTATGAGAAAAAGCCGGATGTTCTTGGATTTGCCTGTTATATTTGGAATATAGAAATGACAAAACAGCTCATACGTCTTGTCCATGAAGTCTTGCCAAATTGCCGAATCGTTTGTGGTGGCCCGGAAGTTTCCTATGAGACAAAAGCTTTCATGGAAGAACTGCCTATGGTCGATTATGTTGTCCGCGGAGAAGGCGAAGCGGTTTTCTATGCTTTTTTAGAGCAATTATTAAACGGAACCTTGGCTTTTAACCAAATAGAAGGTTTAGCATATCGTGATCAAGCCGGACAGACATGTTCTGGGACTGCGGTGACCTTGCCAGAACTGTCTATGCTCCGCTTTCCCTATGCAGATGAATCGATTGTGCCTATACGGGAAAAAATCATATATTATGAAAGCTCTCGTGGCTGTCCTTTTGCCTGTAAGTACTGTTTGTCCTGTGCGACAAAAGGTGTGCGATATTTACCGCTCGAACGAGTTTTTGAAGAATTAGCTTTTTTTATACGCCACGATGTGCGGCAGGTGAAGTTTGTCGATCGGACGTTTAATGCGAGCAAAGAACATTTTCTGCCAATTCTTCATTTTTTGGCGAAACAGAATTGTCGAACGAATTTTCATTTTGAGGTCGCAATTGATTATCTTGACGAAGATGTGCTAGCTGTCCTAGAGACGATGCCAAAGGGCCGAGTACAGCTAGAGATTGGAATACAGTCTACAAACGAGACGACGCTGCAGCAAGTTAGCAGGGTCAATCATTGGGAAAAAATAGCCGAAAATATAAAACGAATCTTAAGCTTTGCCAATATGCATCTGCACGTAGACTTAATCATCGGGTTGCCAAACGAAGACTGGGCTTCATTTGAACGTTCCTTTAATATGGTGTATGCATTGCAGCCGGATATGCTGCAGCTGGGATTCTTGAAATTCCTTAAAGGCTCAGCCTTGATGGAACTGGTGAAAGAACATGGCTATGTTTATATGGATATGGCACCTTATCAGGTATTGGCAAATAAATATATGGGCTATGATGAAATCAGGAAGTTCCATAGCTTCGAAGAGGTATTTGAGCTTTATTATAATGCTGGCCGTTTTCGCAAAACAACAGCGTATCTTATTGGCTTGTTTGGCGGCAATGCATTTGCTTTTTATGATGCGTTGACGACATACTGGGAGCGACGTAAGCTTCATATTATTGCACATACGACGAAATCTTTATATCGTTATTTGTCTGATTTTTGTCAGGAAATACATCCAGGCCGTCAAAAAGCAGTGGAAGAATTATTAAAGCTTGATGCTTTGCTTACGGACCATGGCAGTATACGACCAGAATTTTTATCGTGGAACGGTGAAAAGCATCAAAAAGTAACGTCTGTTTTTTGGCGAGACAAAGACGCAGCAAAGTACATTGAAAATTATTCATTTACGAATTGGCGTAAGCTTCACAAAGCTTATCATATTGAAGTATTTGATGCAGATGTGATTTCTTTAGTGGGAACTGGGGAACTTGTAATGAAGAAAACAGCGATTCTTTTTGAGTTTGCCAATGAAACCAGCAAATATCAGAAAATCGAATTGGGAGATTTAGCAGATGGTGTATAATGTTTTTTCAGATTACTTAAAAAATCGGTATGGAGAAAAAGTGTATAAATTGCCGGTCGGATTGCCGCTTACTTGTCCGAATCGAGATGGATCCTGCGGGCATGATGGCTGTACTTTTTGTGGAGAAATTGGTGCTGGTTATGAAAATTTACCGGCAGAGATGACAGTAACGCAGCAGCTCGATGCCAATAAGGCACATATTATTCCGAAGTACAAGGCGAAGAAATTCATTCCTTATTTTCAAAATTTCAGCAATACTTACCTTCCAGTAGAGCAGCTAGAGGAGTATGCAATAGAAGCTTGCCAGGAAGATGTGGTGGCACTTTATATAGCGACGCGCCCGGATTGCATCCATGACGAGTATTTGGCGATGCTGCAAAAAATCAAAGTGGAAAAAAAGATCGATATTTGTTTAGAGCTCGGTTTGCAAAGCGTGAACTATCATTCGTTGCAGAAAATCAATAGGGGGCACACTTTGGCGGAATTTATCGATGCGACTTTACGGATAAAGCGATACGGTCTTGAATCGTGTGCGCATTTGATATTGAATCTTCCGTGGGATGATATGACCGATGTAGTGGAAGCAGCAAAGGTACTGTCGGCGCTTCAAGTCGATCAAGTTAAGCTGCACGCACTTTATATCGTCAAAGGAACTAAAATGGCAAGTGAATATGAGCGAGGCGAGCTAGACTTGATTTCTTGCGAAGAGTATCAGGCAAGAGTCGTCAATTTTTTGGAGCACCTGCACAAGGATATCGTCGTTCAGCGCCTTATTGGCAGGGCGCCTGAGGCAAATACTCTGTTTAGTAATTGGCATACAGGCTGGTGGAAAATCCGTGATACGATGATCAAGACAATGGAAGACAACGGGCAATATCAAGGCCGTTTGTGTGACTATTTAAATGGACGGGCTGTACGAAAGTTCGTCAAATGACATAAAAAAACGACAGGCGATAAATCGCACTGTCGTTTTTTGTTTGAATCATTAAGCTTTGCCGTTGCAGCCAAGAACATTAACGATTTTTTGTTTAACAAGATCTTTGATGTAAGCTCTTGCTGGAGTGAGGTACTGTCTAGGATCAAAATGATCTGGATGAGCGAACATGTACTCACGGATACCAGCTGTTAAAGCTAAACGTAAATCAGAGTCGATGTTGATTTTGCAGACAGCTAATTTAGCAGCCTGGCGAAGCATATCTTCTGGAATACCAATGGCATCAGCCATTTTTCCGCCGTTTTGATTGATGATATCGACGTATTTAGGAATAACCGAAGATGCACCATGTAAAACGATAGGGAAGTTAGGAAGACGTCTTTCAACTTCTTCTAAGATATCAAAACGAAGTTGTGGTTTCTGACCAGGTTTGAACTTGAACGCACCATGGCTTGTTCCGATAGCGATTGCTAAGGAATCAACGCCAGTGCTTTTAACGAATTCTTCAACCTGTTCAGGCTGTGTGTAGGAAGCGTTTTCAGCAGATACGTTGACATCATCTTCGATACCAGCGAGCTGACCGAGTTCACCTTCGACAGTAACGTTGTGTGCATGAGCATATTCAACAACGCGTTTAGTCAATTCGATGTTGTCTTTGAAACTGTGATGGGAACCATCGATCATAACGGAAGTGAATCCGCCGTCAATGCAGGATTTGCAAGTTTCGAAATCCGCACCATGATCCAAATGAAGAGCGATTGGTAAATCGGTATCTTCTAAAGCAGCTTCGACTAATTTTACCAGATAAACGTGTTTCGCATATTTTCTTGCACCAGCAGAAACCTGTAAGATGATAGGAGCATTTTCTTCTTTGGCAGCTTCAGTGATCCCCTGGACAATTTCCATGTTGTTTACGTTGAAAGCACCTACAGCATATCCACCTTTGTAAGCTTTTTCAAACATTTCTTTTGTTGAAACTAATGGCATTTTTAATTACCCCCCTATAAAATATGTGTAACACTAACTAAATTCATTATAACACAAATGTCAGAACAGTTACACATCGTGAATAGGATAACATGATTTTTATTGAATGAAAAGACTTGATTTACCAATCGAGTTAAATAATTATAAATAATACTAAATTTTTACTAATACATGGGGAATAAGGATAAAACACGCGACATATCGTCTGGTAAAGGGCAAGTGACGCGAATTGTTTTCTGTGTGGTTGGTTGGATGAATTCGAGTGAAAACGCATGTAAAGCTTGGCGAGAAATATAGGCA
>CBDTTM010000224.1:0-3964 GCA_965363355.1 uncultured Selenomonadaceae bacterium | reverse complement strand
CGCATTTTGTCTATCCAATTCAATCAGCTTTGCACTCGCAGCGAAGTTCTTCTGTCTGCGCCCTAGCCAATCATTGATTGCATCCTTAGGGATATTTTTCTCCAAATCGGAATATTCCCTTGCTTCTGAACGCGTTAGCTTTTCCGTATCCGCTTTGTCAGACAAAGCTGTATAACGGAAAATATCCGCACCATATTTTGCATAATAACTTGGCTCTTCCGTTCCTGAAGCTGCTCCATTTCGCGGTGAGCGCATAATGGAACCAAATACATATATGCTCAGTTTAGGATTGTTCGCACGTAAGCTCGAAAACTTATCCGCCCGGGCCAAAATATCTGCTTGGTTGTAATCATGCTTACGTGAGCCAACTAAACTGCCATAAATCAAAGAATCCGATGACAATACCGCTGCATCTGCACGTTTTGCATTTTTTTGCAACCATTTCCAAAGTTCATCCGGATGACCTAAGTCATCACGAGTTCCCAGCAATTCTGCCGGAGGCACAATTACTTCATAGCCAAGGCTTTTAACCGTAGCAACCGTTTGCTCAAAAGAAACGGGACGGTTATCATGCGGAATGAACAAAATCTTGCCCTTTGATGGGGCTGCTGCTGCTAGCCCCGAAAAAAGCGCGAAAAAAACACATACAAGAATCAAACTCCTGTATTTTTTCAAATACATCACCTCATATTGCTGCTAAAAATATATTTTGCAGCATTTTTTTAACCGGTTCAGGTACATTCAATGCCGTCGTGAATTCAACATAGCCATCATGCGGCTCTGCTTTTTCAATGACCAGGGCATCTAATAAATTATAGCCCATGAACGATGTCTGTCCTAAATCCGATTGCTTCAACAATTCGCTAAAATCGATCTTTACCGTATTATGGTTAATTGTCGTCGGCAAATCATCACCTAAATCAATTTTACCGACCAATTTTTGTGCCATAGAAAGCGATATCCGGGAAAAAATCCAAGAAACCACCTTATGATCTGGAAGCTCTCGCTCTTTTACCGTATAAACAGCATAAGTTTGGCTGTCCTTGTGCACAAATTCATCAACCGTGCCAAGAAGTTCCAATCGACCAACCTTAAACGTATCCGCCTCGATTTTCAAGCGTCCATCTGCCTGTGATGTAAGTGTCAAAGATTTGACCTTGTCACTTCCGGCTATTTTTTCTTCGATAGCAGAATTGATCACGCTGTCAGGAACGGAAATTTGTCCATTTAAAATCTCAAGCAAAGATTCCTTATCCCACGTGTTTTTCACAACCGCAATCGCCGGTGCGTAGTTTTCTACTTGTTCACTGACCACGCCTAAATCAATGTTGTTCACTGCCTGCGTTATGATAGCTGGCATTTCCATAATGACTCCCCGCTTCTTTTCATCCACAAATAATAAAGGGCAGCCAAAAACTATTCGTTTTCGACTTCCGCTTGCTCAGCTTCATCCTTGCGCTGGCGAATTTCTTGCCACAAATCACGTGCCTTATTGAATATATTCCGTTCGACACGAGCTTCCTTATCACTTACGATACGGCTTAAATACTGCGTTGCCTTATCGATATTTCCCAATCGGTCCTGAATGGCACCGATCAAATACATCACTGTTACATCGGTCATAGTCCCAATCGGGTAACGTTCCGTCGCCAAAGACTTTTCATAGTTGGCGACCGTCTGCGTGAGCGCAGCTTCTTCTTTTTCCCGGTCATCCGCTTCTCTAAAGAGCCATGCCAGCTTTAAGTACAATCCGGCAATATAGCCAATTGGTTCTTGTAAAAGCTCTGCATAAAAAATCGCCAGCTTAAAAGCAGCTACTGCCTCCACTCGCGTTCTCAAATCTTTATGCTCAAAACCAATCTTTCTACCATGTAAAAAGTCTTGAATAATTTTCTTCTTTCGTTCCGGCATAGCCGCCAAAAAATGACTTTCATCAGCAGCAAAACCACATTTTTCACAGACCCAAATCGAATAATAATATGGGTTGAAATCTTTATAATATACACAAAAGTCATAATCTGTCTTAAGAGTAATCAAGCGGGAACGAACTTTCGTAACCGGAATCTTTTCTCCACAGATTGGGCAAACTTTTTCTACTACATACGTATTGCCAACACTCATAAGTCAATCTCCTTGCCTAGCAAAATTATATTATAAGAGTACCATAAATTTGCGCAAAAATAAAGATTAACTGCCGTTCTTTACAAGAAATGGCAGTTAATCTTTTATGTAATACGGAACTATTCGCTTATAAACGAGATATCAAACTTTGGCTAAAGCCACTGACCTTGGCAATCTGCCAAGTTGATGTAGACTGTTTGGCTTTGACTTCGCGCAAAACTTCATTACGCTTGCCTTTCGATATTTTCTTTAAATCTGCTGCATTCTTCGTCCCAGATAGGCGAAGCAGCAAACTAAATAAATCCTCATCCGTGATTTTTTCACGGCAGGCTTCCAAACAAACATCGTTTGTCGGTGCATTCATATACTTGCGGAAAGCAATCCGGCGATGACTTTCGTCTGCACCAAATAACTCGAGTAATCGACTACAATCGACAAAATCATGATTTTCATGAATATAGGACGAATAACTCGACCACTTGTATTTGCCAACTTCCGTCACCAAACCGATTCTTACCGGCTCTTGATAGATGCACCGCAGGACCTTACGAAGATATTCGTCATCTTCAATCGGTTCGCTCTTAAATCGATCATGGAACAATCTCCCCTCACGATCATGTCTAGCATTGTACCAGGCAACATATTTGACGCCTATACATTTCATGATATTACTGATTGTTTTCGGTCCTTCTTTTAAAACCATATGTATGTGATCATCTAGCAAAGAATATCCATAAATCTCATAACCGCATTTATTCTTGTAGTATTGCAGCAGATTTAAAAATTCACTTTTGTCATCCGGTTCTGCCAGTACCGGCTGCATATCCGTTCCACGAATGATGATATGATAAATCCCCGTGGTACTCTTGACTCTAGCAGTTCGTGCCAATCTCCCTCACCTCACCTTTACCCATTCTAGCATAAGAAAATGGTCCTAGCAATACATCTTAAAATTTATCTAAAACTAGCTCTGATTTTCTATTTACCCCCTCTGCTAAATAGTCTATACTAAAATATGTAAGTCTATTAACTAAAAAAGTAGGTGTATTAAATGAAAACCATCGCTCTAATTGCTCATGACAAAAAGAAAAACGAAATGCTCGAATTTGTCGGCCATCATAAAGACCTGCTCAGTAAATATCATCTCATCGCTACACATACAACAGGAACGTTAATCAGTGAAACTTTTGGCCTACCTGTTGAAACTATGATGAGTGGTCCACTTGGCGGCGACCAACAAATCGGTGCTCAGATTGCTACAGAAAAAGTCGATTTCGTCATCTTCTTGCGCGATCCACTCACCTCTCAGCCACACGAACCAGATATCAATGCCCTTTTGCGCATTTGTGACGTACATAATATTCCGCTTGCTACCAATCGGAAAAGTGCTCATATCTTGCTCAAGTATGTTTCGACAAAAGCTGATGAAGATGAAGATCTAAAAGATAAAGCAAAATAACAATAAAGGAGCCTGCGATCAACTCGCAGGCTCCTTTATTGTTTGGCTTAAATAACTATCTCAGACCGTCAAATCTGTCGTTTTTGGCGAAAGCCTTGATCTTCCGAAACATATCTCCCAATCGAGGCAATTTTGCCGCCAATACAGCCTCGGCAATGTGCTGGTGTATCAGAAACGCAGATTTTCCCAGGATATAAAGCATATTTGCGGCGATAATCGCCTTCCGTCACATTCGGCATCACAACATTTGCCCCAGACTGAAGAACGATTACACGTGCATTGGCGTTGAGTGTCTCCATTGCAGTCGTTGCCGGAATATTAGCCTCTGGCAGCAATAGCCGCAGTATTGAAACAAAGCATCGACTCAGCTCAAAAGAGCCGCCC
>CBDTTM010000223.1:0-3992 GCA_965363355.1 uncultured Selenomonadaceae bacterium | reverse complement strand
CATCGGGACACTGGCTTTTTGGCTTTGCATCTAAGAAATATCATCCGGTCAAGGATATGAATGGTGTAAAATGGAATGCTTTGGGACTGAAAACGCGTTATTATAATACGCAGCTGCATGCAGGTTCTTTTGCTTTGCCAAATTATGTAGAGGAAATGATGCGTGATGTTGAATAGAAATGTAGAAACTTTTTTAGGCTGTGACAAAGAATACGAGGAGTCGAGGATTGTCCTGTTTGGAGCACCTTTTGATTCAACGACATCCTATCGACCGGGGACTCGTTTTGCTAGCCGAACTATGCGAGCCGAATCCTATGGACTTGAAACCTATAGCCCGTATCAGGATATGGACTTAGAAGATACTGCGGTATTTGATGGCGGGGACCTGGAACTTTGTTTTGGCGATCCCGTGCAAGCACTAAAGTCTATTGAGGACTTTGTGGCAGAAATTCTCAACGATGGGAAAATGCCTTTGATGATTGGCGGCGAGCATTTAGTGACGCTAGGAGCGGTTCGTGCTGTTTTGGCGAAGTATCCGGATTTGCATATTCTGCATTTTGATGCGCATGCCGATTTGCGTGATGAATATCTTGGCGCGAATTTATCACATGCAACGGTCTTGCATCGTGTCTGGGATTTAGTCGGCGATGGAAAAATATTTCAGTTTGGCATCCGCAGCGGTGAACGCGAGGAATTTCGCTGGGGCGCAAAGCATGTCCAAACCCGAAAATTCGATTTTGAAGGACTTGCCGATGTTTTGTTGAAGTTACAGGGAAAGCCAGTATACTTTACGCTCGACTTGGATGTACTGGATCCGTCGATTTTTCCAGGAACGGGAACGCCGGAGGCTGGCGGAGTAACTTTCTTGCAGCTTTTGTCGGCTTTGCATAAACTTGAAGGCGTCAACATTGTCGGTGCGGACATCAACGAATTGTCACCGCCGTATGACGCTAGTGGGACTTCGACGGCTGTTGCATTGAAGGTCTTGCGGGAATTTTTATTGGTATTAGAAAAGAAACATAACGTGAAATAAAAATATACTTGTTGAAAATTGGAGGAATCTGTTATGGGAAAAGCGTTAATTATTGGCTGTGGCGGTGTAGCAGGGGTAGCGATACACAAATGCTGCCAAAACAGCGAAGTTTTTGAAGAAATCTGCATTGCAAGTCGGACGAAAAGTAAATGTGATGCATTGAAAGCCAAGCTCGATGGGGGAAAAACTAAAATTACGACAGCGCAAGTCGATGCGGACAATGTACCAGAACTTGTCGCTTTGATAAAAAAGGTTAAACCAGATGTTGTTTTGAACTTAGCTCTTCCGTACCAGGATCTTACGATTATGGATGCATGCCTGGAAACAAAGACAAATTATGTTGATACAGCAAATTATGAACCAATCGATACGGCAAAATTTGAATATAAATGGCAATGGGATTATCGTGAACGCTTTGAAAAAGCGGGCATCACAGCTCTTTTGGGCAGTGGCTTCGATCCAGGGGTAACTGGCGTATTCAGTGCACATGCGATGAAGCATCATTTTGATGAAATCAATTATATTGATATTTTGGATTGCAATGCAGGCGACCATGGCTATCCATTTGCTACAAATTTCAATCCGGAAATCAACATTCGTGAAGTTTCGGCTAAAGGCAGCTACTGGGAGAATGGAAATTGGATCGAAACAGAACCGATGGAAATCAAGCGTACGTATGATTTTCCAGAAGTCGGTGAAAAAGATATGTATTTACTGCATCATGAAGAATTGGAATCTTTGGGACTTAACATCAAGGGAATCAAACGAATTCGCTTTTTCATGACGTTTGGACAGAGCTATCTGACCCATTTGAAATGTTTGGAAAATGTAGGAATGACGTCGATTGAGCCGATTGAATTTGAAGGCAAGAAAATCGTGCCGTTGCAATTTCTTAAGGCTGTTTTACCGGACCCAGCAAGCCTTGGTCCTCGTACAGTCGGAAAAACCAATATTGGCTGCATTTTCAAAGGGAAAAAAGATGGCGTAGAAAAAACATATTATGTGTATAATGTCTGTGATCATCAGGAATGTTATAAAGAAGTCGGCTCGCAAGCGATTTCTTATACAACAGGCGTTCCGGCAATGATTGGCGCGATGCTTGTGATGAATGGTACTTGGCAAAAACCGGGTGTGCATAATATTGAAGAATTCGATCCAGACCCGTTTATGGATGCTCGCAATAAATGGGGACTTCCTTGGCAGGAAAGTTTCGCACCTAAAATGGTGGATTGATTATGGTGATGAAAAAAGAATGGCAGGAACTTAAGACGCCATGCTATGTTGTTGAAGAGGAATTGCTGGAGAAAAATCTGCAGATTCTCAAACGCGTATCAGACGCGACCGGCTGTCATATTTTGCTGGCACAAAAAGCATTTTCGATGTTCCATTTTTATCCTTTGATTAAAAAATATCTTGCTGGAGCGACAGCTAGCGGTCTTTATGAGGCTCGCCTTGGTCATGAAGAGATGAAAGGTGAGAACCATATTTTTTCACCGGCTTATCAAGAGAGCGAATTCGACGAGATACTAGAAATTTGCGATCATATCGTATTCAATTCATTTGCGCAGTGGAAAAAGTTTCGGGGCCGTGCCCTGACTGCAGGAAAAGAATGCGGGCTTAGGATAAATCCAGAGTGTTCGACACAAGAGCATGGGATTTACGACCCATGTGCGGCTGGTTCACGCTTAGGCATTACTTTGGATAATTTTGAAGCTGATGAGATGGAAGGCATTACAGGTCTTCACTTTCACACACTGTGCGAACAAAATGTCGATGCACTCGAAGAAACACTGATTGCTGTCGAAGAGAAATTTGGCAAATGGCTCCATAAAGTCAAGTGGCTTAATTTTGGCGGCGGACATCATATCACAAGAGCTGATTATGATGTAGAGCGCTTGATTGGCTGTATCAAGCGAATCCAAAAAACCTATGATGTGGAAGTTTATCTTGAGCCAGGAGAAGCTGTTGCTCTACAGGCAGGATTTTTGGTCAGTGAGGTGCTGGAAATCATTAAAAATGGTACGATGACGGCGATCCTTGATACATCAGCAGCATGCCATATGCCAGACGTCATTGAAATGCCATATCGCCCGCAAGTCATCGGAGCAGATGAAGCTGGCGTTAAAGCTCACACGTATCAGCTCGGCGGGCCTACCTGCTTAGCAGGTGACATCATTGGCTCCTATTCATTTGATGATGAACTACAAATCGGGGATCGTTTGGTCTTTTGTGACATGGCAATTTATTCGATGGTCAAAAACAACACATTCAATGGCATGAAATTACCAGCAATTGTGGCAGTGCATAAAGATGGCAGCGTTAAAATTGTACGGGATTTCGGTTATGAAGATTTTAAAATGAGATTATCATAAAAAAGAGCACTGCAAATAATCTGGTTTGCAGTGCTTTTTACTTATCAAAAGGACGTTGATGAAATGGCGAATGCCAAAATCTTAGACGGGTGTATAAGTTTGTGAAACAGATGAAAACTGAAAGAATATAGGGGTTGGAATACATGCGAAAAAGCTATAAAGCTACGGCCGCTTTAGTAATAAGCGCCTTAGGATTTGCCGGATCACAACCATATGCCAATGTTTTTTGGGGAGGTCTTTTCAATAGTGGCTGCTTGGCGGCAATGATTGGTGGGCTTGCGGATTGGTTCGCGGTCACGGCTTTATTTCATAAGCCATTAGGCATTTCTTATCGGACGGAGATTTTGACTCGTAACCGCGATCGTTTAATGCAGTCTTTGGTGGAATTCGTTGGCAGTGACTTGCTCAGCGTCAAAAATATCATGAAAATTCTTGGCAAAGAAGATATGGTGCAAATGATTTTGCAGTATTTGGATAAATTTGAGGGTCGTGAAAAACTAAAACAGGCTGTAAACCGCCTTGTCGATGCTGTGCTCAGTGAAATGGATACAAAAAAAATCAGTTGGGAATTGGAAAAGACAATCAAGG
>CBDTTM010000222.1:0-4004 GCA_965363355.1 uncultured Selenomonadaceae bacterium | reverse complement strand
TATGCCATCTAGCGTCAAACCATATTCATACCCCCAATGGTCCGTCAAGTTCGTATTCCTTGCAATTACAGAGTCGGCCATCCATGCTGCATAATTTTTCATTTTTTAATTCCTCCCAATTCGCTTTTTGCAAAACACATCGCACTTATTTTTGCGGCCTGTCTTTGCTAATGCTCTATTCTTATTATTACAATCTATTGTGTTTTTTAATTATTATGTGTTTTATTAATGTTTTGAATTATCTTTACAAACTTACAACCGTTCACCGGGAACGGTTTCTTTAATTAATCAACAACCTCTGTACAACCTGCATCGTCCACACAAATGATCTGATTTTCACTGCTTTCACCATTGATTGAAACGTCGATCAGCTGCAAATTTTTTATATTTTGGAGTACCGCTTTCCCCTTGACTCCTGTGAGCTTGACATTCTTCAAGGTGATATTTTCTATCGGTGCGGTTTTAAATCCTCTAAGATACAGCGCTTGCTGTGCATCAATGCTGCCATTTGCTACCGTCTGGATGTTTTCAAGCGTTATATTACGTAAAGTTGGCATGTATTGGCCGCTTTCGCCTTCTTCATAAAAAAAATCTGCATGGACTACTGCCAATTTTGATTTATTCACCAAGCTGTCTTTTACATAAATATTTTCAAGCAATCCGCCTCGATAAGAATTGGTCTTGAAACGAATCGGATAATCGAGCTCTGTACTGTCAAAATAATTGCCTTGAGCAAAAATATTTTTGACACCGCCTGAGATTTCACTGCCGATGGTTATCCCGCCATGACCATTACTGAATCGATTATTGCGAATAATGATATTTTGTGAAGCTTCATTGATGCGCCGCCCATCATTATTCCTGCCCGATTTGATTGCAATACAGTCATCGCCCGTCATAAATGAACAATCTTCAATCAAGACATTGCAACAAGATTCCGGATCGACCCCATCGTTATTATAAAGATTTGTATGGATTTTTACGCGGCTGACCTTCACATTTTCACAAAGAACTGGATTGATTTCCCAAAATGGTGAATTCAGTATCGTGACATCTTCTATTCGAACATTTTTACAAGAATACGGTTGGATAAACGGTGGTCTAAGTGTAGATACATCATCCGTAAAAATTCTGTCGCCTCTGACATCTGCGCCTTTTTCACCTAGATCGAATAACCGCTGCCGCTCAACTTGTTGATCTTTTTCCTTAAAATAACCAAATTTCCATGGCATCCAATTAAATTCATCTGCAGCTCCATCTAAAGTACCTTGTCCCGTAATTGCTATGTTTTCTGCTTCAAATGCATACAAGAAAGGGGAAAAGTTCATGCATTCTACTCCTTCCCAGCGACTGAACACCAAGGGATAAAACACATTGCTTTTATTGCGGACAAACTGTAATACCGCACCTTTTTCAAGGTGGAGTTCAACATTGGATTTAAGCTCAATTGCCCCGGTATAATATTTTCCTTCAGGTATGCATACCCTTCCTCCGCCAGCCATCGAAGCATCATCGATTGCTTGCTGTATCGCCTCTCCATAAAAAAGGACATCTTGCTGCCGGCAAAGAAGTGCCTGGCTGTTATAGGCGGTATCCTGCTTTATTTTTTCTTTTTTCCCTAGATAAGGCCCTGACGGATGTATTTGATATTTTTCTTGTACAGTCTTTACGAATGAATTGTATTTCGCTGAACTGATATCAAACACTAAGCTTTGTTTTGTCTGCTTCATACCAGATTCAATCGATTCGATTATTTTCTCATACAGATCTTCATCCCATAAAAATTGCATAATTCCACCTCATTTCCTCAAAAACAAAATAAAAGCAGCCTTTCAAAAAAACTGTTTCTTCGGTGAAAACAACATACGTGGTTGTATCAGGTAAAAACCGTAAATCTGAAAAACTGCTTTTAAAACCAAATTATAAAGTCACGCCATCTTTAAAGATAGCTAACTCGTGCTTATCTAACGCTTCTGATTTTGCCTGGCAGGTACCAGACGCTAGTGCCAAGATGAAGTCAAAAAACTCTTCTGATACTTCATCCATTGTCCGTCCATGCAATAATTGACCTGCATCGAAATCAATCCAGTTCTTTTTAAAGACAGCAAGATCTGAATTGCTTGATATCTTAACCGTAGGAACCGGACAAGAAAACGGGGTTCCTCTCCCTGTAGTAAAAAGAACCATATGTGCACCAGCCGCTGCTAAAGCATTGGCGGCAACAAGATCATTTCCCGGTGCTTCAAGAAGATTGAGCCCTTTTACTTTGACTGCATCGCCGTAAGCCAAAACATCTTCAACAATCGCTGAACCGCCTTTTTGCACACAGCCAAGCGATTTATCTTCCAAAGTCGTTATGCCGCCAGCCTTATTCCCCGGTGAAGGGTTTTCATTGGTTTTTTCACCATAACGCATGAAATATTCCTTAAAGTTATTGATTAAGCTCACGGTCTTAGCAAAAACTTCTTTATTTCTACAGCGGTTCATCAACAAAGTTTCTGCCCCGAACATTTCCGGTACTTCTGTTAAAATCGCAGATCCACCCGCGCTGACCACTTTATCGGCAATAGATCCGACCAGAGGATTTGCCGTTATCCCGGAAAATCCATCGGACCCACCACATTTCAAGCCAATCACCAAATGTTCTGCACTACATGCTTCTCTTTTGAACTGCGACGCATATGAACAGAGCTCTTTCATAATGTCGAGTGATGCAGCGACTTCATCTTCATGATCCTGACAAACGATGAATTTTACTCTTTCTTCATAGTAAGAGCCAAGAACTTCTTTCAAAAGGCTGATCTGATTGTTTTCACAACCAAGCCCCACAACCAAGACAGCCCCGGCATTGGGACTGTTGATGAGTCCACTTAGGATCTTTTGCGTATGCAACTGATCATCGCCAAGCTGTGAACAGCCATGCGGATGGCTGTAGGCATAAATACCATCGATTGTTTGGGTTTTAAAGCTCTGTGCTGCCATTTCTATACTACGGGCAATCGAATTGACACAGCCTACCGTCGGAATGATCCAAACTTCATTTCTTATTCCGACTTTACCATCTTTGCGTTTATATCCCATGAATTCCCGCGCCACTTTATGAGATTCCACTGGCAAATCAGGTTCATATTGATAATCGAGCAAACTGCCTAGCCGAGACTTGATGTTATGTGTATGCACCCAGCTTCCAGCAACTATGTTTTCCGTGGCTTCACCTATTGGAAAGCCGTATTTGATGACTTTTTCGCCTGCAGCAATATCTTGCAATGCAACTTTATGCCCAGCTGGGATATCTGCTGCCAAAACAATTTCTTTGTCCAAAACAGACAGATTTTCTCCTTTTGAAAGACGTTCAACGGCTACTGCAATATTGTCACCTGAATTTATTTTATATAGCTTCTGCATATAATTTACCCCTAAATTTTTTCATTAACACAATTGTAAAATGGCTTCTTTCATGCCTTTTTCTTCGACGAGTTTCAGATCTTCCGTCACTTTGCTGACAAAATCCCCCAAAGCTCCAAGATCTTCTCCCCAAAATTCTTTCTTTGCCGCCAGCAATGCTACGAGGTCCGCTGTATCTTTACCTGCGTTTTGTTGAAAAAACGCCAGTACTTCAGGATCATCTGAAATCTCATACGTATCGAGCCCACGCTTGCCAATCAAGCAGCCATTCTTCATTTCTGTTGTCCGATAAAAAGCGACCAATGCAGCAAAAGAAAAGGTCAACAAGGTCGGCAATTTGCCATCTCTAGCAAAGATATCTTTAATCGTCGGCAATACACGAGCTCGCCATTTCGATACAGAATTCAGTGAAATTGAAAGCAATGCATGTTTTACAAAAGGATTTTCAAATCGTTCAAAAACAAAACGAGCGAATTCTGCAGCTTTTTCTCTAGGCAAGTGGACCGTTGGCACGACTTCTTCCATAACAATTTTTTCGATTTCTTTGCGAATCACTGAATCTTCCATACATTCTTGTACATAATTGAGTCCACTTAGGT
>CBDTTM010000221.1:0-4011 GCA_965363355.1 uncultured Selenomonadaceae bacterium | reverse complement strand
TATTCGATGGCGAGATTGCTTTGAATAGCATTACTGACTGCATCTAACCGACCATTTCCCTTCCCGCTGAAAACAACTTCCTTGCCATCGACTTCAAGATGGACATCTCCAGTTCTCGTCCCGTCCGGTTCTTTTTTCAACAGAAAGTCAATCAATTTCACAGGCGATTCAACATTGACATATTCAGCCTGAAAAATCTGGTAGATTTCATCGGCTAACAATTCTTTATGCTTATGATCAGATACATTCTTCACGCAATAGCCAAAATCCTCCCGCATTTTTTTTGGCATATCAAGTCCATATTTTTGTTCCATGATATAAGCGACGCCGCCCTTGCCCGATTGACTATTGATGCGAATGACATCTCCATCATATTGACGCCCAACATCTTTCGGATCGATTGGAAGATACGGTACGCTCCAGCCAGTATCGCCAACTTCTTCTCTGTATTTCATCCCTTTTGAAATGGCATCTTGATGCGACCCCGAAAAAGCAGCAAAGACAAGCTGTCCAGCATAAGGCTGGCGCATATAGACCGGCATACGTGTAACCTGCTCATACATTTCAATTAATTCTTGCATATTGGAAAAATCAAGTTTAGGATCTACGCCCAAGGCGAACATATTCATCGCAATCGTAATAATATCTGCATTTCCCGTCCGCTCTCCATTGCCAAACAAAGTGCCTTCAATACGGTCAGCACCAGCCAAAAGCCCCATTTCCGCATCAGCAACGCCACAGCCTCTATCATTATGCGGATGCAAGGATATAACGACGTTTTCTCGATACTTCATATGCTTTGACATATAGGCAATCTGCGCTGCGTAAATATGGGGCATAGACATTTCAACGGTCACCGGCAAATTAATGATTGCTTTACGCGTTGCCGTTGGCTGCCAAACATCAAGCACCGCATTGCAAACATCCAACGCATACTCCACCTCAGTACCCGTAAAGCTTTCTGGTGAATATTCAAAACGATAATTTGCACCTGCTTTTTCTGTTAATTCTTTCAAAAGCTTGGCACCTTCTACGGCGATTTGCTTTATTTCGTCTTTTGATTTTCGAAAAACCTGTTCTCTTTGTGCCCTTGAAGTCGAATTGTAAACATGCACGACAGCATTTTTTACACCGTCTAAAGCCTCAAATGTTTTTTTGATAATATGCTCTCTAGCCTGTGTCAACACCTGCACCGTGACATCGTCGGGAATCAAGTGCTCTTCGACGAGCTTACGCAAAAAGATATATTCTGTTTCTGAAGCAGCCGGGAAACCCACTTCAATTTCTTTAAAGCCGATTTTTACAAGCATCTTAAAAAATTCTATTTTTTCATCTAAACTCATCGGAATGACGAGCGATTGGTTGCCATCGCGCAAGTCGACGCTGCACCAAATCGGCGCCGTTTCTGGATATTCCTTGCTGGTCCAGCTCATATCAAGTTGTGGCGGTAAAAAATAACCTTTTTTATACTTTTTATAATCCATCATACATATCACTCCTATTATTTTGATAAAAAAATAAAAGCCCTTCATCTCAAAAGAGACGAAAGACTTTGCTCACGTGTTACCACTCTAGTTCACAACTGTACGTTGTGCGCTCAATTAGATACGGACTTATGCAGCCTTATATCCTCCTGTTATAACGGCCAGGTCCCCGGCGTAGCCTACTCGTTGATTTCAGCTAGCTGCTTCAAGGCGAGTTCAAATCCATTTTGCTCCTGCTTCTCACCAACCAGCAGTTCTCTGAAAGCATCCTGTATTCTACTATTCCTCTTCTACACATTTCCCTATATCTCCTATAGATTAACACAACTAGACACTTTATGCAAGTATATATCTGTTTTTTTATTTTTATGTAAACATTTTAAATACACGCCTTTCCCAAACGTGCAAACAAACAAAGAATCTCCCCACCATATGCGAGGAGATTCTTCATCTATACTTTATAAAACTTACACTTTCACGCCTTTAGCAGCATCAATTTTACATTGCTGTCCTTCTGGCTTCGTTGCCGGTTTTTGTAGTTTTTTCTTGTTTTTGTGTTCTTCATAACGACGACGGCCTTCTTCAAAAGCAACTTTTACTTCTTCTGTATCAAGCAGTAATGGTGGTACAGATTTTGGCTTGGCATTGCGATCAAGTGCAACCATCGTAAAATAAGCCGAAAGTGCTCTTTGCGGTTTTCCTTCATGCTGCAAATCTTCAACTTCTACATTGACGGCAACTTCCATTGAACTACGTCCAACAAATACGATAGCCGCGGTACAGACAACAAGATCTCCAATTAAAATCGGCAAATGAAATTCAAGCTCATCTACCCTGGCTGTAACAACATTAGAGCGCGCATATCGCCTTGCAGCTGCATACGCCGCCGAATCCATCATCTTCATGATTTCTCCGCCATGCACGTTACCAGCGACATTTGCCTGACTTGGCATCATTACCTCACTGATTATAATTCGATTTTCTTTTGCACTACAACTCATATATTACAACCTCCTTAAAATGCCTGACGTTTATCTTGCTCTTTCGTCTTCGCATCTTTTATGCTATTGTACCATGTTTCAATTCAGAGTAAAACAAGAAAAATACACCCTTATCGGCGAATATATTATCGCTGATAAGGGTGTATTTCCTTATTTCACCTTGAACGTAAGTTGGTCATTTGCCACATCAATTTCAACGACATCGCCTTCTTTAACATGTCCTTTGATGATTTCTTTGCTAAGCTCAGTTTCCACCTTATGCGATAAAAGTCTCTTCAATGGACGCGCGCCATAGCTTGGGTCAAAGCCTTGCTCTGATAAAAGTTCCAAAACTGCATCTGTCCACGCAAGGCTTATTTTCACCTGGTACTGCAAGCGTTTATTGAGCCCTTGCAGCAAGATTCCCGCAATCTGCTTGACTTCTGCTTTGCCAAGGCCTTTAAACACGATACTGTCATCGATTCGGTTCAAAAATTCCGGGCGGAAATAATTGCGCAGGATTTCCCGAACAGAGGCTTCTGCTTCAGCAAAATCTGCCGCATTTAGAATTTCTTGCGAGCCAAGGTTCGAGGTCATGATGATGACGGTATTCTTAAAGCTCACAACGCGGCCTTTGCCGTCAGTCAAACGTCCATCATCAAGGATTTGCAATAAAACATTAAATACATCCGGATGTGCTTTTTCAACTTCATCGAGTAAAATCACACTATAAGGGCGCCGTCTGACCGCTTCCGTCAACTGACCACCTTCATCATAACCAACATAGCCCGGAGGCGCCCCAATCAAGCGCGCAACCGAATGTTTTTCCATATATTCGCTCATATCTAAACGAATGATGTTGCGTTCATCGTCAAATAAGACTTCTGCCAAAGTTTTGGCCAGCTCTGTTTTACCGACACCAGTCGGGCCTAAGAAAATAAAGGAACCAATCGGACGATTTGGATCTTTTATGCCAGCTCTAGCACGAATGATCGCCTCACTGACCACTCGAACTGCTTCGTTTTGTCCAACTACACGCTCATGCAAGACATCTTCTAAATGGACAAGTTTCTCTCTTTCTCCCGTCAACATCTTCGTGACCGGAATGCCCGTCCAGCGGCTCACGACTTTAGCGATATCTTCTTCGCCGACTTCTTCTTTTAAAAGCTGTGAATCGTTTGCCTGCTCAGCCAATGCTTTTTCGTGTTCTTGCAATTGCTTTTGAAGCTCTGGTAATTTGCCATACTTTAACTCAGAGAGCTTATTTAAATCGTAATTTCTTTCCGCTGTTTCCATTTCGCCTTTGATTGCGTCTATTTCTTTCTTGATTCCACGCACGCGTAAGATCGCCTGTTTTTCGGTTTCCCATCGACTCTGCAAGTCTTTTTCTTTAACTTGTAAAGCTTCTTTTTCCTTCAAAATTTGTTCAAGCTTGGCCTTAGAGCCTTCATCGGTTTCTTTTTTCAAGGCTTGCTCTTCAATCTGCATCTGCATGACTTTTCTTTTCACTTCATCCAAAGGTGCCGGCATGGATTCGATTTCCGTCC
>CBDTTM010000220.1:0-4011 GCA_965363355.1 uncultured Selenomonadaceae bacterium | reverse complement strand
GGTGCAAGCAGGTGCACGTCAACTTGAGTGTACCATTAACGGTATCGGCGAACGAGCCGGCAACTGTTCTCTCGAAGAGGCAGTTATGACCCTGCGAACCCGCCAGCATCGATCTCAATACCTTTTGTTGAGCCGACAATTCGCCCTGCTGGTTTTTGTCCAATTGCAATGATTACTTTATTGGCGCGAATAATGCGGCGTTTCCCTGAATCGACCAATTTTCCAGTTTCATCAGCCTCACGCAGAACGCACTCCACCGAATCCACTCGTCCATCTTCTGCCAAAAAGCGTTTGGAATCAATCATGGATATGAACTCTACGCCCTCTTCCTTTGCTGTCTGAACACCTGATGGCAACGCTGGAATATCCTCTTCCCTGCCTCGGTTGAGTACTCTGACCGTCTTCGCTTTTTGCCGCATAGCCGTGCGTGCTGCATCCAATGCCGTATTACCGGCACCAATGACAATGACTTCATCACCAGCTTGGACCGGTACTTCTGCTTCATCTACGCTGCCTTGATTCGCCAGCGATGCCATCTGCAAAAGATAAGTTGCTTGTAATACGCCGGAAAGCTCGGCGCCTTCAATCGGTAAATTCTTCCCAATTGCATTACCTGTGCCAATAAAGATCGCATCATAGCCATCCTGAAAAATTTGATCTAGCGTAAGTTCCGTGCCAACCATCACAGGAAGGCGAAACTCTACGCCCAGCTTTTCGATTTTGCGAATTTCACGCCGTACGACTTCTTTTGGCAGTCGAAATTCTGGAATACCGTACATCAGAACTCCGCCAGCTTCGCGCTGTGCATCAAACACAGTCACGCCAAAGCCCATTTTAGCCAAATCGCCAGCAACAGTGAGCCCTGCCGGACCAGAACCTATGACAGCAACTTTTCCTTTATTCGCTTCTTTTCTCGGCTCTGAGGTGATTTCGAACTCACCATCCATATCGGCAATAAAACGTTCTAATTTACCGATTTTGATACCTTTACCTTCTTTATTTAATATGCAGGCTCCCTCGCATTGTTTTTCTCTCGGACAAACACGGCCGCAAACAGCTGGAAGATTACTGCGTTTGGCAATCACCGCACTGGCAGCACCCAAATTGCCGTTAGCCAGTTCCTTAATAAACGCAGGTGCTTCATTTTCAATCGGACAGGCCTTCCGACATTCTGCGTTCTCACAATTCAAACAGCGTTTTGCCTCCGTAATAGCTTCCTTCAAAGTAAATCCTATCGTATCATATACTGTTTCTTTCATCGATAAATCTCCTCTACTGTTCAAGCTCAGCTGATTTGCAGCCAAATATTGGGTTTGAAGTAATTATAACATCAAATTTATCGTATAACTAGTCCTATTATGCATAATAATACAAGTTAATTTATTAACTTATATTGTGATTGTTCGAACTTTCACAGCCATCAAAATCAACGTTTTCAAGATTTTTTATATTATTTATTATTTTCTTTCTATATATTTTATGCATAAATATTTGTATTTTTATTCACGTTTATTGTAATATAACCGTATTTTATGATTATTTTATACAACCTATCGCAAGTGGGTTTTCTTGATATCCCGCCGGGATATCATTTATCCCTTAAAAAGCGATAATTTTTAGTTTGTGAAATGATTTACAAAATCTCTCCGCTTTTTCTCCCGTCTATGCTATAATCTAATATTAGATTTTGATTTTAGGAGTGATTCTGCGATGAATACTGAAGATTTTCATAAACTTGTCCATGTGGTGACGGACTCGCCATTAAAGCCGCCTCATACATTATTCGACAAAGGCTTTGACGACTGGCACTGCCGGGCTCGCCTCGCACATTTTTTGGCAATGCCTGAATTCGATAAAAAAGAAGAGGCAATCGAGCTCTTCAGATCGATTGTCGAAATAGAAGTAGATGAAGAACAGGTCGAAGCTGTCGAAGAAAAAGTTTTTGCACTGCAGCGCTTGAGCAGCTGCCTGCACGAAGAGAAAAAAGATCTCGACAGTGCCCTCCATTACAGCAACCTTGCAATCGAACTCGCTGAGTCTACGGATTTTCTTTACAAATACATCTTGCGCGGTGAGCTTTGGGCTGATCGCTGGGCTAGAATGCATGCTTTACAACAGACTAGAGAGGCTGAAGCTGAAATTGACGAAAAAATCGACCTCTACCAGCCGTTACCGATCAAGCACAATAGTTACCTTTATTACGGTTACCGTTTCAAAGCTCAGCTTGCAGCAGAACGCGGCGTAACTTTGGTTGCAAAAGACTTCATGCATATGGCACTCTCTTTCATGGAAATCCCCGAAGAAAACCAAGCTCGCCTCGAAGAAGCTTTTGCCGCCGACCATGACAATGCGTCCTGGATCCTCAACCAAGTTGACCTTGCCACCCCAGCGCCTGATAAACTGCACTGGGATATCTAAAAAATAAAGATGAGCCTGCTGTTACTAGACAGCAGGCTCATCTTTATTTTTTTAGATTTTAAGCTCTAACCCGACCGGGCAATGATCACTACCAAAAATTTCGTTATGTATCGTTGCCTCTTTTATATTTTTTTCCAGCGTCTTCGATACAACAAAATAATCAATACGCCACCCAGCATTTGTTTCACGGGCCTTGCGCATATATGACCACCAACTATAGATACCAGTTTTTTCTGGATAGAGCACCCGGAAACTATCGACAAAGCCTGCCGCTAAGAGCTCCGTCATCTTAGTGCGTTCTTCATCGGTAAAACCAGCATTGCGATGATTCGTCTTTGGATTTTTCAAATCGATTTCTTCATGAGCGACATTCAAATCACCACAAAGAACAACTGGTTTAGTTGTTTCTAGTGCCAATAAATATTTTCGGAAATCATCTTCCCATGTCATGCGATAAGATAAACGTTCGAGTTCGCGTTTAGAATTTGGCGTATAGACATTGACCAAATAAAACGAAGCAAACTCTAAAGTAATAATGCGTCCCTCATGGTCATGTTCTTCAATTCCCATATCATACGTTACGTTCAACGGCTGTTCCCGCGAAAAGACCGCCGTACCGGAATAGCCTTTTTTTTCGGCACTGTTCCAGTACTGATGATACCCTGGCAAATCGACCTCGACTTGTCCTACCTGCATTTTTGTTTCCTGCAAGCAAAATACATCAGCATCCAAAGCAGCAAAGGACTTCATAAAATCTTTGCCCAGGCAAGCTCTTAGCCCATTGACATTCCATGAAATGAACTTCATATCATCACCTCATTCTTAAATGTTGGTCTCACTTTGACTGACCGCATCGGCAATCTTGGCAAACTCTGCTAACGACAACGTTTCACCACGACGCACGCCATCGATGCCTGCCGCCGCTAATACATCCTGAACGATTGTCTTGTCGACGCCCATGGCTTTAAGCGCATTGTTCAACGTTTTCCGGCGCTGACCAAAAGCGGCTTTGACTACACGGAAGAACATCTTTTCGTCGATTACATCAACTGGTGCCTTGGAACGTACCCGGCAGCCAATGACCACAGAATCGACTTCTGGTGCCGGTAAAAAGGACGTCGGCGGCACATCGAGCATAATCTTAGGCTCCGTATAATACTGGACAGCTACCGATAATGCACCATAGTCTTTCTTACCAGGCTGAGCAACCATACGCAAAGCTACTTCTTTTTGAACCATCGTAACCAACTTTGTTATCGGCAAATGCTGCTCGAGTAGTGCCATAATAATCGGCGTTGTGATATAATACGGCAAATTGGCAACTACTTTAAAACTGCCGTCTCCCATGATTTCCGGAATATTTACTTTCAATATATCCCCCGGAACGATCTTCACATTATCATAGCCAGCCAAAGTTTCAGCAAGGACGGCTGGCAGCTTTTTATCAAGCTCCACGGCAACTACCTCTGCTCCAGCTTCAGCAATGCCTTGGGTCAAGGTTCCTATCCCTGGACCGATTTCCAAAACCTTTTCTCCCGGTTTGATTTCGGCTGCTTCAACAATGCCTTGAACGATGCTTTCATCAATCAAAAA
>CBDTTM010000219.1:0-4011 GCA_965363355.1 uncultured Selenomonadaceae bacterium | reverse complement strand
AATGCCCCAGCTTCTTCTTTGGTGCCATACTGCTGCATGATCGAAGCGTAAAGTCCCCCATTGGTCATATCCATAGCTGTTACGATTGCAAGTGTCGATAGGCCTGCAAAAAAACCCGTTTGGATCATGCCAGATGGCATGAAGCTCACACAAACCATACCAACGATCCAAGCAACGAGTATTTTGGTCAACACGATCGTACCGGATTTCCGCAGCACCATTCCTGTCGATTTGATATCGATGCCAGCTCCCATGCAAAAGAACCAGACAGAAAGAATTGGCACTGTACCTGTTATAAGACCGTTTGTAAAAGAACCAAAATATTTGCCGGCATCCGGCGTAAAAGTATGGCATAATGCCCCAAGAAATAACGGTACCAACATGAGCCCACCTGGAATACGTTCAATGGATTGTTTGATTTTCATTTGCAATTCCTCATTTCTTGAATTTTTTCATTTAAACCAATAAATAAAATATTTAGATTATTTATATGGACAAAGGCCACTGAGAGGCGAGCTCTCAGCAGTTTCTGTCTTTAGGTATCAAGGCTGCTTGCCTATATAGGCCAAAATACCACCATCGACATAAAGAATATGTCCGTTGACAAAATCCGACGCATCCGATGCCAGGAAGATTGCCGGGCCTTCTAGATCTTCTGGTGTCCCCCAACGGGCAGCCGGTGTCTTGGAAATGATGAAATCATTGAAAGGATTGCCCTTGACCCTAAGCGGCGCCGTCTGTGGAGTGGCTATATAGCCAGGCCCGATACCATTGCACTGAATATTATGTTCCCCGTATTCAGATGCAATGTTGCGTGTGAGCATCTTGAGCCCGCCTTTAGCTGCTGCATAGGCAGAAACGGTTTCACGGCCAAGTTCACTCATCATCGAGCAAACATTGATGATCTTGCCATGACCTTTTTTGATCATTCCAGGAATAACCGCTTTTGCTACAATGAATGGTGCATTGAGATCGATATCGACTACCTGACGGAACTCCGCCGCACTCATTTCACACATTGGAATGCGCTTGATGATTCCTGCATTGTTGACGAGTATATCAATGGTTCCAAGCTTCTTTTCGATATCTGCAACCATCACAGCGACCTGTTCTTCATCTGTGACATCAGCGATAAAACCCGCAGCGTCAATTCCTTCAGCCTTATAATCCGCCAGAGCTTTATCGAGATGTTCTTGGCTGCGGCAATTGAAAGCAATCTTAGCACCAGCTTTTGCATACGCTTTTGCCATTGCAAAACCGATGCCATATGCAGCGCCGGTAACCAAGGCTACCTTGCCTTCTAACGAAAATTGTTTTAAATAGTCCATGTTCCCACTCCTCAGCGCATATCCGTCATTTTTATATTATCCATATCATCAAAAGCTTTGTTTTCACCGCCCATAGCCCAAATAAAGGTATAAGCAGATGTGCCGCAACCAGAATGGATGCTCCACGATGGGCTGATGACAGCCTGTTCATTTTGCATGACGATATGGCGCGTTTGGTCGCCTTCTCCCATCATATGAAAAACCACATTGTCTTTCGGAATATTGAAATACAAATAAACTTCCATACGGCGCTCATGTGTATGTGCCGGCATCGTATTCCAAACACTGCCAGGCTTCAACTGCGTCAAGCCCATCGACAATTGGCAAGTTTCTAACACATCTGGATGGATGAACTGATTGATTACGCGATCATTGGCGGATTCCATAGCACCACAAGGCTTTTTCGCTGCATCGTCGATTGAAATAAACGTCGTTTTGCAAGGCTTATGTGCCGGTGCCGAAACCATATAAAACTTAGCCGGATTTTTAGCATCTACGCTTTTGAACGTAACTTCCTTGGTTCCCATCGTGACATATAAACAATCCTGTGTGCCAAGCTTATATTCCGTACCATCGGCTGTGATAGTTCCCGGTGCTCCGATATTGAAGATACCGATTTCACGGCGTTCCAAGAAGAAATGCGTACCAAAATTGGCCCAGCAATCTATGCCTTTATCGATGGCAACTGCGTCCGTTGTCGGCATGCAGCCAAGTGTAACCATACGGTCTACGTGCGAATAAACTGCCGTTATCTCATTTTCCACAAATAATTTTTCAATCAGGAATTCCTGTCTTACTTCTTCCGTTGTATAGCGTTTGAAGTCACGCTGATTTGCCGAATAACGAATATCCATTTTATCAAAAGCCTCCCAAATTAATTTGTTTTATTTTGATCAAGGAATTTTTGTAGGCCGTCTCTTGTTGGCAAGCCTTCATTGTCCCCTTCTACCATGATTGCCATGGCGCCTATAGCTGCGCCGCGCTCAGCTGCTTCTTTCAAGCTTTTGCCTTCAAGGATCGCACTGACGACGCCGACTGCAAAACCATCACCAGCGCCTACTGTATCAACAACTTTTTCTACATGAAACGCGCCTGCCATGAACTTCTCATCTTTGCTCTTAACAAATGAACCTTTAGATCCCACTTTGATGACCGCTGTTTTTACACCCTTTTTCAAGTAAAAATCGGCAACGGTTTCAGGGTCATCTGACCCGGTCAAAATCTTGCCTTCAGCAATTCCCGGCAAAACGATATCCGCTTTAAAAGCCAAATCATTGATGACGCGAACCATTTCAGCCTTATCTTTCCAAAGAGCCGGGCGCAGATTCGTATCAAAAGAAATCTGTACACCATGATCTCTCGCCGTATCCATCAGCACATAGATCGCATCGCGACAAGATTTAGACAATGCTGCCGGAATCCCCGTTATATGTAAATGGCGGATGCCTTTCCAATCAATGTTTTCAATATCTGCTGCAGTCAAATTAGCAAACGCTGTATTCTTGCGGAAGTTGACCACTTCCGGGTCGCCATCTACCACTTTGGCTTTAAGCTGCATCCCGGTCATGTGATCTTCATCGAATTTCACATAACGATTATCGATCTTGTTTTCAAGCAAGAATTTCTTGATATGCTTGCCAAAAGGATCGTTGCCGATCTTGCTGACATAAGCCATTTCATGTCCTAATCGAGCCATTCCTACGGAAAAATTCACTTCAGCCCCGCAAACATACCGGGTAAAATGCTCGACCTCCTCAAGCGGCTTCACTTCATCTGCCACCAACAAGCCCATAGGTTCACCAATCGTCAATACTTCAATCATTTCTCTTCCTCCTAAATCATTTTCAATCTATAAATTACAAGAATAGCAACAACAAAGTGCTGCATTTATCTTTTCGTGATGCTTTGTGATGACTTTCGAATAATAAGGTTACAAGGCAATTCGATTAATTTGGGTAAAGCATTTGGACTTCGATAGATTCTTGCCATCATGCGTTTTACGCATTCGCGGCCAACCTTATAGGTAGGCTGCTCTACTACAGTGATTCCATCTTCGACCAAGCCTGTCCATTCCCAATTATCAAAGCCGCAAAGCGCAATGTCTTCAGGAAAATGCAAGCCCGCTTGAAGCATCGTCCGCACGACCTGTAGGGTAACCGTACCATTTGCGGTGAAAATCGCCCGCTTCACGCCAGCATTATCCGCCATAAACTGTTCAAGGACCGCCACCGTCTCTTCTTCCTTTGCTGTATCGACAAAATAAATCTGCGGTACTTTGCCAAAGATCTCACGATAAGCATCTTGATAAGCTTCCGAGCGGCAAATACGTGTACCGTTTTCTAAAGCTTCAGTGAAAAGGCCTACGCTTCTGCAGCCCTGGTCATATAGATGCTGCAGCCCCTCAAACATACTCTTGCGGTCTTCGGTTCTCACTGTATCAAAAAGTTTTACCTCGATTGGCCGGTCCGCCAAGACAATCGGGATATCTTCCTTTCCCATCTGTAAAAGAAAAGGCAGATTCTGGCCTGTCGTGTTAAGGATGATACCATCGACATGCTGATCGATCATCGCTTCGATATATTCTCTTTCCTTCACGGGATCGTCATCGGTATTCGTGATGAGCACCCCATAGCCATAACGTTCACAACAATCGCCGATGCCCTTGAGCAAAATCGATGAAAAC
>CBDTTM010000218.1:0-4047 GCA_965363355.1 uncultured Selenomonadaceae bacterium | reverse complement strand
GCTCTTGTGCAAGTACCTCCGCGCCAAGGAGAAAATCAACTTTTGTTTGCGGCAAATAAATGGTTGATTGCTCATCCGGAAAGTGGGCTGGATAAAGATGGCGCGTTTATTGGCTTGGCAGGGAAAAATTTAACGGTATAGCAAAGGTAAATACCAAAAGGGTGGAGAGCAGATATGAGATATCTATTGGGAATTGATGTGGGAACATCATCGACAAAAACGGTTTTATTTGATGAAAATTGTAAAAGCATAGCCTCAGCATCAGAGGAATACCCTTTATACCAGCCGCAAAATGGCTGGGCAGAACAAAATCCAGAGGATTGGTATACTGCAGCGGTCCATACGATTCAATGTGTCTTGAAATCATCGGGTATTTCTGGTGCAGAGGTCAAAGGACTAGGTCTTTCCGGTCAAATGCATGGGCTTGTTATGCTTGATTCGAAAGATGAAGTCATTCGACCAGCCATTATTTGGTGTGACCAGCGTACGGCGAAAGAATGTGAAGAGATTACCCAGAAGGTCGGCGCTTCACGTTTGATGGAAATTACAGCAAATCCAGCTTTAACGGGATTTACGGCATCTAAAATCCTTTGGGTGCGAAACCATGAACCGGAAAATTATAAAAAATGTTCACATATTCTTTTACCTAAAGATTATGTTCGATTTCGTTTGACTGGACAGTATGCGACCGAGGTATCGGATGCGAGCGGCATGCAGCTGCTCGATATACCAAATCGTTGCTGGTCAGAAGAAATTCTGGCAAAACTTGAAATCGATCCGGCACTTTTGCCGAAAGTCTATGAATCACCAGAAATAACAGGTTATTTGAGTTCGGAGGCAGCTTCTTTGTTGGGACTTACAACAAATGTCGTTGTCGCCGGTGGTGCTGGTGACAATGCGGCAGCTGCCGTAGGGACTGGGACAGTCAGAGATGGACGGGCCTTTACGACGATTGGTACTAGTGGCGTGGTCTTTGCGCATAGTTCAAAAATTACAATCGACCCTAAGGGCAGAGTACATACTTTTTGTTGTGCAGTCCCGGGGTGCTGGCATGTAATGGGGGTTACGCAGGCGGCAGGGCTTTCTCTTAGCTGGTATCTTGATACGTTTTGTGCTGATTATAAAGAAAAAGCAAAATCGCTCGGAATGGACTTTTTTGAGTTTATTAATCGTGAAGCTGCAAGCGCACCGATTGGCAGCAATAAGTTATTGTATTTACCATACCTTATGGGTGAGCGGACACCCCATCTTGATCCGGATTGCCGAGGTGTCTTTTTTGGCTTATCGGCGATTCATAAGCAAGCAGATTTACTTCGAGCTGTAATGGAAGGCGTATCGTATTCATTGAAAGACTGCCAGTCCATCTTAGATGAGATGGGAATAAAGGTTGATCAAATGATGGCTTGTGGTGGTGGCAGCAAGTCGGCGTTTTGGCAGCAAATTCTGGCAGATATGTTCAATTGTCCGGTACAGACCGCAGCTTTACAAGAAGGTGCAGTGCTTGGCGTCGCAATTCTTGCAGGAGTTGCTTCGGGGGTTTTTAGCGATGTCGCAGATGCTTGTGATGCTATTATTACTACAGATAAGATATGCCAGCCGATTAAAGAGAATCAAGATTACTATGAAAAAGGTCATGATGTCTATTGCCAGATCTACGGGCAAATCAAAGATCAATTCCAGCAGTTAGCGAATCTCTGATTTGACAAATTGCTCGTGGTGAATTGCTGCTCAAGCTAGTTGACGGCATTCACAGGGACATGTTATTCTTTATACAAAGAATTTTGGCAACGTAAAGGAATGTGGACAATGGCGATAACAATCAAGAAAATAGCGGAAATATGCAATGTTTCTCGGGGGACTGTGGACCGTGTGCTCAATAATCGCGGTAAAGTAAAGCCAGAGACAGAAACATTTGTAAGAAAGATTGCAGAACAGATGGGGTATAAGCCCAATCCGGCCGGCAAAGCTTTAGCTGCAAAAAAGAAAAACGTAGTCGTCGGCGTCTTACTTATCTCAGAAGGAAATCCTTTTTTTGATGAAGTCATCCATGGTATACGCTCTGCCGAAAAAGAATATGCATCTTATGGCATGAAAGTACGGATTAAAACGATGCATGGCTATGATGCAGAAGAACAATGCCGATTGATGACCGAGCTTGGCAAAGAAGTAAATGCATTGATTTTAAACCCGATAAGCGATTTGAAAGTCAAACATAAAATTGATGCGTTGGTAGAACAAGGCGTTTTTGTTGTAACGGTGAATACCGATCTTGAAAATAGCCAAAGGGCCTGTTATGTAGGCAGTGACTATATAAATGGTGGAGAAACCGCATGCGGCATCATGGGAATATTGACGGGCGGTAAGGCAAATATTGGCATTGTGACGGGGTCTTTTAAAGTTACAGGCCATAATCAGCGCATTGCTGGTTTTGAAAAAGTCATCGAGCGTAAATATCCTGAGCTTAAAATTCTGGAAATCGTTGAGTCAGAAGACGATGATATCATTGCTTTTGAGGCTACCAATCGTTTGCTTGAAAAATATCCGCAGTTAGATGCCATATTCATTGTTGCTGCCGGTGTTTATGGTGTTTGCCGGGCTGTGCTTGCACAAAATCGGCAAATGCATATAAAAATCGTATCGTTTGACAGTGTGCCAACAACGATTGAAATGCTCAAACAGCAAGTTATCGATGTGACAATTTACCAGCATCCTTATACGCAGGGCAATAAAGCGATGCAGTTGGTGTTTGCCCATTTGATCAACGGACTTGAAATTAAAAAAGAGAAACATATTGTCAAAAATGATATTAGAGTCTTAGAAAATATTTGAACGTGATTTATATAGAATAAGGGGCTGCGAAATAACTCCCCAACAACAAAGGAGGATCACTGGCTCTTTCGAGTCGGTGATCCTCCTTTGTTGTAAAACTTTACGGAGCCAATGAAAATCCCACCATTGATTATTTTAAAAACAACTAGACTGTTTTGTACGGTTTACTTTAGGCTGTATAGTTTTATATAAGCTGATTGGTTAATTCTCCAAGTTTTTCTATGCGGACGGTGACTTTGTCACCGGCTTTGAGCCAAATCTGTTTTTCTGGTGGATAACCGAGAATGACGCCAGCGGGAGTTCCTGTAAATATGATATCGCCAGGATGCAGGGTCATATACTGGGATATGTAGCTGATGATATAAGCGCAGTCAAAAATCATTTTACTGGTATTGCTGTCTTGGCGAAGTTGTCCGTTGACGTAGGATTGGATGCGAAGGTTTGCTGGATCTACTTCATTGGCAGGGACAAGATAGGGCCCGATTGGGGCGAATTTATCGAGCGTTTTGCCGAGGAGCCACTGAGATGTTCTAGTTTGCAGGTCACGAGCGGATAAATCGTTGCCGATTGTGTAACCCAAAACAGAGGCTAGAGCATTTTCTGTTTTAACATTATGCGTTTTTTTGCCGATGACGATGACGAGTTCGGCTTCGTAATCATACTGTGATGCTGTTTTTGGCAAAGGGATTGCTTGATTGTGTGCAGCTAGTGCATTTGAAAATTTGCTGAAAATCGTAGGGGCGGCTGGAAGCTGCATATGGGTTTCTTCGCTGTGGTCTGCATAGTTAAGGCCAATACAAAGGATTTTCCCCGGTTGAAGGATTGGTGGGGCAAAAATAAGATCAGCAGGTGCTAGCGGCGTATTTATTGCACTGAAAAGCTCTTGTACGGATTTCTCGGCGGGTAGACCACCGACTAAAAGCTCTTTCATGTTTTTGGGAGCCCTGCCTTTTGCTGCGGTTACATCGATTGCGCGGTCGTTTTCGACAGCACCTAAATGAATATCATTTCCTTGATAGAAATTAAAGAATTTCAATAAAATCTCACCCTTTCTGTATGTGCGTTAAAGTTGGAATTAAATTTAGTTTACAACAAGGGTGAATGAAAATAAAGTTTGATTTGAAAAGTATTGGAAAAATTTCAATTTTTGTAATTGAAGAGGAGTTTTTCTTGACAAATATTTAAAATATGATAGGATTATACATATGTATTTATTCA
>CBDTTM010000217.1:0-4061 GCA_965363355.1 uncultured Selenomonadaceae bacterium | reverse complement strand
CACATATACTCCGGCGGCATCGGTGCCATACTCACCGGCCTTTTAAGCAGCATCGATGATTTCTCAAAATTCAGTGACCTTTGCATAGGCTGCCGTAAATGTGAATCAATTTGTCCGGGAAAAATCCCTATTCCAGACCTCATTGATGAACTCCGTTCCCGCGCTGTACAAGAAAAGGGCCTTAAACTTCCCGAAAAAGCTGTTTTCCAAAATGTACTTTCCAACCGCAAGGTATTTCACACACTGCTGCGAATCGCTTCCGTAGCACAAAAGCCAGTTCAATCCGGTAAATTCATTCGCCATCTACCGCTCTTTTTTGCTGGAATGACCGAAGGTCGCAGCCTGCCGGCATTAGCAGCCGAACCATTTCGTGACCGCATGCCCGGTCTACTCAAAAAAAATCCGGCAAAACCTTCTTTGCGAGCTGCTTTCTTTAGCGGCTGCAATCTAGATTTTGTTTTCCCTGACACAAGCGAATCCGTGGTCAAAGTCTTACAAGATCTCGGCATCGAAGTAATTTTCCCTGAAGGCCAAAACTGCTGTGGAAAACCCGTCCTCGGCATGGGCGACCGTGAAACCGGTCGTAAGATAGCAAAAAAGAATATCGAAGTTTTTGAAGCCGCCAATGCTGACGTCATCATCAGTGCTTGTCCAACATGTGCTGAAACACTGCACAAGACTTACGTAGAACTTTTCCAAGATGAGCCCCAGTGGCTCATCCGCGCAGAAAAAATGGCAGCAAAAATTCGTGAATTCACTAGTTTTGTCGCAGATGCCTACAAGAAAATGGGGCGCTTAGCTCCGTCGAATAAACAAACAAAACACCTGGTCACCTATCATGATTCCTGTCATATGAAAAGAGGACTTGGCATAACCAAGCAGCCGCGCGCTCTCATTGAAGCATCCGCCGGATATAAATTTGTCGAAATGAAAAACTGTGACAAATGCTGTGGCATGGCCGGTGCTTTTGGCGTCAAATACAGTGAGATATCACTTCCTTTGCTCAAAGAAAAAATTACCAATATTAAAGCCACAGGAGCCGATACCGTTGCTGTCGCTTGCCCAGCCTGTATGATGCAGATCCAAGGAGGCCTCGACCAACAAGCTCCTAATATCCAGGTCAAGCATGTCGCTGACATCCTCGCTGAAAACTTATCTATCTAATCTATCTCACGTTTTGATGCAGCTATTAAGACAGCTGCATCAGACGTGAATAAAGACATCAAGTCCATATGATTTTCCACTTTTAAATTAATCGAATTTTTTAAAAATAAAAATATTTTCGTTTTCTATTTATTTATGGAAAGGACTGATTCCCTTTGTTCATCGTAGCACTATCTCCTATTATTTGGCTCATCATCGCTCTTAGCCTATTAAAAATATCCAGTCATAAAGCTTGTCCTATCGCTTTACTTGTTGCTTCAATAGCCGCGCTGTTTGCTTATAACATGCCGCTGCTCAATGCCGCTACAGCGATCCTAGAAGGCGTCGCCCTTGCTTGCTGGCCAATCTTATTGGTCATCATTGCTGCAATTTTTACGTACAACTTATCTATCCACACCAAAAGCATGGATACGATAAAAGAAATGCTCACGTCCGTAAGTACAGATCGCCGCATTCTCGTACTGCTGATTGCCTGGGGATTTGGTGCCTTTCTTGAGGGAATGGCCGGATTTGGCACAGCAATCGCAATTCCTGCCAGCATGCTTGTCGGCATAGGCATAAATCCCTTGCTAGCAGCACTCGTATGCCTTATCGCCAACTCTGTACCAACTGCATATGGATCCATAGGGATACCACTCGTAACCTTAGGACAAATCACAGGTATAGCTCCGCTTCAACTTGCAAAATATGTAAGTTTTCAACTAGCTCCACTCAATTTACTCTGCCCTTTTCTTATTGTAATGGTAACTGGTCGATCTATTCGTGCTCTCAAAGGGGTCTTCGGTCTCACCTTAGTTGCAGGGCTCAGTTTTCTCCTGCCAGAAATGCTCGTCTCCTTTTTGATTGGACCTGAACTCGCGGTCGTCGCAGCCTCCATCTGTACAATGACAGCCATAGTCCTTTATGCAAAAGCCGCCAAAGTAAGCGATGCTGCCTACAAAATGGATATAAGCCCCATATCTGTGCCTTTTAAAAAAGGAGCTTTAGCCTGCCTGCCATTCATTCTCATCTTTATATTTTTGCTCATCACATCAAAACTCATCCCTGCAATAACCCAGCCACTAAACCTCATCAAAACTTCTGTACTTATATACAGCGGCAGCGATGCCGCCCCCTATACATTCACTTGGCTGGCCACCCCTGGTATTCTGATCTTGCTCGCATCCTTCATTGGCGGCCGCGTCCAATCTGCGTCCTTTAGCGAAATGTTCCATGTTCTCTTTAAAACCATTATCAGCCTACGCAACACGATCATCACCATCATCACCGTCATAGCAACCGCCAAAATCATGGGGTACAGCGGTATGACAAATGAAATAGCTGAAACAGCCGTCAATACAACGGGAGTCTTCTATCCAATCATCGCCCCCTTTATCGGTTCCGTTGGCACCTTCATCACAGGCTCAGCTACTTCGAGCAGTGTGCTTTTTGGCAAACTCCAAACAGCCTCAGCCACCGCAATTTATTCAAATGCAATCTGGCTGGCAGCATCAAATGCGACAGGCGCCTGTGCCGGCAAAATGATTTCACCCCAAAGCATCGCAATTGCGACCGCAGCAATTTCAGTCACGGGACGGGATAGCGAATTATTAAAAGCTGTCGCCAAATATTATGTTTTCTTCATCGTTTTCATGGGCTGTATTGTCTATTTTGGTCAAACCCTGCTTCAATGAGCTCTTCTACAAAAAATATAAGGCATCCGTCAACAGCGGATGCCTTATATTTTTATTTATGTTTCGTGTCATTTTTCTATTCTAGTATCATATACAAGTCCATCAAGTTCCCAAACGGTGCAATCTAGTTTTTTCCAAGGCGTATCTGCCTGCACTGAAATTTCTGGAACGCATTCTTTCTGTGGAAAATACAAAAATGATGCAGCTTCTTCTCCTTGTTGGAAAAAACATTCAATAGCGCTTTGGTCAATGAACAGCCTGACCTCTAACACCTCTCCACAATCCAGTCTAAACCGACGACTTCCCTGCCCGCCAAGGTTCATGCCACTTCGATCTATAGTCATTGACTGCAATTCTCGGTCGTAGGCAAAAACGATTTGCTCAGAACCAAAAAATAAAGTGTACTGTATCTGTTCCACATCATCAAGTTGGATTTTTAAATCAATTTCGCTTCGTCGCGGCAGGATATAGCTCCAATTTCTAACACATCCCGTAAAAGCAAAGCAAAATTCACCGCGCAATTTTTCCAGTTCACGGACAGGTTGCTGATGGATTTTTCCTTCTTTTAGAATCAATTCTCTAGGCATTGTCAAAGAAAACATCCAGCCCTCTGCCGCTGTCGGGTATTCTTCATCACGATCAGGCATCCCCATCCAGCCAATGAGAATTTTTCTCCCATCATGCTCCATGACTTGTGGTGCATAAAAATCAAAACCGTGGTCAAGTTCGATAAAATCACCATGGCGGAGCACTGCATTTTCTGCATCAAGCTCTCCCATGACATAGCCCACCTCATAAAGATTTTGGTTTTTATAACGCTCAGCCAAAAGACCCTGCGGCGAAAAGAGCAAAACATCTATCTTACCAAAGCGCAATAGATTCGGACATTCCCACATATAGCCAAAATCACTAAGCTCCGTCTGAACTTCTCCGATAAAATGCCAGTTTTCTTTTCCTTCGCCATAAATAAGCAGCCTGCCTTGTAGTTCTTTATTCTGAGCGCCCAAAATCATATATTTTTTACCATCCCGAAAAAACACATATGGATCGCGAAAATGTGCCGTATATCCAGCTGGTTGACGTTGAATCAATACCTTGTCTTTTTTTATTGTTCCATCTTTTTGTAAGATTCCCAAACATTGATAAGATTCTCTTTCTTTCATTTCATTTCTTACATTACCTGTATAGACAATGTGAAGAAGTTCATTTTCTACAAATGCACAA
>CBDTTM010000216.1:0-4062 GCA_965363355.1 uncultured Selenomonadaceae bacterium | reverse complement strand
ACAACGGCCTTTCACGCCGTCGACAGGGGTTCAAATCCCCTTGGGGACGCCAAGAGAATTCAGGCACTTACATGAAAATGTGAGTGCCTTTTTCGTTGTGGGGCAAATTTGCCCCACGCTCTGCCCCACAGATTTGAAAAATATCCATAATGGATGTATTGACTTGCCACCGTCAAAAGTGGGATTTTTGGTATCAGTTTGGGCAACATATATAAAAATTTGAGGTCGCTGTATGCGTAACTACGCCATTTTCCTTTACTGTATTTTTCTTTTGTGTTTGGCGCCGCTTGTTAGCGGATGCAGTGACGAGCAATCAAAAAAGATACAACTTTCAGCTGAGCAAGGAGATACTGACGCTCAGTACCTTTTAGGCAAGATGTATGCCGAGGGACGAGGTGTTAGACAAGATAAAGACCAAGCTACTTACTGGTACAAAAAAGCTGTTGAAGGTTATCGCAAAGCGGCTGACCAAGGTGATCCTGAGGCACAATTTGAGCTAGGATCAATGTATGCTAAAGGATATGGGGTATCGAAAGATGAAATAAAAGCCTTCCAGTGGTTTCAAAAAGCAGCCGAACAAAGCCACGTTGATGCGCAATATAATTTGGGAGAAATGTATTTCAAAGGTCAAGGCGTGACTAAAGATAGAATCAAAGCTGCAGAATGGTATCAAAAAGCAGCAAACCATGGAAATACCAATGCGCAATTAAGATTACAAACCATCGCTGACGAAAACAAGACGAGGATGAGTTACTATGAAGGTGGAAAACTCAAAAGTGAAACACCATACAAAGACGGACGAATTCATGGTACTGTCAAATATTACAACCAACATAATGGCAATGTGAGTCAAACAGTTCAATACGTAGACGGGGAAAAACATGGGATAACCATGGTGTATCGTGATGACCGAGAAGTTTTTGCTGAAATACACTACGTATACGGCACAGCAAAAAGTGGTGTATGCTATAGAGAAAAAGATTATGACGAGCTTACCCTGAGTGAACAAATCTTGAAAACATCTTACGCAACAACAACGTATGAAAAAAAACCTCTAACAAACGCTCAATTGCTAAATTGGGAAAATGGACATTCACTGATATGCCGCTAGGAGATGTGAATAATGGATAATTCCTGTGTAAACATTGTTCTGGCGGTCATATCTGGAGGGGCTGCATGCTTGTCTGCCTATAACGCGTACCGTGTTAAAAACATCCAAATAAGTTTAACTACAAATAAAAATGACATTTACAGACTTTGCAAGTTAATAGATCATTTTAAGCTCACCATGGCACTTCAAAAGCATCCAGGAGACTTCAGCGATGACGAATTTATAACTGCTTATGAGCAGTCATCTATAAAAAGCGATATTTCAATTTTAAAACAAAATACGAAATTGCTAGAAATTTTAAGTGCATTTGATTGGGAAAATTACACAAACATTGAGCAAAAAATTGAAGGACTTGAACAGTGCAGGAGCCTATTATTTTAAAAATGGCGCAATTTATAGATTGCTTAATCTAACAGATTCTCGTGTGTCGCAGCAATCTAAGCAACTATTCTTCCCCAAAACTTATTATACCCGCAAACCGAGTCCTGTAGCTCGGCTTGAAGTTGGCTGATTTTTATTGTGGGTCTCTGGTTATGTTTGATTCTCCAATCCCTGCTGCTTTTTGAGTAAGGCAATTTTTTTTGAATCACTATCTGACACGAATAGACGTTGTTCATGATATGGCTGCATTTTATGGCAGACCACACATAAAGCAATTAGATTCTTTTCCCTATTATCGCCTTTGTCTCTATTTTTATGATGCGTATGCAAAAGCATTCGCTCAGTGCTCAGGTCAACGCCGCAATTCTGGCATATATAGCACTGTTTTTTTCTGTAGTTTGCCGAGACGCTGGTCCAGTCAGTTGTATAATCATTAACAGGATGGGCGTTTCTTAATGGAGTGCCTGGCGTAACTTTTTCAATCTCTAGTAAAGCTGATACAAGGACAGAAGTTGCTCGGCCAGGCGATAAAATAACCAAATATTCAATGTTATTTATTTGCAATAAAAAAGATTCAGAATTTTTTATGGGTCTATATGGATTTGGTTTAGCTCTGAATTTTTCTATCAATGTGCCTATTTCACTAGTTTTATCTGGTTTTTTGTATATTTCATTATTCTGTATCTGAAAGTACCATTCCATCACCTCACGAGCATCGCTATAGGTAACGTCATATAAATGCATTTCACTAGCATTAGAGCTTAATAGCTGATTTATATTGTTCAATATAGTTTTTGTTTTTTTTAATCTATCATTTTGAATTCGTCTTGCTCGTATTGTCCCCCATACTATAAATATTACTACTGCAGCAAATATAGTAAGCAGTTTTTCCATATTACTTAAACCTTGGATTGTATATGTCCCAACGCACTCCTTGAGCTTCGGCCTTTTTAAGCCATTCCAAACCCTTGTTGTCATCTTTGGGGACGCCACCGATCCCATACACATAGATCAGGCCTACATTATGTTGCGCTTGGGCATGTCCTTGCTCTGCTGCTTTTTCCCACCATGCCAGGGCATTATGTGCGTTCTCAGGGACACCTAGTCCGTATGCGTACGCCTGCCCTAAGTTATATTGCGCACCCCAATGCCCTTGTTCTGCTGCTTTCCGAAACCATTCTAAGGCCATCTGGGTGTCCTTAGGAACGCCGCGCCCCGAGGCGTACATCATTCCTAAACCGGCCTGCGCGTTTACTTGCCCTTGATTAGCCGCCTTTTGCCACCATTCCACAGCATTGCGGTCATGTTGGGGTACACTGACTCCATCCGCGTATAATCGTCCTAAGTTATACTGTGCCACGGAATCCCCTTGTTCAGCAGCTTTTTGCAAATCAGCTAAATTTATCTCAGCAGCTTGGGCATTTTTTGCTTGAATCAATATACCCAAAAGAAATATACAGCCAAGATAGAATGTTATTTTTTTCATTCCCTTGTCCTTTCCAGATTAAGAAGATTCACAAAATCTCTATTTGGCACAGTGTTTGTTATATGCGTCAAGAGCTTCTCTTACACCCTGATCCGCTGCGCCAGCCAACCACCAACAGGCATTTTCAGAGGGCATGTTCAGGCTCAAGGCCAACATGCCCAGGCGGTATTGCGCCTTGGCATGGCCCTGCTCTGTGGCTTTTATGTACCAAAGTCCGGCTTTGCGCAGGTCTTTGGGAACACCTAGCCCCATCTCGTACATTCCGCCTAAGTTGTACTGAGCACTGGCGATACCTTGCTCAGCCGCCTTTTCGTACCATTGTGCTGCTTTAACATAGTCTTTTGGTACACCATCTCCGCTATAATATATGTTACCTAAATTAAACTGGGCATTGGCGTTTCCCTGGATTGCGGATTTTTGGAACCATTGTGCGGCTGTAGCATGGTCTTTAGGGACTATTTGCCCACTGTCGTATATTGCTCCTAAATTGAACTGGGCTTCGTCATGCCCTTGATCCGCAGCTTTTCTATACAATTGCAGCGCCTTGGCATTGTCTTGCGAAACGCCCTCGCCTTTTCGATACATCATGCCCAAGAAGAATTGAGCATCGGGGTTATCCTGGGAGGCTGCTTTCTGAAACCATTGTGCGGCCTTCGCATAATCTTTCTGCACACTCTTGCCAGAGTGGTACATTACGCCAATAAGGACTTGGGCTCTAGCATCTCCCTGCTCTGCAGCTTTTAGGAGCGCAGCCGTACTTAAATACTCTTGTGTCGCAGCTTGGGCATTTCCGATTTGGGCCAACAGGATCAAAGTAAAAACACAGAAAAGACAAGCGATTTTTTTCATAGTGATTGCCTATACAGTTTTGAAAATTCTATACTGACAGTAGTCAGTATAGAGTGAAAAAGCAAGGAAGGCTGCATATCGTGGGAACAAAACAAACCCCTACCGCCCAAGCCCCGGCCCCCGACTGCGCAGTCTCTCCATCTCCTGTTCTCTTTCACGCAATCGCTCTATTTGGCGTTCAACAAGGCGCTCAAACGCGACAAGAGCGGTTCCAAGTTCGCGTGTATATCGCTCA
>CBDTTM010000215.1:0-4123 GCA_965363355.1 uncultured Selenomonadaceae bacterium | reverse complement strand
TATCAATATTTTGTCAATCGTTCCGATATTACGGGGGGGTCGACACTCGGCTCAATCGCATCTTCCCTCTTACCGATGCGCACAATGGACATTGGCATTCCGATTCTAGCGATGCATTCTGCTCGTGAAACGATGGGCTTAAAAGATCAGACAACACTAAAAAAATTATTGTGTGTATTTTTTTCTTGACAAAAATATTACTGAGTGATATTATGTATTAATACTTATACAAGGCTTTTCGGGGATTAGATGCTGCCCTAAAAGCTGTTACAATAAGATGTTAGCTGATCAGTGATTGATAGCAAAAGGTATTTGGCGGCTGTATACCAAATATCTTTTGCATTTTTGTTTTAGAGGAGGTTTTATGATGAGAAAAAAAACATATATATGGATTTCATCCATTTTATTTATGCTGAGTTTTTTGGCAGCATATCATTCGGATCATCAGAAAACCGAATCGGTTCGTCTCGAGTATAGAAGCACTGGTTCGGTTGTTGGTTTGTTAGATAATGGTCAATTGATCGCAAGAAGATAATTTAATGCGCAGCGTTGCTCTGCCGTATTGATAATAAATATATCCTAATAATTTTATTCCGTTAAATATTATTAAATGAAGGTGTATAAATGAAAGATTATGATTGTATAAGAAGCTCGATCGGCTAACAAAGAAGCGAGGCTGTCGTCTATGACGAAGCCTCGCTTTTATATTTAAATCAGATGGTTTGCTTTAAGGACACTTTGGATGCTGTCTGCGCTTTTATGAAGGGCAAGTAATTCATCTTCAGGTAAATGCAGAGGGAGGCGTTTGATGACGCCTTCATTTCCGAGAATGCTCGGAAGACTCATAGCGACGTTTGAAAGGCCATATTCACCTTGTAGAGGCGTCGATACGGGAACGATACAGTGTTCATTGAAAGCAACGGCTTTTGCCAGTCGGCAGGCGCCCATGGCAATTCCAGTGTTGGTCCAGCCTTTGGATAGAAGTACATCATAGGCTGTTTGAACGACTCCGGCTGCGATTTTTTCACGGTTGAAAGGTTCTGTATGTACATAATAATCGTCGAGCTGATTGAGCGGAACGCCACCGATATTGACCGTACTCCAGGCAGGGAAGGCGGTATTGCCGTGTTCTCCAAGCATGTAGCCTTGCACATCCTTGGCATCGACATCATAATGATCTGCTAATATGCGTTTGAATCGCAGTGTTTCGAGCGTCGTCCCTGTGCCAAAAAGTTTTCCGGCAGGGTAGTCGAATTTCGTTGCCGCTAGATATGTCGTGATATCAAGTGGGTTTGTAATCATGATGAAGACGGCATCGCGGGTAAAACGTGTGACCTCGGACATGATTTCGCTGATTACTTTGATGTTGCGTTCAGCCAAGACGAGCCGGTCTAGTTTTTCACCTGGCAAAATGCTAGGTCCGCCAGAGCAGATGATGATGCTCGCGTCGGCACATTCTTCAAAGCCGCCGGAGTAAATCTTAGTTCCAGCAACAAAATTACAAGGTGTGGAATGAGAAGCGTCTAATGCTTCTCCGTAAGCTCTTTTTTCATCGATGTCGATGCAGACGATCTCAGGCGCGATCTGACAGGCGATTGCCCGTGCCAGCACGGCTGAGCCGACATGGCCGAGCCCGATGATAGCCAATTTGTTTTTTTTCATAGGATGGGCCTCCTAAAAGTAAGAGCCAGAACAACAATCTATCGTCGTTCTGGCTCTTCAGAATTTGAATGTCGTACTAGCGACTTGATAACTAGTTTACATCATTACATGTTTACCTGTCAAACGTGTAATATAGAGATGTATCATGGTTGTGCAGCAAACATTTTACCAAATAGCTTTTTCAGGGTGTTTAAAGAGTTGTCGAGTTCTTTGATTTCACTGTTAGATAAGACGGAAATCAACCGTTCGAAGTTTTTGACATGTTCATCGCTATGTTCTTTCAATAAAGCATAGCCTTTTTCGGTCAAAGACAAACTTGAGCAGCGACGATCTTCAGACAACACTTGCTTAGAAACGTAACCGTTCTTCAAGAGCTTATCAATAATGGGCGTCATTTGCTGCTTAGAAATGTTTAGATGCTTGCTTAAAGCAGATATGCTAAAACAAGGATCATCGTGCAGAGATGCCAAGGTTATGAAATGATTAACTGGCAGTGGCAGAGAGGTTTGACAAAAAAACTTCCTATTAAAAGAAAAAAGACATTCCGTGAACTCTTTTGATAATAATGTATAACTTGATTCGTTCATAAAATATTAAAAATACTCCTTTATCTATAATATTGTGGGCCGTCATAAAATTTTGTATAAATTTAACAAAGTAAAGCGTCTAACAGCTTGACTTTTCAATAAATATACTATACTATAATATTCACTAATAGTAAATATTTATTTACTATTTCGTTTTTTATACACATTAAGAAACGAAAAGGTTGAAGTGTATGGACAACTATGCCGATAAATAATCTAAGGCATGATTGTTACAGCTTTTAATAAGGGAGGTAAAAATATTTTGTTTTTAGGGAAAAACACGAAAGCTTGTGCGTTTGGTCTGACTCTTTTATTTGCCTTGGTAACTGTTGCTGGTTGCGGCAGTAAACAGGCAGCTAAAACAGGCGGGGCCGCACAGGTCAAAGCAATGAAAGTCATTCAACAGGATACGCCCCTAAGCTATGAATACGCAGGGCAGATCAAAGGAAAAGATGAAGTAAAGGTACAATCGAAGGTTTCGGGAACGATTGTCGAAAAGTATGTGACTGGTGGACAAACTGTTCATGCAGGACAGGCTTTGTATAAAATTGATTCCCGTCAGTATGAAAGTGCATTGCTTTCTGCACAGGCAACGTTAGCACAGTCGCAGGCAAGTTTGAATAATGCGCAGATAGATTTACAGCGTGATCAGGAACTTCTGGCATCGAATGCGATTTCCGAACAGTCCGTCACGACGCAGTCATCATCCGTTCAGCAATATAGCGCAGCGGCAGATTCCAACAGTGCTTTGGTAAAAAAAGCACAGGAAAACTTAGATGATACAATTGTTTATGCTCCATTAGACGGGCGTGTATCTGTAGACGATGTAGCAATTGGAACATATGCTTCAGCAGGTTCGACTACGCTCGTTACGATCGGTACCATCGATCCGGTATACGTTCAGTTTAATATCAGTGAAAATGAATATTTGAAGTTCATGAATTTGAACCAGTCAAATGCAATGAACCAGCAAAATGCAAGTGTATCACTTACCTTGAGTGATGGCTCTGCATATCCAGTGACTGGACAGATTCAACAGGTTGACCGTGCATTGGGTGATAATACCGGGACATTATCGGTAAAAGCTCTGTTCGGCAATCCTAATAATATGCTTTTGCCTGGTATGTTTGCCAGAGTGAAAGTAAGCGGAGAAGTTCTGCCAAATGCGATTTTAGTGCCACAGCGTGCTGTACAGCAGCTGCTTGACAAATCGTTTGTCATTGTAGTTGGCAGCGACAACAAATCAGAATCACGGGCGGTTAAACTTGGCGAAAAGGTAGGAAGCTTCTGGATTGTTAAAGAAGGCTTATCTGCCGATGATACAGTTGTTGTTGAAGGTTTGACAAAGCTGCAGGCTGGTGTAGATCTTGACGTGACAATGGTAACTCCGGAAGACTTAAAATTGTCAATGAATTCATAGGAGGTGCCATATTTTGTCAAAGTTTTTTATTAATCGGCCTATATTCGCAATTGTAATAGCGCTGATTATTGTTATTTTAGGATTGATATCGGCAGTGAATCTGCCGATTGCGCAATATCCACAGATTTCGCCACCAACGATCGGTGTTTCGACGACTTATACTGGTGCAAATGCCAGCGTTGTCAACCAGACCGTTGCTCAGATCATCGAGCAGCAGGTAAATGGTACCGACGGCATGGATTATATGAGCTCAAGTGTCGATGATACGGGTAGATACAGTCTCCAGGTCGTATTTAAGCTTGGAACAAACAGTGATATGGATTCTGTAAAAGTGCAGAATAACGTAGCGACAGCTAATGCAAGTTTGCCGTCAGATGTTCAGACGGCAGGTGTCACGACCAAAAAAGCTTCTTCTGATATGGCTTTGATGGTTGCATTGTATTCACCTAACTCG
>CBDTTM010000214.1:0-4142 GCA_965363355.1 uncultured Selenomonadaceae bacterium | reverse complement strand
GCTGCTAAGAAGAAAGTTTTACTATGGATTTTTAAAACATATAAAAAATATATGAAAATAAATTGACAGCTCGAAAGAAAGCGGCTATAATACAAACATGGAATTAAACATATATACCATATATGTTTAAAGAGAAACGGGAGGGGTTTTGGTGGATTATAATTTTATGCTGACGAGCATTCCTCTCTATATAAAAGCAGGAAAGCTTACCTTAGAGATTGCTTTCTGGGGCATTGCAGCGTCGTTGCTTCTCGGTCTTATCTGTGCACTTATAGTGTATTACAAGGTTCGTTTTTTTGATAAACTGGTGGCGGTTTATATTGAGATATCAAGAAATACACCTCTTTTGATTCAGTTGTTCTTTCTTTATTATGGTTTTGCCAAGATTGGCATTAAATTTGAAGCTTATACTTGTGCGGTGTTCGGTTTGGCGTTTCTTGGTGGTTCATATATGGCCGAAGCGTTTCGGGCGGGGCTTGAAGCCGTGAGCAAATCGCAGATCGAGTCGGGATTGAGCATCGGGCTTACGCGCTATCAGCTTACGCGTTATGTCATTTTGCCGCAGGCTTTTGCCATTGCTTTACCGGCTATTTCGGCGAATGCTATCTTTTTATTGAAGGAAACGTCGGTTGTTTCAGCAATTGCACTGGCGGATTTGATGTTTGTGGCGAAGGATTTGATTGGAATGTATTATAAAACGCCGGAAGCTTTGATTTTATTGATCGTATCCTACTTAATACTGCTTTTGCCTATATCGGCAGGACTCAGTTTTTTGGAAAGGAGAGTTCGCCATGGATGATTGGGGAATCCGCGTTATTTTTGAAGGTCAAAATTTTGTTCGTTTGATTATGGGATTGGCAGTCAGCCTGCGGATTGCTTTGTTTTCGGTGCTGGTTTCAGCTATAGGAGGCGTGATCGTTGGCTTATTGATGACATCGGATCGCCGTATTATCCGTTGGATCTGTCGGTTGTATCTAGAAGTCATACGCATCGTGCCGATACTTGTATGGTTGTTTGCCTTTTATTTTGGGGCGACCAAGGTCTTTCATGTCCATATTAGTGCAGAGATTGCGTCGGACATTGTGTTTTCACTTTGGGGTATTGCCGAAATGGGTGACCTTGTTCGCGGTGCAGTGACTTCGATGCCGAAGCACCAGATGGAAAGCGGGCTGGCTATTGGCTTGACCCGTTTGCAGGTCTATCGCTACGTTGTGATTCCGCAGGCGGTGCGACGGTTACTGCCTGCGGCAATCAACCTGATGACGCGTATGATCAAGACGACTTCATTGGTGGTTCTGATCGGTGTTGTTGAGGTTTTGAAAATTGGGCAGCAAATCATTGAAGTTTCTATCTTGAAAACACCGACGGCATCTTTTTGGATTTATGCGTTGATATTTTTTCTCTATTTTATTGTCTGTTGGCCGATTTCTTTGTATTCAAAGAAACTCGAACGCAAATGGCAGTCTTAATCGGCTTTAGGGGGAGTTTAGTATGAAAGATGACGCAAGAAAAAGCGTTTTGAATGTAAAAAATCTCAGAAAATTTTATGGTACAGATGAAGTGCTGCATGGAATTGACCTCGATGTTAAACGCGGTGAAGTAGTCGTTGTTTTGGGGCCGTCTGGCTGCGGCAAATCTACTTTTCTGCGATGCCTCAATGGTCTCGAAGAAATTCAACAGGGCGAGATACGGCTCAATGGTCAAGCAATCAATAATGATGCAACTAAATGGCATTTGGTCAGGCAAAAAATTGGTATGGTATTTCAGAGTTATGATTTGTTTCCGCACATGACGATTTTGGAAAATATTCTGCTGGGGCCACTCAAAGCGCAAAAGAGAGCGCGCAGCGAAGCGAAAGAACAGGCGGAAAAACTGTTGGACCGTGTGGGACTTCTTGGCAAGAAGGATGCGTATCCATCGCAGCTTTCCGGCGGGCAAAAACAGCGAGTGGCTATTGTCAGAGCTTTATGTATGAATCCGGAAATCATGTTGTTTGATGAAGTCACAGCTTCGCTTGATCCAGAAATGGTCAGGGAAGTGCTCGATGTTATGCAAGAATTAGCAAAGCAAGGCATGACGATGGTCATTGTTACGCATGAAATGGGTTTTGCTCGTGCGGTCGCCAATCGCATTGTCTTCGTCGATGGTGGAAAAATCGTAGAGTCCTCGACTCCGACAGAATTTTTTACAAATCCCCAGACAGATCGGGCCCGCAAATTCCTTAATATCTTTGAATTTTCGGCGGGGCAAGAACCAGTGCAGCAAAAAGCAGTTATCTGATTTGCCTTTGGCAATTTTATGGATATAAATATAAGAAAAGAGGGTTTATGATGAAGAAAGCATGGAAAAACATAGCAATTTTACTTACGTTACTTTTTACTTTAGGTCTCGTCGCTGGCTGTGGCAGTGATGAAAAAACAGATGCATCATCGGGTGATAAGAAGAAAGTATCTTCTATCGAACAAATCAAAGAACGCGGCAAGATTCGCGTTGCGGTATTTAGTGATAAGCCTCCATTCGGTTTTGTCGATGCCAATGGCAAGAACCAGGGCTACGATGTGTATTTTGCTCATCGCATTGCCAAAGATCTGCTCGGTGATGAAAACGCGGTTGAATTTGTTTTGGTTGAAGCGGCTGCGAGAGCAGAAGTTCTTGATGCAGACAAAGTGGATATAACTTTGGCTAACTTTACGGTTACACCGGAAAGAAAAGAAAAAGTGGACTTCGCTGCGCCTTATATGAAGGTTGCGTTAGGGGTTGTTTCCCCAACCGGTGAACCAATCACGGATGTAAGTCAGCTTAAAGGCAAGAAACTCATCGTCAATAAGGGAACGACGGCAGAAACTTATTTTGCCAAAAACTACCCGGATATCGAACTCCTTAAATATGACCAGAACACAGAAGCTTTCCAGGCGCTTAAAGATGGTCGCGGCGCAGCTTTAGCACATGATAATACTTTGGTATTTGCTTGGGCTAGAGAAAATACCGGCTTTACGGTAGGGGTAACGAAACTTGGCGATCTCGATGCGATTGCACCAGCAGTCAAAAAAGGAAATACAGAATTGCAGAACTGGCTCAACGACGAAATAACTAAGCTTGGTCAGGAACAATTCTTCCATCAGGATTTTGAAGCAACGCTTAAACCGGCTTATGGCGATTCGGTAAAACCGGATGATGTCGTAGTCGAAGGCGGCAAAATTTAAATCGTGTGAAAAACTGGATCCGCTAAGATGGATCCAGTTTTTTTGCCTAAAAAATAAGTTGAAGCCTTAGCGTTATATAGATATTTCTATTTGAAGAGAAAAGTGATATAGTAAATTCATTGATGATAATTAATAAAATATAGGAGTGTCCCAATGAATCAGAAGGAAAAAATAACGGTTCCGAAGTATCAGCAGATTGCGGCGGATCTGGCGGCGAAAATCAGCCATGGACAGTATAAGCCTGGCGACAAGGTCTATGCGCGTTCCTCCCTGGCCAGCCAGTACCATGTTTCTGCTGAAACAGCTCGGCGGGCAATCTGCGTCCTTGCCGACTTAGGAATCGTTCAGAGTACGAAAGGCAGCGGAGTTGTCATACAATCTTTGACAAATGCTGAGAAATTTGTTCGACAGTACCATGATGTCAAAACCATCAATGACTTGAAACAGGATATTACGGCCAGCGTTGCGCGGCAGCGTCAGGAAATGGATAAATTCAATGGATATCTTTCGGAGCTCATTGAAAAGACGGAGAAATTCCATTCGGTAAATCCATTTTTGCCGTTTCAGATTGAAATTATAGCGCCGATGCCATATCTGAACCATTCAACAGCAGATGTGAACTTTTGGCAAAATACAGCAGGTACGATTATTGCCATCAAGAGAGAAGATAAAATTATCATGTCACCTGGTCCATATGCTCAGTTTAAAGAGCATGACATATTTTATTTTATCGGGGAAAAAGATTGCCTCGAGCGTGTTACGAAGTTTTTGTATCCAAAAGAATAAGGTCTTATATCGTTATTTTTCAAAAGCTCTGCCAACCCTTGTGCTGGCAGAGCTTTTTGTAGTATCAGAGCAAACATTACGAAGAACATCCCTATGAGCTGATTTGACGAAAGTAACAACTTGATGATATGATTAGATTGTTACTTTTTGAGA
>CBDTTM010000213.1:0-4155 GCA_965363355.1 uncultured Selenomonadaceae bacterium | reverse complement strand
TATAGCTCAGCGGTAGAGCAACCGGCTCATAACCGGTCGGTCCTTGGTTCAATCCCAAGTGGGCCCACCATTATTTATGAAAATGAATGCAAAGCAGATTTCTGCTTTGCATTTTTTGCATATGAGGAAAATGACGGAGGTTTTTTTATGAAGTTAGGCGCGAGGTTAAAAGCATTGGCAGATTTTGTCCCAGTTGGTAGTAAGACAGCAGATATTGGAACGGATCATGCATATTTGCCGATTTTTTTATTGGAAAATCAAATTGCATCAAAAGTAATTGCTTGCGACGTCAATGAGGGGCCATGTCAAATGGCTAAAAAAGCAATTGAAGCCGCAAATCTTGAAAGGCAGATTGATTTGCGTTTAGGCAATGGATTGATGCCTTTGGCAGTCGGCGAAGTTGATGTAGTGACGATCGCCGGTATGGGAGGTGGCCTTATGCAGGAGCTTTTGCAGCAATCGCTTGCGGTCGTTGACAGCTTACACGGCCTTGTCTTGCAGCCGATGAATGCCTCAGCGCAGCTAAGACAATGGCTCTATGGACACCAGTGGCATATCGAGGCGGAAACGCTTGTTGTAGAAGATGGACGTCTCTATGAGGTCATATATGCTCTTCCGGGAGAAGAGTCACTGCCAGAACCGGTTCTGCTGGCGATTGGGCCTAAATTGTGGCAGGAAAAACCGATTTTGTTGCAGCAACATATAAAAAATTTGTGGCAACAGGAAAAAAGAGTCCTCGACGGAATGAAACAAAGTGAGCGAGCCCAAAAAAGCGATAAGTTTCAAGAAACTTTGGCTAAAATCGAAGAATTGGAGGCAAGGATGAGATGATAAAATGTCAAGTGGCAATGGATGCGTTGGAAAAAATAGCACCGCGTCGTTTAGCTGAAGATTGGGATAATGTTGGACTTATGACAGGCAGTCCGGCACAGGCGGTCCATAAGATTTTTGTTTGTCTTGATGTGACGCAAGCTGTTGTTTTGCGCGCAGTGGAAAGTGGCTGTGATATGATTGTGTCACACCATCCACTTATTTTTAAGCCAATCAAGAACCTGCGGTCTGATTTACCGCAAGGAAAGCTCTTACAATCTATCTTAGAGAATCATTTGATCGTTTTTTCGGCACATACCAATTTGGATATTACAGACGGCGGCGTCAATGATGTCTTAGCAGAAAAGATTGGTTTAACAAATCTCCAGCCATTTGTTTCAACGGAGGAAGAAGAATTGGTAAAACTTGTAGTGTTTGTACCAGAAGAACAGGCAGATGCAGTGCGCTTTGCAATTGGTGATGCTGGTGCCGGCGCTATCGGCGGCTACTCTCATTGCAGTTTTTCAGCCAGAGGTGAAGGTATGTTTTTGCCGGGAGAGGGGACGCATCCTTTTGTTGGGATACCGGGCAAAATGGAAAAAGTTGACGAAGTAAAGATCGAGACGATTTTGCCTCTGCGGATAAAAAACAAAGTAGTGCGAGCAATGCTTAAAGCACATCCTTATGAAGAGGTTGCTTATGATATTTATCCTTTGAAAAATACGGGAAAAACGATGAGCCTGGGACGCTTTGGTGAATTGGTCGATCCTTTGGAAATCGAGGAATTTGCAGCGTTGGTAAAAAAATCCTTGCCAGTTGATGGTGTGCGATTTGTTCGAGGTGGCAAAAAATTGATAAAGAAAGTTGCTCTTTGTAGCGGCAGTGGAGCCGAATTCATTACGAAAGCTGCTTATATGGGTGCTGACGCTTATGTGACTGGTGATGTGAAATATCACGAAGCCCAAAAAGCAGAGCAATTGGGTATGCATTTGATCGACGCTGGACATTTTGGCACAGAAATGCCAGTGGTGCAAGTTTTGGCGGATTTACTTCGCCGGGCGGCAATTGAGGGAAAATGGAAAATAGAAGTTCTAGCAGATGAAGAAAGCCAGGATGTTTTTCACACAATTTAGCGTTGACAGACCGTGGGAAAAAGAATAGAATGAAGCTGGTCAAGAGAAAAAGACCAAAATTGAATATATCGCAAGGGAGCCCATGTTATGGGCTGAGAAAGGGCTTTGAGCACCTGACCTTAGACCTGATCGGGATAATGCCCGCGTAGGAAGCGTCCAGTGCACTATTTGCGCCTGTCCTATTTGTGGACAGGCGTTTTTTGCTGGCGAAAAACAGGCGCGATACAACATGTAAAGGGCTGGTGGTTTATGTGGAAGTTACAGTGAATGGCAAAAAAATCGAGGTGAAGGCGGCGAGCTCTTTGTTTGCTTTTTTGCAGGACAACAATTTTTCTTTAGGCAAGATCGTTGTGGAACACAATAGTAAAATAATAGCTGCAGAAAATTGGCAAAACATAATCTTGCAGCCACAGGATCGACTAGAAATTGTTACATTTGTTGGAGGCGGATGAAATGGAAGATGTATTTGAATTAGGTGGAGAAAAATTAACGAGCAGATTTTTGCTTGGTACAGGGAAGTTTGGCAATAATAAGGATATGCCAGCGGTCATCAAAGCTTCCGGGGCAAAAATCATTACGGTGGCGCTGCGGCGTGTAGATCCAGGCTATCCAGAAGAAAATATCATGCGCTACATTCCCAAAGATTGTATCGTGATGCCCAATACATCGGGGGCTAGGACAGCTGACGAGGCTGTTCGAATTGCGCATATGGCAAGAGCTATGGGATGTGGGAACTGGATAAAAATAGAGGTCATCGCGGATAATCGCTTTTTGATGCCAGACAATCAGGCAACGATTGAAGCAACTGAGATTTTGGCAAAAGAAGGATTTATCGTTTTACCATATATGAGTCCAGACCTGATGAGCGCTAAGCGATTGCAGGCAGCTGGTGCGTCTGCGGTCATGCCGCTAGCCGCGCCGATTGGCAGCAATCGAGGCCTTGAGACGAAGGAACTCATTCGCATTTTGATCGATGAAGTCGATTTACCAATTATTGTCGATGCTGGAATTGGCAAGCCTTCTGAGGCAGCGGAAGCGATGGAGATGGGGGCGGCGGCTGTTCTAGTCAATACGGCTGTAGCTATAGCGGGCAATCCAATCGATATGGCAGAAGCTTTTCAGCTGGCGGTCAAAGCGGGACGCAAAGCATATTTGTCAGGAATTGCCCGGGAAATAATCGGTGGGAACCCATCATCGCCCCTCACGGGATTTTTGCATGATGAGGAGGTTCACCATGAGCTTTTATGAAGAGCTGCGACGGTACGATGCTTTTGATTTTTCGGGATTTTTTGACTCGGTTACCGATGCAGATATCAAAGCTGCTATGGGAAAAACCAGGCTTGAAGCTTTGGATTATCTAACATTGTTGTCGCCTTTAGCAGGAAATTATATCGAAACCATGGCTGCATGGGCCCAAAAATATACGATACAAAATTTTGGCCGGACGATGCAGCTTTTTACACCGATGTACATTGCCAATTATTGTGAAAATCGTTGTGTGTATTGCGGGTTTAATCAGCAGAGCAAAGTCGAGCGTCGCCAATTGAGCTTGGAAGAAATTCGTGCGGAAGCGCAAAATATAGCAAAGACTGGTCTAAAGCATGTCTTGGTGTTGACCGGAGAATCTCCAGTTTATAGCAATGTGGAGTATATATTATCAGCGGTAGCGGTATTGCGAGAAGTTTTCAGCAGTGTCAGTATCGAAATTTACTCGCTTAGTGAGGCTGACTACGTCAAAGCTGTTGCTGCCGGGGTCGATGGCATGACGATGTTTCAGGAAGTCTATAATAAAGAAATCTATCAACAGGTGCATCTTGGGGGACCCAAAAGTGTCTATGAGTTTCGTCTGGATGCTCCAGAGAGGGCTTGCAGGGCAGGGATGAGAAATGTGAACCTAGGCGCCTTGTTAGGCCTTGATGATTGGCGCCGTGAGGCCTTTTTTACAGGGCTGCACGCTGAGTATTTGCAACGAAAGTACGAAGCGGTCGAAATTGCCATTTCCACACCAAGGCTTCGCCCTTGTGCAGCGGGATTTCCGCCTAGAGTGCTGGTGGAAGATGCTGATATCGTCCAGTATATTGCAGCCTTTCGCATTTTTATGAGGCGAGGCGGCATAACGATTTCTTCGAGAGAGAGCCAGACGATGAGGAACCATCTAACAAAAATCGGTGTGACTAAAATGTCAGGTGGGGTTACGACTGCTGTGGGTGGA
>CBDTTM010000212.1:0-4162 GCA_965363355.1 uncultured Selenomonadaceae bacterium | reverse complement strand
TTCTTTTTTTTGCAAAAAAAAGCCGCCGCACGTTTTTGTAACGTGCGACAGCCTCATTTTTATACGATTTTTGTGGTCCAATCCTCAACGTTCCATATATCACTGACCCAGTCTTGATAAAAATCAGGTTCATGTGATACGAGCAGGATGGTTCCTTTGTATTCCTTGAGGGCTCGTTTCAATTCCTCTTTGGCTTCGACGTCGAGGTGGTTTGTTGGTTCGTCCAAGACGAGTAAGTTGATTTTTTTCTGCATGACCTTGCAAAGCCTGACTTTAGCGGCTTCACCACCGCTTAAGACCATCATTTGACTGGTGATGTGCTCGTTTGTAAGACCACAAGCGGCAAGTGCCGCGCGGACTTCATAGTTGCTCATACCAGGATATTCCTGCCAAATTTCTTCAATGGCTGTGCGATCGTTGCCTTGAGCACTTTCTTGCTCAAAATAACCGGATTCAACGAATTCACCGTGTTCGATTTCGCCGGAAATCGGTGGAATGAATCCGAGCAATGTTTTTAGCAGGGTAGTTTTTCCGAGGCCGTTGACGCCGTGAATGGCAATTTTTTGGCCGCGCTCAAGCTGGATGTCGACAGGTCTTGTCAGGGGCTCATCATAGCCGAGTACAAGTTTTTTTGCGTCGATGACAAAACGGCTCGGTGTACGAGCTGACTGGAAAGCAAAATGAGGTTTAGGTTTTTCTTTAGGTTTTTCGAGGACTTCCATTTTGTCTAAGCGTTTTTGACGGCTGTTGGCCATGCCTCGTGTAGCGACGCGAGCTTTATTTCTTTGGATGAAGTCTTCCATGCGCTCGATTTCTTGTTGCTGACGATCAAAGGCAGCGTCTTCCTGGCGTTTGCGGATGGCGTACATTTCCTGGAATCTTTCGTATGTGCCTGTGTAACGAGTCAAGGATGCACTTTCTACATGATAGATGACGTTGACGACATCATTTAAGAACGGGATATCATGTGAGACGAGAATAAAAGCATTTTCGTAGTTCTGCAGATAGTTTTTGAGCCAGTTGATGTGCTCAACATCGAGGTAGTTGGTAGGTTCATCGAGGATGAGTATAGAAGGATTTTCTAAAAGCAGCTTGGTCAGTAAAACTTTTGTGCGCTGTCCGCCGCTTAGCTCCGCGACGTCTTTGTCGAGGCCGATATCGCGCAGTCCGAGTCCGCCAGCAACTTCTTCGATCCTCGCATCGAGGGTATAAAAGCTGTTTGTTTCGAGAATATCTTGGATATCGCCGACATCGGCCATCATTTTGTCGATTTCTTCTGGCGTTGCATCGCCCATTTTGTCGTAACAGGCGAGCATTTCTGCTTCGAGTTTATACATGTCATCAAAAGCTGTGCGCAGGGCATCACGGATCGTCATGCCTTTTTTTAGTACGGCATGCTGGTCGAGATAACCGACAGTTACTCGGTTTGACCAGGTCACTTTGCCTTGGTCAGGGGTCAGTTGGCCGGTGATGATATTTAGAAAAGTGGATTTGCCTTCTCCGTTAGCTCCGATGAGGGCAACGTGCTCACCTTTTAAGAGTCGAAAAGAAACATCTTCTAAAATAATGCGGGCGCCAAAGCCTTGGGATACGTTTTCAACATTTAATATGCTCATAATAGCCACCTTTAATCAATTTATAGAAGTAGAATACCGTATTATGTTCATAATGGCAATAGGCAGGATGCTGGGCGCTGAAAAATTTGATCGGGGTACTTCTTAAAAATAAAAATCAAGAAGACAAACGTTCTTTGGACAGAGAATGTTTTAACAAAAAATAAAAAAATATTGCATTGGTGTAAAAGCTGTGTTATTATACATATAATTTCATTTTGCTTAAAGACGATGATAAGGAAAAGTAGACAGACAGGATTATTTCAGAGAGCTGGGGAGGCTGCGATCCCGGTATAGGAAAATCTGTTGAAGTTCCCCTTGGAGTTGCTCGCTGAAGATCTGTTGTAGGCGATGACGGACCCTTTACCGTTAAAAGGAGGAGAGTATCGGTTTATACCCGTACTTTACAAGAGATATCCGTGCAAGCATGGATAACTAAGGTGGTAACGCGAACACAGCTTCGTCCTTTATGGGACGGAGCTTTTTTTATGCAAAGGAGTGGTGTCATGGCAAAATTAGGTTTTTTGGGGCCTTTGGGTACGCATAGCGAAGAGGCAGCCTTGTATTTGAATGAAATGCGGCAGGAAAAATGGCAAATGGTGCCTTATTCAAGTATTTATGAAGCGATTATGGCAGTAGCAGAAGGTTCTGTAGACCGATGCCTGGTTCCTGTGGAAAATTCCATAGAGGGATCGATTAATATCACGCTGGATACCTTAGCACATAAAGTCAATCTTGAGATAGAACAAGAGTTGGTTTGGCCGGTCCATAATCAACTCTTGGTGAAAGATCCAAAAAGTCCGATTCAGGCAATATTGTCTCATTCACAACCTTTGGCACAATGTCGCGAATATATAAAGCTTCATTATAAGAGCGCAGAAATTCGACAAGTTGCGAGTACGGCGCGGGCTGCTGAAATCGTGGCAGCTAGTGGCGATGGATATGCAGCAATAGGCACGAGGCGTGCTGGCGATTTGTATGGATTGGCTACCGTCGCATCAGAAATCCAAGATGATAGCGGCAACTGCACACGATTCTTCTTACTTAGAAAAGTTGGTGGCACACTTCCTTTATCCCCGATGAAAAACTTGTTGATTTGCCAAATTGATGGAAAGAGAGCAGGAAGCTTATGCGATTTGCTGCTGGAACTTGCCAAAAGAAATGTAAATATGACGAGGATTGAGTCAAGGCCGGCCAAAACAGAACTGGGCGTATATGTATTTTTCTTAGAGCTCGATGCGACTGGTTCACCGGAAAATTTGGCGGCGGCTATCGAGGCTGTACAGAAAAAGAGCCTCTGGGTAAAGGACTTGGGGAAATTTCCAGTGCTTGTGGCAAAAATTTAATGTGAAAATAAATGACGAAAAGGCGGAATATATGATGATTATTATTATGACTCCAGAAGCAACAGCAGCAAATATAAAGGCGGTTATCGAAAGCATTCAGCAGGTAGGGTTAGTCGCGCAGGTGATGGAAGGTGCTTCACAAAAAATCGTTGGCGTAATCGGCGATAAAGCAAGACTGGATTCCTTGGCTATTGATGCGATGGATGGTGTGGAAAAAAGCGTGGCGGTTTCTAAGAGCTACAAACTGGCTAGCCGTGAATTCCATCCGGCATCGAGCATTATTGATGTCGCTGGTGTAAAAATAGGCGGCGGCAATGTAGTTGTCATGGCGGGACCTTGTGCTGTCGAGTCAAGAGAACAGCTCTTTGAATCAGCAAAGATCGTAAAGGCTGCTGGAGCACAATTTTTGCGCGGCGGCGCGTACAAGCCCCGCACATCGCCATATTCATTCCAAGGCTTAGAAGATCAAGGCCTCAAGTATTTGGCAGAAGCTCGTGAACTGACGGGGCTTAAAGTCGTAACGGAAGTCACTGAGGTCGAAGCTGTTGAAACGGTTTCGAAATATGCGGATATGCTGCAGGTAGGAGCGCGGAACATGCAAAACTTCCGTTTGTTGAAAGAAGTGGGACGAGGCGATAAACCCGTTCTTCTTAAACGCGGCTTGGCGGCTACGCTTGATGAATGGCTCAATGCAGCTGAATACATCATGAGCGAAGGCAATCACAACGTGGTTCTTTGTGAACGTGGCATCAGAACATATGAAACGTATACTAGAAATACGCTGGACCTCAGTGCGATTGCAGCGGTTAAACATTTGAGCCATCTTCCTATCATTGTAGATCCGAGCCATGGTACGGGAAAATGGAGAATGGTAAAACCGATGGCTTATGCAGCCATTGCTGCTGGAGCAGACGGTTTGATGATGGAAGTTCATCCAAATCCAGCAAAAGCTCTTTCGGATGGACCGCAGTCACTTACACCTGAGAACTACAATGAAGTCATGAACGGTGTATTTAAGCTCGCTGGATTCATGCGTCAAGAAAACCTTGCGATCGATACGTTATAAGAAGAATAGTGAAACGGCTGCCGATCATTGGCAGCCGCTTTCTTTTGTCTATATGTAGATTTATTGGGGAGTTTTGCGCTATGAAAACATTTTTTAAATAATTTAAGAAATAGTGTTGACAAAGTGAGCAAAAGCCT
>CBDTTM010000211.1:0-4234 GCA_965363355.1 uncultured Selenomonadaceae bacterium | reverse complement strand
AGCATAAAAAGTTCCTACCATCGGTGATGCGATTACGTTGATAAATTCATCGTCTTTTTCAACAACCTTATTTCCCAAAGATTTTATTTCGACTTCATCATGTATTCCATCAACAAATGGCTGAGCTTCTTTAACAAAACTCTCATTTGCTGCTTTATTCATGCGCAATTTTTCACTGCCTTGTTCTAATTCAAAACTTTGCAAAGATGATTTTTCTACCATCTCAATAATTTCTCTCAGTTCTTCTACGGTGAACATAAAATTTCCTCCTCAGGCTTCCGCTCTTTGTCATAGGTGCCATGCAATGGATCGCAATAAATGCCTATATATTTTTTCCTGCTTCAAATATAAGATTTCCGCTTCCTGTAAAGAAACCTCAGAAAAACGAACTTTGCTTCCCGGTGATAACTGCCCAGTTTTTGGTAAATCCGCTAAAATGATCTGCCCGATTTTAGGGTACCCGCCTGCTGTTTGTCGATCAGCCATAAGTATAATCGGATTTCCATCCGGCGGTACCTGTACACTGCCAAATGCCACAGCTTCTGAAATCATTTCTAAAGAATCTTTAAGCATAAGCTTTGGCCCAGATAAACGATATCCCATACGATCCGATTGATTCGATAAAGAAAAAACAGCTGTCGAAAAATCTTGCTGGCTGCTTTTCGAAAAAGCACTCCATTGTCCCCCTACTGTATAGCGAAGACTTACCGTCTCCTTAGTTGCAGGTACATAACATTCTGGAACGTACCAACATGGCGCTGAAAAAAAAGCATTTCTCTCACGCCATTTTCCTTCGGCCATAAAAGAGGTGCCGATTGTCAAAATATCGTTTTTTTGCAATGAACGGCCTTGAAATCCTCCTAAAGCGGCACGAAGATAGGTGCTTTTGCTCCCCATTACTTCCACTACATCAAAGCCTCCAGAGACCGTCATATAACTCCGACAACCCAAAACTGGGCGGCCAAAACGAAGCTGGCATTTTTTCTTTACATGAATAGGCCGCCACATAGGAACAGCTACCCCTTCAATTTCCGCCTTCAAATCTCCGCCAGTAAGCGAAAAAAACAGTCCTGCCGGAAGTTCCAGGACTGGTCCTGACATTGTGATCTCGAGACCGGCTTCTTCCGGCTTATTTCCAACAACAGCATTTCCAATCCGAAGAGCCCAGTTGTCCATGACGCCACTTGCAATAATTCCATATTTTTGATATCCTCTACGGCCAAGGTCCTGTATCGTCGTCAAAAGCCCAGGGCGCTCTACCTTTATTTGCATACAGATACCTCCCTTTGATAGGACTGATATTCCTTTAGCGAAATCGCCCGAAAACGAATCAAATTGCCTGCTTGTAAAAGAGTTGGCTGAGACATGTTTTGTGGTCGAAAAAGAGGCAGCGGTGTACGGCCAATCAATTGCCAACCACCTGGCGTTTCGATTGGATACACGCCAGTTTGTGAGCCAGCAATGCCCACACTTCCCGCTGGAATTACTAGTCGCGGCGAAGAACGCCGCGGTGTAGCAATTTGCTCAGATAATCCCCCTAAATAAGGAAATCCCGGAGCAAAACCAATCATATATACAAGATATTGACCTTGTGTATGAAGCTCAATGACATTTTCTTCGCTTAGACCATGATGCTTTGCTACAAATTCTAGATCCGGACCAAATTCACCACCATAACAAACCGGAATTTCAACGATATCTGGTGATTTTTCATTGTCTGCTTGGACAATGTCAAGCATAGCCAAAAGAATACGACAGACCGCTTCAAATGGACGTTCATCCTTTCGTTCTACAAGAAACGGATCATAAAATACTGTTACACTAGAAAATGCTGCCACATATTCAAAAAAACCCGGAAAGGAGTGCCTTTCCAAATAATCGGAAAGAGCTTTTACTTTTCTATGGATTTCCGGATGGATTTCCGGATGGATTTTTCGGCCAAACTCTATAAGGACAGCACCTTCGCCCAGTGGCAAAAGCTCTGTTTTCAGAACTTCTTTTTTCATATCCATTTCGCTCACCTCATAAAACGCGAGTTCTTTTTAATCTATATACATCTTCTTTTAAAAAATGCTGAAATCGCTTTCTTTTTTGTCACTGATAAACATATGCCCCGGAGCGTGTGTAATCATAAGTTCCGGTTTCACATGCATCGCAGCTGCCTGTGGTGTCACTCCACAAGCCCAAAACACAGGAACCTCACCGGGATGAACAGTAACCGGATCGCCAAAGTCCGGTTTAAAGATATCTTTTATTCCTATACCAGCAGGATTCCCGATATGAACCGGAGCTCCATGAACCGCTGGAAAACGCGACGTAATCTGTACTGCTCGCACGATGTCTTTTTCAGGCAATGGTCGCATACTGACGACCATCGGTCCCGAAAAACGCCCGGCCGGCGTACACGGAATATTGGTCTTAAACATAGGTACATTGCAGTGTTCTTCAATATGGCGCACTGGAATCCCATTATTCAATAACGGAAATTCAAACGTAAAGCTGCAGCCAAGCAGAAAAGCAACCATATCGTCTTCCCAATATTTTTTGATATCGGTAACTTCTTCTGTCATTTCACCATATCGATAAATACGATATTTGGGAATATCTGTACGTATATCAGCATCTGGAGCAATCAATCGTGGAACTACTGAACCCGGTTCAGTTACATCAAGTACAGGACAAGGACGAGGATTCCGTTGGCAAAAAAGTAAAAAGTCAAACGCCAGATCTTTTTTTAAGATTGCTAGATTCGCCTGTGTATAACCCGCAGACATGCCAGCCGTTGGTTTTTGCCACTTTGCCGTCCGAATGAGTTGCCTAGCTTCTCCTGGGCTCATATTTCCTACATCTTGCATAATAATCAACTCCTCATTTTTTACCAGCTGCACATATCTCAATACCCGCAGCTGTCAAGGCATCCTGTATTTTTTTTGCAAATAAAAGGGCCTGTGCACCATCCCCATGGATGCATACTGTATCCGCCTTTAAGTCAACCCAACTTCCATTTGTAGCTTTAACGCCTTTTTGCTGCACCATGCAAATCACTTGTGAAACTGCTTTCGCATCGTCTACAATCAAAGCATCCGCCTGCCACCGCGGCGTAAGGGTTCCATCTAGTTGATAGGTACGATCAGCAAATACTTCTTCTGCCGTTTTTAGGCCAATTTTTTTCCCAGCCTGAATTAATTCACTTCCTGCTAAACCAAACAAAATCAATTCAGGATTCACATCATATACTGCATTTGCAACAGCCTCTGCCAAATTTTTATCTTTTGCTGCCATATTATAAAGTGCTCCATGAGGTTTCACATGCTGCATCCAGTCGCCTTCTGCTCGGATGAATCCAAACAAAGCGCCAATTTGGTAAACAACTAAATCATAGGCTTCTTGCGGGGATATTTCTATTTTTCTTCGTCCAAATCCTTGTAAATCATGTAAACCTGGATGTGCGCCAAGAGCAACGCCGTTTTTTAGTGCCATTTGCACTGTTTTCCGCATCACGCTAGGATCTCCAGCATGAAAACCACAAGCAATATTCGCCGAAGTGACAAACGGTAGTATCGCTGCATCATTTCCGATACGATAAGCACCAAAGCTCTCCCCTAGATCACAATTCAAATCGATACGATCCATAATAAATCCCCCCAAAAATAAAAAGGGCATCTCAAACAAAGTCCAGCCTTGTTTGAAGCGCCCTTGCTTCTTCACCACTTGATGTCTTTTATTGTAGCACCTGTGTATTACTAGGTAAAATTGAAAAATCCAATACAGGAATTCAAATATTTTGAAACAACTTTTTTGAAAATACTACATGCCATTTTTTAGTCCATAATCAAAGTCCAAACGCTTCGATTTTATGAAATTATGCTAAAGCAATCAATGTTTCTCTTTGTTCTCGCCAAATAGCAACTGCATCCCGTTCAGTGATTTCTGTAAAAGACAGTCTTGTCCCAGGTCTTGCCTGGGCAAGCTTGGGTAAATCCGCCTGAATGACATAACCGATCCGACCAAACCCTCGAATCGTTCCATGATCTGAAGCTACAATGTTTGGGCGCCCAGAAGACGTAATCTGAATAGCCCCTTGAGGAACTGCCATTGAAATAATATCCGTTTGTTCAGATAAGGCAACCTCTGGGCCATTTAAAACATAACTGACTCGATCCGAATCTTCTGCTATAGTATATTGTTCTGCAAAAAAATCAGTTGCAATCGTCTTGTCAAAAACAGACGTTGG
>CBDTTM010000210.1:0-4242 GCA_965363355.1 uncultured Selenomonadaceae bacterium | reverse complement strand
GAGTTTCGATGGCTTTTCCTTTTTTTACTTTTGCGAACTTAATTGTACTCTATCTTAGAGGGCTTAATTTTATTGAATTTCTTATGGTGCGCCTGGTAGGAATCGAACCTACGCCCCTGGCTCCGGAGAACGCCCGTCTACATATCGAGACCAACGAACAATGCTTTATTTTACCTTGCTCTGCCTGAGAAAATTCTGCATCATGCGTCTGCCGTCCGGCGTCAGTATGGACTCTGGATGAAATTGCATGCCATCGATTGCATAGGTTTTATGCCGAATGCCCATGATTGTACCGTCTTCGAGCTCTGATGTTATTTCAAGACAATCCGGCAAGCTTCTGCGCTCAATGATAAGCGAGTGATAACGACCAACTTCTGTGTCTTGTGATATACCTTCATACAAAGCTGTTTCGTTATGCTTTAATTCAGAAACCTTGCCATGAATGATTTCTCCCGCTCGCACAATTTTCGCACCAAAAACTTCGCCGATGGCCTGATGTCCAAGGCAAATCCCCAATATGGGTACCTTGCCTTGGACCTGATCGATCAAAGCTTCTGTTATTCCGGCATCCTTTGGTACTCCCGGGCCTGGTGAAATCACAATCGCTTCATAGCCGCGGTTCATAACCGCATCGACCGTAATCTGGTCATGGCGTATGACTTCAACGTCTGCGCCAAGCTCGGTCAGTAGTTGATAAACATTATAGGTAAAGGAATCGTAGTTATCTAAAAGCAGCATCATTGTTTTCAACCTCCTCTACCACTTCAAAAAGTGCCTTGGATTTTTGCAGGATTTCTTGATATTCTTTTTCCGGGACTGAGTCGGCAACGATTCCAGCACCAGACTGGATGTAGGCCATATCATCGTTTTCTATTCGCATGGTCCGAAGTGTTATGCACATATCCATATTGCCGCAAAAGTCCATATAGCCAACCGTTCCGGCATAGGTATTGCGTTTTACCGGCTCTAGCTCATGGATGATTTCCATCGCCCGCAGCTTCGGTGCCCCGCTGACTGTGCCAGCTGGAAAACACGCCTTGAGCACGTCCATCGGCGTATAATTTTTTTTCAATTTCCCAACAACCGATGAAACAAGATGAATGACATGGGAAAAATTTTCGGTTTGCTTGAATTTGGTAACATGAACGCTGCCCGCTTCACTGATCCGCCCTATATCATTTCGCGCAAGATCGACAAGCATGGAATGTTCGGCACATTCTTTGGCATCTGCCTGCAGATCCGCTGCCAAAATTTTATCTTCTTCTTCATTTTTACCGCGTTTTCTCGTACCGGCAATCGGGTAGGTATAAATATTTTCGCCAGAGACTTTGACGAGCATCTCAGGCGATGCGCCGACCAGTTTGACCTGATCAAAATTGAGATAAAACATATACGGTGAAGGATTGACTTGGCGCAATCGACGATAAAAAGCAAAAGCCGGTTTTGTTATGCGTTCTTTAAATTGCTTCGATGGAACGATTTGAAAAATATCCCCGGCAAAAATATGTTCTTTTGCCTTGCAGATGGCAGCAAGCAAATCCTCTGGAGCTTTTCCATAACGCTTCAAGAAGTCTACTTTTTCAGCGCGCTTCTCTACTTTCACCGTTGGAACCTGCACTGTTTCGCCAAGTTTTTTAATCAGCTGCTCCATCTTGCCTTCGACTTCTTTATAGGCTTCCTCGGCATTTTGTTTAGGCTGTACCAGACAAATAAGACGTGCTGTATTTTTGATTTGATCAAAAACAACCATGACGCGGCAAATCATGAACTGTCCCAAAATTTCCTCTTCACCTAAATCAAGTCCACGGACTCGATCAAAGGTCGACACAATGTCATAGGTAAGATACCCGACCATCCCACCGTTTGCCAATGGCAAAACCTTATCTTCGATTGCCGGTTGATAAGACTGCATGTATTTTTTTATCGTTTCGACCGGAGATCCTTCCAATGCGCGCATAAGCCCATTTTCTGTCACCATGAGTTTATCTTTAAAAACCTGCATGCGCACAAATGGTTCCGCCCCAATAAAAGAATAACGGCCCAATTGTTGGTGGCTCGTATCAAGCGATTCTAAAATGAATCCTTTTTTTTCGCCTACCAATTTATAGTAAATAGAAACCGGCGTATCAAGATCCAGAGAAACCTCTGTTGTGACAGCAATAAGATTTGCCGTTTGCGCCAATGCCTTAAATTTTTCTAATGAAGGCTGTAATTTTAATTTTCCCATAACATCCTATACCTCCCCAAATAACCATTTCACCTTTGTCCTGCGATTGCTTAAGCAAAGGCGAAGTGGGTTTCACTACGCCTCCTTCGATTAAATCTGACGATCTAAAGCCTGCCGAATATTTTTGATCAAATCAACCGCTCCCGCCAAATCATTTTCCGCAAGTCGCTTTACTACAGCACTGCCAACGATGATTGCATCGGCTTCTTGGCTGGCTTCCAGTGCAGCTTCCGGTGAACCAATGCCAAAACCAACAGCTAAAGGTACATCGGTCTGCTTGCGCACCATTTTAGCCACATCATTGATCTGCGTGTAGTCGATTTTGCGAACACCCGTCACACCATTGACGGAAACACAATAAATAAAGCCATTTGCACTTGTACAAGTTTCTTTGATCCGAGCTTCCACCGTATTTGGTGTAACAAATTCGATCAGATGCAGTTCATTTTTTTGGCAAATCTTTCGCATTTCTTCTGATTCTTCATGCGGAAGGTCCGGTACAATGAGCCCATCCAAACCAGCTGTTTTAGCAGTCAAGACAAACGCATCTAAACCAAAATTAAGCATATTGTTGATATAGCCCATGCCGATCAACGGTATCTGTGAAAACTTGCGGATTTCTCGCACAAGTTCGATGAATTTTTTTGTTGTCATTTTATTTTTGATTGCCATGACACCAGCTTGCTGAATTACCGGCCCATCGGCCAAAGGATCTGAAAAAGGAAGCCCTAGTTCAATGACATCCGCCCCAGCTGCCTCTGCTTCTTTTACTGCCTCAACCGTCATTTCGATTGTTGGCGCACCTGCCATAATATAGATGAACAAGCCCTTTTTCTTTGCTTGTTTTAAATTCGCTAATGTTTCGCTTAATCTTGTCATTCCAGTTCCTCCCCCAATGTTTTTGCAACCATCTGTACGTCCTTATCGCCGCGGCCAGATAAGCATAAGACCACGACCTCTTCTTCTTTTGTCTGCGGCATGAGTTTTTCCAAATAAGCTAACGCATGTGAACTTTCAACAGCTGGAATAATTCCTTCGATTCTCGATAAGCGCTGGAATGCATCAATTGCTTCCGTATCCGTCACCGCTACATACTGGGCGATTCCTTTGTCTTTATAATAAGAATGCTCCGGCCCAACGCCTGGATAGTCAAGGCCGGCTGAAATCGAATAAGCCTCGACGACCTGCCCATCATCATCTTGTAATAAATAACTGTAGGACCCGTGCAAAACGCCCGGTCGCCCTTGTGTAAGGGTTTTGGCATTGTCGCCATTGGCATCACCACGACCAGCTGCTTCTACACCGATTTTTTTGACCGAAGCATCGTCTCTAAAATCATAAAATGTCCCAATCGCATTGCTGCCACCACCGACACAGGCTACCAAATAATCCACACGTCCGCCGGATTTTTCTTTGATCTGTTCTCTGATTTCTTTACCGATTATCGACTGGAAATCGCGGACTAACGTCGGATATGGATGAGGCCCCGCAGCTGTCCCCAAAATATAATGGGTGTCGGTAATATTAGCCGCCCAGTACCGAATTGCCTCGCTTGTCGCATCTTTAAGCGTTGCCGTACCGCTGGTCACCGGAATGACCTTGGTGCCTAGCAGCTTCATGCGAAAGACATTGAGTTTTTGCCTTTGCATATCCATCTCTCCCATGAATACATGGCATTCGAGGCCAAACAAGGCGGCTACCGTCGCACAAGCCACGCCATGCTGTCCCGCTCCGGTTTCAGCGACGATGCGCTTTTTCCCCATGCGTTTGGCTAAAATAGCTTGCCCGAGTGCATTGTTTATCTTATGAGCCCCGGTATGCAGCAAATCTTCACGTTTCAAGAATATTTTTGCTTTTCCATAATGCTTCGTGAGCTTTTCTGCGTAATAAAGCATCGTCGGGCGGCCCGCATATTCCGTAAAATAACGATGGACTTCCGCCTGAAATTCCGGATCGTTCTTATACTTGTCATAAGCCTCTTTCAATTCCATCAATACCGGCATCACTGTCTCCGG
>CBDTTM010000209.1:0-4290 GCA_965363355.1 uncultured Selenomonadaceae bacterium | reverse complement strand
AGCTGTTAAAATGAAAATGTGAACTTCACATAATAGCAGAATAGACCCCTTTTTCCTGCGGTATTTATACTGCAGGTTTTTTTATAGTTCAGGTGTCTTTTCTTTTGCGCAATTCGCTGCAAAAATATTGTTTTTGCGGCGATGATACTTGATCAAGGCATAATAGAGCGGAATGGTGAGAAATAAAAGCCAAGCCGGGTTCCATAAGTCAAGGGAAAAACCAAGTAGTAGAAAGAGTCCTGTAATGGCTAAAGAATAGGGGAATGAGCGCCAGTTGTTTTGGCGAAGTGATTTGCTAAGTCCGTTGATTATTGGAATGAGAAAGAATAAGAGCCAGGTGGGATGCCAGAGATTGAAGAGACAGCCGATGGCAATATAAAGAATGGAAATGGTCAATCCGAGAGGGAAGTTCACACCATCATGGTGTTTATGCCCCCATTTTTTACGAGCCTCTTTGAACGTATAGTTTTCGCCGTCGACGACAATGTGGGCAAATTCTTTCTTCGTGTCAGAAGCGGAAGTATTTTCGTCGCTGCCTTTGTTTACATAGATGCCCTGCCAGCCGATGTGGACTTCATCGTTGCCGTCTTTTACGTGGATTCCGCTGAAATGTTTGAGCTTACCGGGTGGTTCGTCTTCTGGTTCTGACTTATCTTCATCGCCTTTTTGGGATTGCGCCGCGATGTATTCTTCTGGCCGCAGCAGTTCATCAAGTGATACATGATAAAGATTGGCCAATGCAATCAGGTTGTCAGTATCCGGCGATGCCTCAGCGCGCTCCCATTTGCTGACGGCCTGACGGCTGATGCCAAGTTTTTCTGCCAAAGCTTCCTGGGACAAGCCATTGTTTTTTCTTAATAAAACCAAACGGTTTGCAATTTCGATATTCATGATAGATGGCTCCTTTTTTAAAATATGCGGGACGTCCTTTAAAGGATATGTCCTGTTTATATTATAAAAAACACTTGGCAGTTGCACTGCCTATTTTGCTTTTCAACGCCGCAACCATTGGTTGCGATGAGCGGAAGTACTGTAAACATTGAGTATGAGGGATGCTTATGTTTCATATTATATTGCTTTTTTGCAATGGAAGAAAGAACTTTTCCTTGTGGAAAAACAGTGAGAGGAGAAAAATAAAAAACGGGAGGCACCTCGTAAAGTGCTTCCCGTTTTGAGAAAATATTATATTTTGAATTTATCCATACTCTTTTTCAGCGTCGTGGCGGCGTGAGCCAGATCATCGCTGGATGCGGCAATCTGCTCCATTGCAGCAGATTGTTCTTCTGTTGCGGCGGATACGGTTTGGGTTTGTTCTGTCGTTTGATCCATCGCATGATTGATTTGTTTGGAAGCATCTTCGACTGTATGCCCATGTTCGAATAACTTGTCCGTATGATGTAAAACCTGAGAGGTTTTTTGCTGGACATTTTGAATTAGGTCAGAGATTTCGACGAAGTGGGCTTCCGCGGCATTGACGTGGGTCATGCCGGAAGAAACATCCTGTATGGATTGGTCGACTGCCTTTACGGCATCGGCAACATAATGCTTGATTTCTTCGATTAAGACAATGATCTGACTAGCTGAATCGTGAGATTGTTCTGCTAGCTTGCGGACTTCATCCGCCACTACAGCAAAGCCCTTGCCCTGTTCTCCGGCTCTGGCGGCTTCTATCGCTGCATTTAGCGCAAGCAGGTTGGTCTGTGCGGCTATGCCTGAAATCATATTGACGATTTCACTGATTTGGCTGGTCCCTTCAGATAATTTTACAACCGTATCGCTGACATTCTTTGTACTGACGGATATGTTTTCCATTTGGACTCTGGCGGATTGTGCAGTCTCGCTTCCGCGCACAGTCCGTTCGACAGCGAGGTTGGCAGAGTTATTTACATCATGCGTATTGTCTTTCATTGTTGAAAGCTCATGCATGAAGCCGTCAAATGTTGAGCAGACCCGCTCCATGGCGCGTTGTCCGTTTTCAGTTTCTTCGGCAACCTTTATGACTGCTTCAGCAACCTGCGTCGCGGTTTGCGCAGACTGATCAGCACTCTCTTTGAGCTGAATCGACGATTCAGCTGTGTGGTTGGCAGAAGTGTTGACTTGACCGAGCAGATCCCATAATTTTTCCCGCATTTGATGCATTGCCTGGTGCAAGGCACCGACTTCATCATCAGCTTGATAATTTGATTGATCAATTTCTTCAAGAGTTTTCTTCGTCAAATCACCTTGGGCAATGGCTCTGGCATATTGAGACATTTCTTTGATTGGCCGGACAATGCGCTTGGCAATGAGGTTGATGACAAAACCAGCTAAAGCTAGGCCGAGAATGAAAAGGGCGGCAAAGAACCAGATGAGCTGGCGCACGGGCGCAAATTCTTCGGCTGTAGGGGCAACGGTGAAGACGCCCCATTTATTTTGTGTTGGGACAAAGGCGACAATGCATTCCACGTCATTGATTTTTGTTATGAAATGCCCTTTTTCGCCCTGCTGAATGCTGGCGATTGCCTGCGTGAGCTGATCGTTTCCTAGGTCCTTGATGCTGCTTTTCATGATAAGCTCGGTTTGCGGATGGCTCACAATCATGCCATCTGGGGCAGTCAGGATACTGTAGCCGGATTCACCGATTTTTTTGTCATTGAATCCCTGCGTGAACTTTTCGAGCGGAATACCACCGACCACGGCTCCGACGATTTTATCATTGATCTTGACCGGTGCAGCGCCGACAACTATAGTTTGGCCGGTCGTCACCGATATGATCGGGTTATCGAGGAACGTTTCTCCGCTGGAAATCTTTTTCACATAAGCCAGGCTGGAGGCATCGACTATTTTTCCGGCGCTGGTAGCTACATTTTTGCCAGAAGTATCCGGGAGGAAGCTGACTGGATTCCATTGAGGATAGGTATCATGCAGGCGCTTTGTGAACGCAAATTGCTGCGCTTGGTCTGATTGTAATGCAGGGAATTGAAACAATCCCTGTTTGCCAAAGGAATCGATGATTGTTTTTTCTTGTTGCATTCGTATATCAAAGGCATTTGCTATTTCCTGCGTCTGGATTTGAAAGCGTTCTTCTAAATTTGTCTGTAAGATTTTCGATACGTTCCAATAGGAAATCCCCATGACACACAATAAGATGACAGCTATAGTGCTGATGATTGGAACCAATAGCTGCATGCGTAAACTCTTCATAAAAAACTCCTTCACTTGCATTTAAAATAATATGGGCTTATTTTGATTTTTCAACACCGTTCAGCTCTTCTGAGTAGTCTTTATTAAGGGCTGCTTCCTTGAAGGCAGCGCCGCTCGGCAATACCATGCGGAAATCGCTGATACGGGCAATTTTGACTTTTCCGGATGCGATGCCGCCATTTAGGATATGGCCGCCGCTTTTGCGGTCAGCGGATACAAAATGCAGATGATAACCGGTCACGTTGATACCGTTTACGTAATTTGGGCACCAAAATCCGACGATTGTACCGGGCGTGTTTTCTATGTTGAAGACAGATTGGGTTTTAGCAGCTTCGCTCAAGGTTGGATAAGGTTTTGTTTTTCCAGGGATGCTGCGTGTCTTGCCGGTAAAAGATCCATCAATGCGAATAGCATATATGTAATTTTTGTCTGGGATGACTTTGTCGAGAGCACTTTCTAATTCAGCAAAGTTTGTTGTGTCTGGAAGATTTGTCGTGATATCGGCATGAAAATCCATGACCGTTGCAAATGGCGTTTTAACGGTGTTTTTAACTTCTATTACTTCGCCGGTAGATTTTACCTGATAAAATTTTCCATCAAGGACGATGAGTTCACCATCTAAACGTTCCAATGTACCGATGCCGAAACTGCCATGTTGTTTGAGGTCTTTGATGGTTACTTCTCCATCATAGACTCCCTGTAAAAGAGCGTTAATCGTTGAAACCTGATATAAGGCGTTTTGCGATTGTGCGGCATTTGCACTGGCAACTGAAGCCAAGAGAATCAGACTGACAACAAGGACTGTGATACGATTGAGCAAATTTTTCATAAAATGATCATCTCCATATGTTTGAAATATAATTTGACTTGCGAAAAAGTACACCTCCCAACGACAAATATAGTATTTTTATTACAATATTGAGAATTGTTCCCAATGTATATGTACTTCTACGTAAACCTCTTGAATCCTTGTTAATGTTTTGTAAAAATTTAAAAAAATTTACTTTTATTAGGTGATTTAAAGAGTAGAGTTAAAACATATAAAAAATATATGAAAATAAATTGACAGCTTGAAAGAAAGCGACTATAATACAAACATGGAATTAA
>CBDTTM010000208.1:0-4313 GCA_965363355.1 uncultured Selenomonadaceae bacterium | reverse complement strand
GACAACATAGATTTGTCAGGAAGACTTTCATATGTGTGCAAGGTCGACCGGGAACATTCAAGGATTCCACGAGCGATGCATTTGCATCGTGATGAGACTGAAGTTGTATTAGTTGCTGAGGGCAGTGGAGTATATAATATAAACAATCGTGAATATCATGCGAAAAAAGGAGATTTGCTTTTTTTTAATGCGGGTGTCTTACATGATGAAATAGCGGCAGAAGAGTCTGGGCTAGTTACGTATTGTATAGGTCTTAAAACTTCTGAGAGAATCAATCGAGAGGACTGCACTCTATTGCCGGAAAATATAAGCCCTTTATTGCATTTAGGGGAAGATTTTTCAGTGATTTTGCAGCTGTTTGGCTTGTTGTTTGAATCTGTAAAGCAGTCGGAACAGTATTTTATAGTGGAACACCTTATGCAGGCGTTTTTGTATAAGGTGGCTGATTGTATAAAAACACATCAAGTAAGATTGGACTCAGTTGATTATAATTTGGGCCTTCGGATAAAAAATTATATCGATGCGCATTATGTGGAACCTTTGAGTTTACGAAAAATTGCGGAGGCCTTACGTATCAATGAATATTATCTGGCACATACCTTTAAAGAAATCATAGGCTATTCGCCTATGCAGTATGTGATTCGGCGGAGAATCGGCGAAGCACAGAGTCTTTTGATCAATACCGATGAGAATATAACGAGGATCGCTTTACGGCTGGGTTATAATAATTCAAATTATTTTCAAATGGTTTTTAATGCAATGGTCGGTATGACACCAGGAAGATACCGAAAATCTTGGGTAAAGGATCAAAGTATATCAGGCAAAAGGTAGTATGAATGGACTCGTTTGCTTGCATAAACGCAAGATTGTGATGATTTTGTGGAAAAATGATGATTTATGGCAGTTATTTGAACAACTTTGCTATAGAATAAATGGGGAAAGCTCTATATAATAATATATATGGATGAAACTTGCTCCAATATAGCTGGGTTCTTTTAAAAAGAAAATAGCTATTTTATATTTTGGAGATAGCTTGTTCGCTTAGAACAAAATGCTCCCTCATCAGAATGGCTAAATGCCATTCTATTTTTTTGAAAGAAAGCAGAGAGCTCATTTGCGCTGTTCGTATCAAAAAATTCGGCAAGTGGATTAAGGATGGGATAAAATGATACAATGTTTTGCGGAAAAGGATTTTCCGATAAGCTTTGTGGATGGCAAGAGCCCGCAGCTTTTATCGGCGAGTAAAATCGATGAGGGCTATATGATGCATCCGCGGATTTTACATAAACATGAAGACTGCCTAGAAATTTTGCTCGTGCGAAGTGGCAGTGGAGTATATATACTCGATGAGAAGCAATATGTGATTGAAAAAGGAGATTTGATTGTCTGCAATCAAGGTGTATTGCATGACGAGGCTCCGGAAAAAAGCAATAAGCTCAATATATATGGATGCGCAGTTGGCAATGTGCATTTGGCAGGGCTGCCAGCTAATTGTCTTGTGAGACCTCGTAATTATCCGATTGTGAAAACAGCAGAAATGTTCGATGTCATCAAGGATTTGATGTCGACAATCTATTTTCTCCTTGCGACCAATAAGGAGATATCGACAGAAGCATGCTCATATATGACGATAGGACTGGTTAGTCTAGTTGCAAAGATCATCGAAAGGCGAAAACCTGATGAGCGATTTGATACGCAGGACATGGATGATTTGCAGATTTTACGCATTAAGCAATATATAAATGCCAATTACGATGAGGCACTTACATTGAAACGTCTAGGTGAGGCTCTTCATTTAAGCCCTTATTATTTAGCGCATGTATTTAAGGACCGGACAGGATATTCGCCGGCTCAGTATATTATGCGTCGACGTTTAGGCGAAGCACAAACTATGCTGATTTCGACGGATTATTCTATAACTAAGATCGCCAATATCGTCGGTTATGGAAATCCTAACCATTTTGATGTACTGTTTACAAAATATGTGGGAATGTCGCCGTCAAAGTATCGAAAAACTTATGTGTAAAAACAAGAAAAAGTAAAATGACAACAAAAAAGCGCCCCGAATGGAGCGCTTTTTTGTATTTTTATTTGGCCCGGATCTGTGTGTAAAGATTGATGATTTCCGAGGTCATTTCTTTCATTACCATGCCCGTCATGACATAATCTTGTGCATGGGCAATCAAGACATTGAAAGGATCTTTCAATGTGCCATCGGCTTCTTTTTTCAAAAGTTCATCTGTTTGGAGGCGATGTGCTTTTAAAAGATGCTCATCGGCTTCTTTTACGAGTTCTTCTGCTTCACCGAAATCGCCCTTTCTAGCACATTTCAATGCTTTTGCCAAAGCGGCTCTGCCGTCACCAGCGAGTGAGATGATGGAAAATGCAGTTTCTTCTGTATGGGACATAATCAACTCTCCTTTTTACAACTATTATATGAAAAAGTACTGGCATAAAAATATGCAAATCCTTTTATCCGGAAGTAAAATCACCGATTACTTGTGAAGAAGTTCTTGTTCGATGCGTTTGCGCGCCTCTACTGCCTGGATTGCCATTTTTTCAGGATAGCCAAACAGTGATACGCAGGCGATGGATTCGCCGCCGACTTTAAAGCTGCGGTTGGCAAAATCCATGGATTTTAGTTTATCGAACATGGCAGGGAAATCGACTTCGCCTTCCCCTAATCCGAGATGCTGATGAATCGTCGCATCGACACCTGGTGGATTTACGATGTAACGGCAATCGATGGTCTGGTTCATTGTGTCAGCAAATAGGACATGTGAAAGGTCGTCTCCAGCATAATCGAGCATGCTTTTGACATCGCCTTTACCTTTGTCATAAAAGAAAGTATGGGCAGCACAGTAAAGATACTTGAGGTTTTCACTGCGAAGTGATTTTACAAGATCAGCTGTTTCATTGCCATTTTCGCAAAAATCGTAGGGATGGGATTGTATTTCGATGCGGATGCCTTCGCGCTCGGCAATCGGCAGCAGTTCTTCCATTGATCGGTACCACATGCCTTCGCATATTTCAGGCTGATGCGGGTCGCCTGATAACTCGGTGTTGATAACTGGTACGTTCATGTCTACGGCAATTTCAATCATGCGTTTCCAATTTTTCACAGCCATTTGGCGCTGTTCTTCTGTTGGTCCTGACCAACGATACACGACGATGAAGGAGGATATTGCAACACCGGTCTCTTTTAAGGCTTTTTTATATTCGGATTCGCATTCCTTGCTGAATTTTGGATGTTTGTAGAATGGATTAATACGAGGATGTGGTGATTGTTCGATGTATTTGTAGCCCCAATTCGATACAGTGTGGACCATATCAGTGATGTTCATCTGTTTTGCCAATACATCGACGTCAAATGCGAGTTTCATACGAATTACCCCTTTAAAATATTATTTGATTAAATATTGATAATATAATGGAAATGTAATGGTAACTTATTGAATATAAATTATCATTTTTTAAGGCGTTTGTCAATAATTCTTTCAGTATTTTCCGTTAATTCGTATAAATCATTTTGAAAGGTCATTGAGGCTTATTTAAGGGCACTAAAAAAGCCCAAAGCCGACAGGGCTCTGGGCACTTGAAAGGGTTGAAGAAACTTCAATCCATAAATTCGATTTTGCAATTGTCTAGTGACTTGATTCGGGCTAAGGAATAAAGTGGATAGCCGGCATCAAGAACTTTTTGATGACCTTGTTGAAAGGATTTTTCGATGACGATACCGATGCCGGCAACTGTGGAGCCAGCTTCTTTGACCAAACGGGCCAAGCCGAGCGCGGAATCACCATTTGCCAAAAAGTCATCGATGATCAATATGTTCTCATTTGCAGGAAGAAATTTTTTGGGAACCAGCACCATGTTTTTTTCTTTTTTCGTGTAGGAATAAATCTCGGTGCTGAAAATTTCTTCAGTCATCAAAATCGATTTTTTCTTTCGGGCAAATACGAGTGGAACGCCTAACTTCAAAGCAGTTGTAAGTCCGATAGCAATGCCGGATGCTTCGATTGTGAGCACACGGTCAATATGGCTTCCGGCAAAATGTGCGGCAAAATCCTCACCCATTTTAAGAGAAAGATCCGGGGCAATCTGCTGATTCAAGAAAGAGTCGACCTTGAGCACGTTGCCTGGCAAAGCATGTCCTTCTTCTAAAATGCGTCGTTCTAACAATTCCATAAAACAATAAACCTCCAATAAATAAAAGACTGCGCGTGTTCGTAAAAAGCTATAAATAAAAGTGTAGCATTTTATTCAAGCCTTGTAAATGTAAAATAGGTGTATTTCGAGAAAACTTTGGTCAT
>CBDTTM010000207.1:0-4319 GCA_965363355.1 uncultured Selenomonadaceae bacterium | reverse complement strand
AATAAATGTTGTAGTTTTGATTTTCATCAAAACCACAACATTTATTATAGAGCCAAAGAGCATCGCTGCATGGCGATGCTCTTTTTGGGTTCTATAATAAATGTTGTGTTTTTTTCTGTTATTGATGTGTCTGACGCCCAGCACCGGGGCCATCTGTTGCCACAGCGACTTTGGCTTCGGCAAAGGTTTTCATATCATTGAGCATATGTAAAGACGCATCAACGAGCTTTAAGCCCAGTGCCGCCAGGCAGCCGCCGCCAGTAGTCATGTCGAGTGACAGCGAGTCTGGCTGTGTATGCAATACATAATTGCGGATGGCAGGGGCGAAGCTTTCTGCCAAAGCAGCAGCGAGTTCACTTGATTCATTGTCAAGGACAACGAGAAGGTGATGTTTTGGCGCAGCGAGTAAAAAACCGCTCGAGGCTGCAATCTGTTCTAGCTCGGGAGCAGCTGGCAAAGAAAGAAACTCTTCGAGCTTATAACGCAGCTCCCCGTTTTCCGTTTTGAGCAAGTTGCACTGGATTGCAGCTTTTTTTCCGCAGACATCTTCTGGTGAAATCTCAGCACTGCCGATGCCGATGATTTTGTATCCTTTAGTGGATAGTTCTTTGGCAATGGATTGTCCATAGATGAAAGCTTCTTTAAGGCTCCCGCCGTGGATACTTGTTTGCAAGGGATCCGCTTGTGCATGAGCGGCAAAGGCTGCTGTGAGTTTTTGCTGCGTGGAACTGAGACCATCTTTGCTGCAGATGCATAAGATCGCTTTTTTGAGGTTTTGCGGTTGACTGTTGCCCGTGATGCCCGCAAGTTTGACGGCGATATTTTCGAGGCGCCCCAAACTGTAGATCGGCTTGCAAAGATTATCGATGCGAAGCTGACATTTTTCCATGGAGGCTTCATCAAGCGCTGGAATAGCTGGACTTGGTGGAGCGTACTCCAAGCTGGCAGCTTTTATGGCAGGAATCTGTGGAACCGCGCCATCGGTTAAGGCACTATATGAGGCAATGGCGGCATCGAGCAGATTGACGATGATGGATGAGCCGGTGGCTTCCCCAAGACGGAATTGCATATCCATGTAAGGATGAAGCCCAAGCTTCTTTAATATGGCGTCATGGGCGGGTTCGGCTGCTAAATGTGAGCCCATGAGATATTCGCGTACTTCTGGGCAGATCGTGCTTGCAATCAAAGCGGCAGCGCCTGTGTTGAAGCCGTCAAGCACAACGAAAGATCGGTTGGCAGCAGCTCCGAGGATGATTCCGGCGATGCAGCCGAGTTCAAAACCACCGATTTTTTGCAAAATATCGATTCCGTCAGATGGATCTGGCTGATTGACTTGAAGAACTTGTTCGACGACAGAAATTTTCAGCTTGAGGCGTTCATCAGAGATATTGGTACCTCTTCCGGTTGCCTGTGCCGGTGTCAGGTTGCAAAGACAAGCGACGATGGCGGCGCTTGCTGTCGTATTAGCGATTCCCATTTCACCAGGCAAAAAGCAGCAATAGCCTTGGGCACTGTATTTTTCAGCGAGTTCAATGCCGGCGTATAGTGAAGCGAGAGCTTCGTCTCTGGTCATTGCCGGGCCTTCGGCGCAGTTTTTTGTGCCAAAGGCGACTTTACGGTCAATAAGGCCAGGTATGTCCCCGGTTGGAGCTCCGATTCCCATATCGACGACGAACATGTCCGATCCGGCAAAATTGGAGAGCGCATTGGCGGTAGCACCTTTGGAAACCAAATAGTTCTTGGTCATATGGACGGTTGTTTCCGGAGGATAAGCACTGACCTTCATCGCAGCGACACCATGGTCGCCGCAGGCAATGATGGTGCATTTTTTTGGTGTTATGCAAGGCTTTTCCCCGATGATTCCGGCGTAATTGAGCAGAATGCTTCTAAGATGTCCGAGACCGGCCGTGTTGCTCATCTGTGTTTCTAATTCCGCTTGGACGCGGTGAACGACATTTTTGTCTAGTGGCTTTATTTTTGCTAAAGTTTGTTCCAATTGATTCATGCGTGTTACCATCCCCTTTAAGCTTCTTTTGGTACTTGTTTGAGACTGAGACCGATGCGGTTTCTTTCGGCATCGATGCTGATGACCATAACGTCGAGAACATCGCCGACGGATACGACATCTAGTGGGTGTTTGACTCGCTGATAGCTCAGTTCAGAGCGATGGATGAGGCCAGCCGTTTTGATGCCGATGTCGACGAAGGCACCAAAGTCTGTGATATTTCGTACTGTGCCGCGCATGATTGTGCCGACTTTGATATCGGTGAGCTTTACGATGGCTTTGCGAGTCAATGGTGCAGGAAGGTCTTCACGAGGATCTCGACCTGGCTTGATTAGTGCGGCAAATATATCGCGCACGGTTGGGGCTCCGGCATCCAGCTTTTCTGCAAGCTTATCAATATCGACAAGTTTGAGCTTTGCCTGGAAGATTTCAAGTTGTTTTTTGTCTTCAAGGTCTTTTAGAGAAAAGCCAATTTCGCCGAGAAGAGCTTCTGTCAGCTTATAAGATTCCGGGTGGACCGGCGTATTATCAAGCGGCAAAGCAGCACCGCCGATTCTGAGGAAGCCGGCACATTGTGTAAAGGCAGCCTGCCCTAAACGCGCGACTTTGAGCAATTCTTTACGGTTTTTGAAGCTGCCGTTTTCATTGCGGTAAGCGACGATATTTTTGGCGACCGAAGCGTTGATGCCGGAAATGTGCTTCAAAAGTTCGATTGAGGCGGTGTTGAGTTCAACGCCGACATGATTTACGGCGGAGTCAATGACCGTGTCAAGGGTCCCTGCCAGTTCTTTTTGATTGACATCATGCTGGTACTGACCGACGCCGATGGCTTTTGGATCGATTTTTACGAGTTCAGCCAAAGGGTCTTGGATGCGGCGGGCAATGGATACTGCACCGCGAATCGTCACGTCATAATCAGGCAGTTCTTCTTTGGCAAGTTTTGATGCCGAATACACAGAGGCTCCGGCTTCACTGGTGATGATATAGTGAATGGAAAGTTGGTTGTCTTCAATGAGTTTAGCGGTGAACTCCTCGGTTTCATAAGACGCGGTACCATTGCCGATGGAAATCAAGCTGACGTTATGCTTTTTGATTAAGTCCAGAACTTTTTTGGCTGATTTTTCGCGGGCATCATCGCTCATCGTAAGGTAAAGTACCCCGTGGTCGAGGACATTTCCTGTAGGGTCGACAATGGCCATCTTGCAGCCGGTTCGATATCCAGGGTCAAGTCCCATGACGGTATGGCCGCTAAGTGGTGCTTGTAAAAGAAGCTGCTTGAGATTAAGACCGAATAGGCGAATCGCTTGGTTTTCCGCATTTTCAGTCAAGGAAGAACGAATTTCCCGCTCGAGTGCTGGAAAAAGCAGTCGTTTGTAGCAGTCCGCAATGGTTTCTTGCAGCAAATCAGAAAAAGTGGATGGATGCTGAATGATCTTGCTGGCAATAAGTTCGACGTTTTTTTCGTGATCGCAGGTCAATTTTACCTTTAAGGCTTCTTTTTTTTCACCGCGATTGATGGCTAAGATTCGATGCGACGGCAGTGTGCGGATGGGTTCGTTATAATCTTCATACATCAAAAACGCTTGGCTGTCTTCATTCTTGGCAACAAGTTCAGTTTTTATCTCGCCGAACTGCCAAATTTGTTTACGTATCTGAGCCCTGATATCAGCGCGCTCAGCAGTGTTTTCCGCAATGATATCCTGGGCGCCTGCCAAGGCTTCTTCAGCCGAGGCAACTTCTTTTTCTTCGTTTATATAAGCAGCGGCAAGCAAAGCGGGTTCACCATCTTTTTGCTGCAAAATGATTTCGGCTAAAGGTTCTAGCCCTTTTTCGCGGGCAATTTGCGCACGTGTGCGTTTTTTTTGTTTATAGGGGAGATAGAGATCTTCAAGATCTTGTAATTTAATGGTATGCTCGATGGCTTGCTGGAGTTCAGGTGTCAGCTTGCCTTGTTCTTCGATTTTACTGAGAACCTCTTCTTGTCGTTTGATGAGGTTTCGCAGATAATTAGCGCGTTCTTCTACATTGCGGATTTGCTCTTCATCTAATTCACCAGTAGCTTCTTTACGGTAACGAGCGATGAAGGGGACGGTGTTCCCTTCATCTAAAAGTTTTATGACAGCATCTGTTTGCTGTTTTTTTATGTGCAGCTCTTTAGCAATATGGCTGCTGAGTTCTTCTGAAATCATGAAGTCACCAACTTTTCTTTTATTGAGAGTTTTTATCTTAGGTTATTATAGCATAAACAAGTAACGACTGAAAAATGAAGAAGTGAAGGACGTTGTAAAATGAATTATTTAATAATAGTTATTAT
>CBDTTM010000206.1:0-4331 GCA_965363355.1 uncultured Selenomonadaceae bacterium | reverse complement strand
GGAAGAAGCTGTCATAAAACAAGCAGGACAAAGCTATGTGGGACAAACCGTTGTGTCGGTAGACATTGCAGATTCTGCACTTTCAGCACAAGCTCTGTCAGCTGTTAAGCTTAAAGCGGGTGATGTTCTTGGTGCAGAAAGCGTTTCACAAGATCGCCAGGCGATTTATGAAACAGGTATGTTTTATGATGTTTACCCGAGTTTCGTTGCGGTTCCAGAAGGGGTCAAGATTACATATCATGTAATGGAAAATCCTGTTTTGAAATCCATCGAAATCGTCGGTAACAAAGCACTTGATACTAAAACGATCAAAAGCATGCTGACAGTTCCAGAAGGGCAGATTTTAAACAGTAAGACACTCAATGCAAATATATCTGAAATTGAAGCTCGTTATCGTAAGGATGGTTTTATTCTATCCAAAATCAGCGATATCAATATGAGCAATGAAGGCGTTTTACGCTTGACTTTCAATGAGGGCATATTAGAAGGTTATGCAGTTAAAGGCAATGAAAAGACAAAGTCCTATGTTATCACGCGTGAAATGCGCATGAAACCAGGTGAAGCCTTTAATGTCAAAAAAGCTCGCCGCAGCATGCAGCGTGTCTATAACTTGGGATTTTTCGAAGATGTCAACATGAAGCTCAACCCAGGTCGTGAACCGAATTCGATTATTTTGGAAACTGACGTTGTTGAAAAACGTACGGGAAATTTTGCAGTCGGTGCTGGGTACAGCAGCTCGGATGGATTCATCGGCATGATTGCAATAGGCGATAAGAACTTCCGTGGAACCGGCGATTCAGTCAACTTAAGCTATGAATTCAGCGGAGATTCTACAGACAATAAAGGATATGTGTTTACATATACGCGTCCTTGGCTCGATAAAAAGGAAACCACAGGAACCATCCGTGTCTATAATCGTACGTACCAATACGATGATTACGATACCGATGGCAATTTAAAAGAAGAATATCACAAAAAATATTCCGGTGGCGAAATTACGTTAGGAAGACCGGTCAGCGAGTATTCGACAAACTATGTAACGCTCCGCAATCGGACAGATAAATATGTCAGCCATGTTGATGGTGAAGGCACGGATAGAAGTACAGTGGATTATGACGGTTGGCGTGAAGCTAACTTTGGTTTGACTCGCAGTGTCACCTTGCAGCATGTCACAGATACCAGAGATAATATTTATAATCCGACTTCGGGTGGCCGTGTCAGCTTACAAACCGAAGTTGCTGGTTTTGGCGGCGACTTCTCTTACCAAAAATATACAGTTGAAAATAACCACTATATCAAAGTCGGTCATGCACAGGTTATTGCTTTGCGTGGACAATATGGACACGGTAATGGTTCTATTCCAGAATCAGCGCAGTATCGTTTAGGCGGACAGGACAGCTTGCGTGGCTATAGAGATGACCAGTTCAAAGGAAACAATATGTTTTCTGGAACAATAGAATACCGTTTCCCTATCGTGAGCAAAGTTCAGGGGGCACTCTTTACGGACTTTGGTAATGCTTGGAGTGATAGCACTTGGTCTCCAGGAACTATTCATCACAGTGTTGGTGTAGGTTTACAGTTAGAAACGCCAATCGGTCCGATTCGTTTTGATGTTGGACATGGCGAGAATGGAAATAGAACAGACTTCAGTGTGGGCGGAACTTTCTAACGGATATCTTTCAGGGAAGGAAGAAGATGTGCATGCTGATGCGATGTATGTTAATGATGCTGCTGGTATTGCTGTTGACGGTTTTGCCGGTTCAGGCAATGCCAACCATAGTCGATAGCGTAACCGTTCGTGTGGAAGATTCATCAGGAACTTTGCCGCCGCTGATCCAAAAGAGAATGCAGGCCAGTGTGCAATCGATTGCCGATCAGTTATTGACGGGCCGGCGCCTCGATAGTATTCAAACGGATTATCCCCAATATGAAAAAATCATCCATGATGTTTTTGATAAGATATTGGTTGGTTATACCGTAACAAAAGTGAATGTGATGCCAGCAGCGACCACGGAGGTTGTCGTTCAGCTTACGCCGTGGGCAGAAGTGATCAATGCTGTGGATGTCGATATGGATGTTCAGGGAATGCCGCCGGAAATCCAGGCTTTGGCATTAAAGGATTTGGAAGACGTTACCTCGGTCTTTAGTCAAATCCTCGTCGGGCTTCCTATTGACGCAACAGATTGGTCCAATGGTATATTGAAAAAAAGCTTGAATGAATTCATGGAAAAACATCTTCCTGAATTTTGGGCGGATTTTGATATAGACCCGGGATCGACAACGAAGATAAAATTGCAGATTTACCCCAAAGGGCCAGTTGTCCGCAATATCGATTTGAGCATGCGTTCGGATACCATGCCGAATATGCTGCTGCTCAATTCGCGGCCTAAAATCCAAAAAAGGGCAGATATCATGCTAGGGGTGCCGATTGCGTTTGTCACAAGGCACAAAGAGTATTTTTGCCAAGTTTTGAAGGATTCGCTCGATACGACGAGTGGATTCAAATCACTCAGGATGCAAACGCAGATTGATTTGAATCCAGGACCTAGAACTTCGGTGATGAGCCGTTCTGATACAGGGAAATATCGTTTTCGAGTAGAAGGCCGTCTTGATATAGGTCGTGGCGGCAATAGTTCGGATAGTACATCTTTTAGTGTACACGCCGGGCAATACTTTACTTCAAAAGATGAGCTTTTTGCGCAATTGGAGTTTTATCCACAGGATGTACAATCCACTTGGTATTTGGGTTATTCACATTCGATTCTGAAAGATATGGAGCTCTTTACCAAGTATAATGTTGATAAGGGCAATTTTGTCTGGGGCATGGATCGTAAACTAGACCGTTTTTGGCAGCTGCGCTATGAATATGCGGAAGAAACCAAAACCGGAGAATTAGGCTTGCGCTATAAGCTTCATGACTTTGTCAGCTTGGAATACATCCATAATAACGACGATAGTTGGATTAGGCTCATAGGAAACTTCTAAATTGCTTGAATATGAAAAAAGAGTTTGTTATAATGAAAATGCTTTCTGTATAAAGTTTCACGCGTGCTAGCGGATAGTTGCCTAGCTGCGATTAAGAAAACCCTTAAAGGGCAAAGGAGAAAAAATATGATTAAATTTGAAAAGAAACAAGTGAAAATTATCAGTGTAGCCATTGCGTTGGTATTTGTCTTCAGTGTTGTTGCAATTGCATTATCGCAGTCCGGCTCGGGCATCGTATCAGCGGCAGCTTCTTCCAATGTAGGAAAAATCGATTATCGCCAGGTAATGTCACAGCATCCAGATCTTGCTGCTGCAAATGATGAAATGCAAAAAGCTTATCAGGAAGCACAAGATGATTTTAAAACAAAGACAGCAGATATGAATGATCAGCAGAAACAAGATTATTATCAGCAGACGCAGCAGCGCCTCATGAACAAAGAAAAAGAATTGACGGATCCAATCAAAGCAAAAGTACAGGATGCGGTCAAGAGCGTTTCTGAAGCAAAAGGCTTATCGGTAGTTTTAGATACCAATAGCGTTGTTTATGGTGGACAGGACATCACGCAGGATGTCATCAAAAAAGTCACGAAATAAAACGATTATAGTCATTTTTAGTACCGAGCCAGCGTGACTGCGCTCGGTACTTTGTTGAAGGGGTGAGGGTGTGCCGGAGCGGAAGAAAAAAATCATTCTGGGCGGTGTTGTCTGTTTGGTTTTGGCTTTGCTTGGCGTGTTTTATGTAAAAGAACATGCTGCAAAACAGTCGAATCCAGCACCATCTGCCCAGTCTTCAATTGGGGTCATTGATCTTAAACAAGCAATGAAGGAACATCCTCGTTATGCAGATTTGGAAAAATTGCGGCAAGAACGCGCCTTGTTGGCAGCGTCGATTTCGCTAAAGAATACCTTTGATTTTTCCGGAGATACACCAAATGCCGAGGAAAAGACCTTTGCGGATACAGCTGCGCAAAAAGCGGTTTTGGAGAAAAACAAGATCACACTGGAATATCAGCAAAAATTGCAAGACAAGGAACAGCTTGTGCGCGCTGGTTATGAATCACAGCGACAAGCGGAAAAAAAAGCAGTGAGTGAATCGTATCTCAATGCGATTTTTAATTATAATTTAAAACTTGACACAGCGTCGAATCTACGTCTGACAGCCCAGCAACAAGATGAGCTGCGAGATGAGATTGAAAAATTAAAGCAAGAACGAGGCAATCGGATTCATGCCATTGATATGCAATATGAAAAGAAGATTGCAGCACAAATAGACCCTTTGCGCCAACAATATGCCAAGGAATTACAAGAGAAGTCAGGTAAGGCATATGAAGAAGCCAGTGCGGCTT
>CBDTTM010000205.1:0-4363 GCA_965363355.1 uncultured Selenomonadaceae bacterium | reverse complement strand
CATCAGCGACTTACATTATGATACAGGCTTTTTCTTTGTTTGTCAACACTATTTTATAAATTAATTACATTGAAATCATTTTTATTAAATTGAATCATTCCCATTTCACGCATTTTGCTTAATTCTCTTGAAAGAGCGCTGCGATCCACACATAAATAGTCCGCCAATTGATTCCGTGAAAGCTCTACCGTAAAATGATAACTGCCCTTCTCTTCAATATAATCCATAAAAAAGCGGCGTAATTTTTCATGAATGCTCCGTTGCGACAGCAATCTGTTCTTTTTATTCATATATATGTTTTTTGCAGCCAATATGCGCAGCATGTTTTCAATAAGTCTTGAATGAAACCCACATGCCGACGAACATGTAGTAACCAATCGTTTCAATTGTAAAAATAAAACTTCACAATCCGTCATTGCAGTTACCGTAACTGGTGACTGCATAACCCCCGCACAAATAATCGCTTCAGCAAAAAGTTCTCCCGGGGCAAGCTGTCCAATAATCGTTTGATTACCAAGCACATCATCTTGTACGATTTGGATGTTACCTTTAAGCACGACCCCGACACCAGGAACCTCATCTCCCGCCATAAAAAGGATTTCGCCTTTTTTATAAGCATTGCGCGTAGCGTCCAAGCACTGCAGCATCGACCGGATATCATCTTTTTTCATATCCATAAACAGGTTTATCTGTGCCAAAAAATCTAAATGTTCTTCCATCGCATTTACCTCCTATTCTTTATTTGCCATATAGTTTTTGTTCAATAGCTTTTGCTGTAGGCGTAATCGCCAAACCGCCTTCTGATGTTTCCTTCAATGACTTCGGCAAAGCCTGACCTACATCTTTCATAGCAGTTATCACTTCATCAACTGGAATTACAGATTTTATTCCCGCCAATGACATATCCGCAGCCAACATAGCTTGCACAGCCGCAAATCCATTTCGTTTCACACAAGGAACTTCCACCAAACCAGCAACAGGGTCACAGACTAATCCCAACATATTTTTCAAAGCCAGCGCTACCGCATGGCAAACCGCCTCCGCATCGCCGCCTTGCAAAACAACAAGTGCTCCAGCAGCCATTGCCGCCGCCGAGCCGCATTCTGCCTGGCATCCGCCTTCTGCTCCAGAAATTGAGGCATTTTGATCGATAACCATGCCTATTCCTGCCGCCGTAAACAATGCAGCAATAATTTCATCATCGGTATTACCATTTTTTTGAGCTCCAGCCATAATTGCTGCCGGCAATATTCCACAAGATCCAGCAGTTGGACAGGCTACAACTTTCCCCATTACCGCATTGACTTCACTTATTCCCAGTGCGTATGAGGCTGCTTTAATTGCCACGTCTCCCATATAGCTGGCGTATGCGTGTTTTTCAAGCAGCCTTGCATCACCGCCAACAAGACCACTAAGCGATTTTTCTCTGTTTTGGATACCACGCTGTGCAGCGTCCTTCATAACCAACCAATTTTCTTTCATTTTTTGCCAAACTGTATCCCTATCCAGTTGTGACATATCCATTTCATGCTCTATAATCAATTCTGCAATTGTTTTTTTGCGATTTAACGATTGCTCCACCAAATCTTTTATACAATTAAAAGCCATTTATCTCACCTCAAATCGATGGAATACTGAATGCTTCTTTTACATCACAAACCTGTTGGCACTCAGCCACAAGCTCTTCACTCAATACATCATCTGTCTCTAATATCATCAAAGCTTCTGCGCCGCGACTGCTTCTCGATACGCGCATAAAAGCAATATTTACCTTGTACTTCACTAAAACGCTTGTCACTTTTGTTATAATGCCCGGGCAATCACGATGCACTGTCACAAGTGCTGGATATTGTCCCGTAAATTCAACGGCATATCCATTGATATTTGTGACCCGTATATTACCTCCTCCAATCGAGGAACCAATTATTTTGCTTATTCTTCCGGATTTTCCTGTCAAAGAAATTTGCACAGTATTAGGATGCGCATTCGGCAGTTCAATCGAATAAAAGCGATGTGTGATATTTTCTTCTTTCGCTATATCAATCGCTGCTTTTATTCGTTCATCTTCTGCTGAAAAGCCCATGATTCCCGCAAGCAATGCTCGATCCGTGCCATGTCCACGATAGGTCCTTGCAAATGACCCATGCAAACCGATCTGAGCATCGGTCACCGTTTCTCCTAATATTTTTCTAGCAATCAAGCCCAATCGTGCAGCCCCTGCCGTATGTGAACTAGAAGGCCCAATCATAACCGGGCCTATGATATCAAAAACTCCATGCATATTCACTTCACCTCAATCATTATAGGCATCAATTTCTCGCCTACAATATTATATCTAAGAAAAAACGGGAATCGCTGCCTCCAGCGACTCCCGTTATGGCCAATCTATTACTTTTTAAAGCGACGCCGATTTCCACAAACCATGCAGATTGCAATATGCAAAAGCTTCAATCACCTTATCGTCTGCAGTAATGGCAAAACGGGCTTCTGGCGCATCTCCAGCAACAAGATTTCTTCGCTGGCCGCCCTTTTCTGTATGCAGATAAATCCAGCCGATAAAATGTTCTGGCAACATCGGATGCGCAACACTTCCAACTTTCACAACAATTTCAGAGCCGTTTTGTTCCACTACAGGCACATGTTTTTCCTGTGCTGCATCTGTCGTATTGGCAACCAATTCCTGCATCGGCTGTCCACAGCAAGTCAATGTACCACCGCCTGACTGAATCACCCCGACGATATTTCCACATACTTTACACACATAGAACTTTCTTTCCTGAGCCATACAAAATTCCTCCTCTGATTGTGTTTCTAGATACAGGTATCTATTTGTAATTTTAAGTCCAACCCAACTTTTTTGCAAGGTTTTTCCTATTGCCTGCATCCATAAAATATCGTCAGACAAAAATAGCGGGCAGCCCCGCCATCTGCACTAGAGCAAAATAAAGCACGATTAGATTAATCAAAAATAAAACCGGCATACCAAACGTAAATTTATAATGCTTGGTCTTATGCCGAAAAACGCGCATTCCTAAAAGAATTCCACCTGCGCCTAAAAATAAAGCCCAGCGGAAAAAGACTTTTTCCGGGATGCGCCAAACTTTTTTTCTTGCCTTGTTTTTATCTGACCAAACCAGAAAAAAAGTATACACATTCCATAAAATGTACACACAGAAAAAAACTAACGTTTCTTTTGAAAACATACCTCTTTATTCCTTTCAATTCTGCTGCCTGAAAATAAAAAACGAATAATCGTCAAAATTTCTGAGGGGAGCATCGAAGGTTCATATCCTAAAACAGCAAACTCTTGCCATATTTCTTTTTGTGTCATTTGATCAATCGTAGAAATTCGACGAATCGCTGGCATAACTGCCTTGATTTCCCCTGTATCCATCAACGAAATGACTTTTTGCCCTTTTTCCGCCCCAAGCATCAACAGAAAAACCGCTGTCTTATCCAATAACTGCATAAATTTACCTCCCATTTTACATAAGCTATATAATTTGCAATAAATTAGTCTAGCACACCAATTGTCCAAATACCAGTTAAAGATTTTTGGTTCAACCCTATAAGGATCTGGCACGACATTTTGCAACGAAACAAAAACCGCAACAGCACAGATACTTCTGGCTGTTGCGGTTTTATAAAATCAATACAAAACAACGAATTTATACTCTAAACTTGCTGACAACTGTATTTAGATCCTGTGCAAGCATAGCCAAACTATGACTTGAAGATGCAATCTCTTCCATAGCTGCTGATTGTTCTTCCGTTGCTGCAGAAACCATCTGTGCTTCATCTACCGCTTTTTTGCTATGTCCGTCTACCACATGCATCGAGGCCACTATCTGTTGACTGCCTCCAGCTAATTCCTTCATTGCCGCAGAAATTTCACGAACTTGGCCTGAAACGCGTGCTACAAGATTTTCAATTTCCACAAACGCCTGTCCTGCAGCATTGACCACTTCAGTTCCAACTTCAACCTCATGTGTACCTTTTTCCATTGCCGTAACCGCTTGTCCAGTTGCCCCTTGGATTTCGGCAATCAATTCAGCGATTTTCTTAGCCGCTTCTTGTGATTGTTCTGCTAATTTGCGAACTTCTTCAGCGACAACACTGAAACCACGGCCTTGTTCACCGGCTCTAGCCGCTTCAATTGCTGCATTTAAAGCAAGAAGGTTTGTCTGCCCTGCGATATTAGAAATCGTATCGACAATCTGACCAATTTCCTTTGAACGCTCACCAAGTTCGGAAACTACTTGAGCCGAATCATTGACCGTCTTTTCTATATGTGTCATCTGATTGACTGCTTTTTCAACAGCCACATTTCCTGTTTTTGTCTTGTCAACGACTTGCGCCGAAT
>CBDTTM010000204.1:0-4428 GCA_965363355.1 uncultured Selenomonadaceae bacterium | reverse complement strand
TGCGGAGGAGCACCATTATCCAGCAGACATATTAGAAGATGAAGCAAGCATTGATGTCATTCGCAAACAGGGATTCAGTCTGTGCTTTACGACGAGCAAAGATTATGATGAAGTACTGGAACTTTTGAATCAAACCATCTTTTTAAAAGATCTTAAACTGGTGCAATTACTAGATGTCACACAGTGGGATCATTGGCAAAAAGAAGAAAAAACAGCTTTGCCCGTGGAAACGATTGAAAAGAAAGAGACGAAAACTCTCGATGAAGGCAAAGCGGTAAAGAAGGCGGAAGCGAAAGAAAATGTCCATCAGAGTATGATCAGCGTAAATGTCGGCAAGTTGGATGTTTTGATGGATTTGGTAGGAGAACTTGTTATTGCAGAGGCAATGGTTACACAAAATCCTGATTTACATGGGCTTGAATTGGAAAATTTCAATAAGGCAGCCCGCCAGTTGAAAAAAATCAGCAGCGAATTACAAGATGGTGTCATGGCGATTCGGATGGTTCCTTTGACAGGAACCTTTCAAAAAATGAACAGAATCGTTCGTGACATGTCGCAAAAACTCAATAAGACGGTAGAACTCCATTTAGTAGGTGAGGAAACAGAAGTCGATAAAAATGTCATCGAACATATTTCAGATCCATTGATGCACGTTATTCGAAACTCGATAGATCACGGAATCGAGCTGCCAGAAGAACGGCAAAAAGCGGGTAAACCTGCTACGGGAAATATTATCCTTGAAGCTAAAAATGCCGGAAGCGAAGTCGTAATAAACATTGTCGATGATGGCAAGGGATTCAATCGAGAAAAAATATTGGAAAAAGCACGGGCGAACCACTTGATTCATAAAAATGAGACGGACCTGACGGATCGGGAAATTTATTCATTTGTATTTGCCCCGGGATTTTCTACAAATGAAAAAGTAACAGAATTTTCAGGCCGCGGCGTAGGCATGGATGTGGTCATGAAAAACATCAATGCCGTGGGTGGAAATATTTTGGCAAATAGTGAACCGGGCAAGGGGTGCAGCATCACCTTCAAGATTCCATTGACACTGGCGATCATTACTGGCATGAATATTCGGATTGGCCGTGCTCGATATACGATACCGATCGTTTCGATTCGTGAATCATTCAAGCCAGTGCCAAAAGATATCATCATTGACCCAGATGGCAATGAAATGGTCATGGTACGAGGGCAGTGTCACCCGGTAGTCCGCCTGCACGAACTCTATCATATCGATGATGCTGTGCGTGAATTTACAGAAGGTATCATGGTTATGGTAAAAACAGAAAAAATGATGCTGGGCCTTTTTGCCGATGAATTGCTTGGTCAGCAGCAAATTGTAGTAAAACCTATCCCGGGCTTTGTCAAAAACATCAGCAAAACTTTGGGCATAACAGGCTGTACCTTACTCGGAGATGGTAGTATCAGTCTTATACTCGATCCGGTAGGAATTGTCAATCGGATAATATAATCAAGGGGAAATTCGGCAAAGAGGGAGAGGATGACAGTGGCTGAAGATATCATGGAAATCGATGAAGACACCCAAAAAGATAAGTACCTTACATTTTTCATCAAGGGGGAGATTTATGGCATCGATATCAGGTTGGTTACGGAAATCATAGGCATCCAGCCGATTACAGAAGTACCGGAAGTCCCGGCTTATGTAAAAGGCATCATCAATTTGCGGGGCAGGATAATACCTGTGATGGATATGCGGCTGCGATTCAAAAAAGATTTTTTGGCATATACGGATCGCACTTGTGTGATTGTCATTGAGGCACATGACATGTCTTTGGGCTTGATTGTCGACGGCGTAGCAGAAGTGTTGACAATACCAGAGCCTGAAATCGTCCCGCCGCCAGAACTAAAGGCAACACAAAACAAGTATATCCGAGGAATCGGCAAGACGGGAACAGGTGTTACTCTTTTACTTGATTGTGATAAATTGTTAAATGAAAAAGACGAAAATGTCTTAATGAATTTATAATTTAGGAGGGTGAAATCATGAAAAGCTTTGGCGATATAAGTTTGAGTCACAAGATCATAGGGGCTTTTGCAGGAGTTTCTCTCATCATTGTATTTTTAAGCATAACTCTTATCTACAATTTATTTAATGTCAGTAAAAACTATGAAGCATTACAAGACTATAATGGGGCGACGAGCGGTTCCGTGGCAAAGATGGGCACTTCGCTAAATGCAGTGCGCGTCGAATTTTTGAATATGATGCTGCAAAAAGACCCTAATGAGGCACAGAAGCATCTTGCTAAAATCCAGGAACTTGATACGAAAATCATGACGAACTACAATGTTTTTTGGGATAATGCCAGGACAGAGCAGGGACGGCAAGAGCTTAGAACTTTTAGAGAAAATTGGGATAAATATAAGGCAGCACGCCAGGCCAGCCTCGATTTGATCTTGGCGAATCAGCCAGACCAGGCATGGCTGCTCTTTTCACAAAATAATGGCGGTGCAATCGCTGCGACGATGAACGCGCAGCTCGATAAATTGTATGATATGTCTGATGCAGTTGGTGATAAGGCAATAGCAGATCTTTCTGCACAGACTCGAAGCATGATTTATACGATGATCTTGATTGCTATTGTTGTAATTATCATATCTTCTATTACCGGAGCATATATTTCAAGATACATCAAGAAAAACATAGAGTTTTTAATTGATGGTGCAGATAAGATTGCTGCCGGCGATCTTACCGTTTCGATCCGTATTGAAAACAACGATGAATTCGGGCACTTGGCAGATGCTTTTGACCGTATGAGCCAAAATGTCAATGCCGCAATGTCAAATATCAATGCGGCCTCAGAACAGGTAGCTGCGGGTTCAAAAAATGTTTCGGAATCGAGTATTTCACTTTCTCAAGGCGCGACAGAGCAGGCAAGCTCGGTGGAAGAGCTGTCCTCTTCCCTTGAAGAAGTCTCGGCACAGACGAAACTCAATGCTCAAAGTGCTAATAAAGCGAATGAGCTTACCTCTAAAGCACAATCGGAGGCTTCGGTCGGCAATGATTATATGAAGGAAATGCTCGAATCGATGAAAGAAATCAATACGTCTTCGACAGGCATTTCAAAAATTATTAAAGTCATTGATGAGATTGCGTTTCAAACCAATATTTTGGCACTTAATGCAGCCGTAGAAGCTGCTAGAGCTGGCCAGCACGGCAAGGGATTTGCTGTTGTAGCCGAAGAGGTGAGAAATTTAGCCGCACGTTCAGCCAAAGCAGCAAAAGAGACGACCGATATGATAGAAGGTTCTATCGGTAAAGTCAATGACGGTACGAAGATTGCCAATGAAACGGCACAAGCCTTGAATAAAATAGTAGAAACGGTGACGGAGGTCGCAGAGCTTGTTGAAAAGATAGCCGGAGCTTCAACCGAGCAAAGCATTGCTTTAGAACAAATCAATCAGGGGGTAATACAAGTATCCGATGTTGTTCAATCCAATTCAGCTACGGCGGAAGAAAGTGCTGCTGCTAGTGAAGAACTCAGTGCACAAGCTGAGCTTTTGAAAGAAACGGTGGCACAGTTCAGATTACGGCAGGAAACAAGTCAAGTTATGAACAATATCCCTTATCAAGGGAAAAAAGAAATAAAAGAGATGAAAAATAAGAATAAGGACAGTGGGAAAGCCAAAAAGATACCAACGCAAATTGCATTGAGTGATGATGAATTTGGCAAGTATTAATAGAATTTACTGGCAGGTGAAGATCTATGATAGAACTTACCGATAAAGAATATAATGAGCTGACAGGTTATATTCAAACAAAATTTGGCATACACTTGGGAGAACAAAAAAAAAATCTAGTTAAAGGGCGTCTACAAAAAATCTTTATGCATCGTGGGTTTGATTCTTTTCCCACGTATTATGAGTACCTTTTAAAAGATGGGTCGGGTCTGGCGGATGTTGAACTGGCAGATGCGATTACGACCAACCACACTTTTTTCATGCGAGAACCAACCCATTTTGACTTTTACAGTAAGGAAGTTCTGCCGTTTTTGTATAAAACTGTAAAAGATCGAGACCTTAGGATTTGGTGTGCAGCCTGTTCTACGGGAGAGGAAGCTTATACACTAGCAATGCTTACGGCAGACTTTTTTTCGGTAAAGCAAGAACAATGGGACACGAGGCTATTAGCGACTGATATCAGCCCGGAAGCGCTTGAGTATGCGAGGGCTGGCGTATACACAGATGAATCTTATCGAAGCCTGCCTGAGTCATGGCGCAGGATATATTTTTCACGCTATGATCTAGCGCATCATCAGGTAAGAGAACGTATGCGTGCGGCCGTTATATTTCGGAATTTCAACCTGATGGAATCAGTGTATCCTTTCAAGCGAAAATTTCATGTGATTTTTTGCCGCAATGTCATGATTTATTTCGACGAGCCAACCATCATGCGACTGGCAC
>CBDTTM010000203.1:0-4428 GCA_965363355.1 uncultured Selenomonadaceae bacterium | reverse complement strand
GCGAACCGCCTTCAACCGTGAAATCCTGTGCATAAGCATAGACTAAACGACCATCAACTGTACCATATCCACTGACAACGCCTTCGCCTGGAAGATCTTTCTTTTCCTGGCCGAAATTTGTGCAGCGATGTTTCATAAACTGATCGAGCTCAACAAAAGTGTCTTCGTCAAAGAACATCTCAATGCGTTCACGAGCTGTCATTTTGCCTTTAGCATGCTGTTTTTCAATACGGCTTGCACCGCCGCCCTGCATGATTTTTTCTTTTTTTGCATTCATAAGGTCAATTTTTTCTTGAACAGTAGCCATTTTATACCTCCTACAAAACTAGCTATTTCTTCGATGGAATACCGCTCCATCTGTATAGTCTGCCGCAAAAGCCCGAAAGTTTTTACGGAAAAACTTAAAGTCCCAACAAATCTTATTTATTGCGTTGGCAAAGTTCTACCAAAATACCGCCTGTAGATTTAGGATGAACGAACGCTATGCTCGATCCACCTGCACCGTAACGTGGTTTTTCATCAATCATGCGAACGCCTTTTGCAACAAGGTCTGCAATAGTCTGTTCGATGTTGTCAACGCGCAAAGCAATGTGTTGTATACCATTGCGTCCGCCATTTTTTTCGATAAATTTAGCAATCGGACCATCTGGTGAAGTCGATTCCAAAAGTTCAAGTTCGCTATCGCCCGAAGGAATGAAGCAAACTTTTACTTTCTGTTCTTCAACGACTTCTTCACCAGTTGCCTTAATACCAAGCATATCTGTGTAAAATTTCTTTGCTTCTGCCAAGTCAGCAACTGCGATGCCGATATGGTCTACTCTATCAACGCTAAACATGAAAAATCCCCCTCTAATACATCTGTTATTATTTCAGCATGCTCTTCATAATCCCATGTACCACACTATATGGGTCGATTTCTCGATTTTCTACCTGTTTGACATATTCATCGAGCTTGCCGGTATCTACGATATTTTTCGCAATATATGAACCTATACTGCTATGTAAAATATCGAGCATTTCATTTTTTGTACGATCTGTACGCTTTTGAGTCAACTGCCCATTTTCTTTGATATGCGCATAATGCCGATCGATTGTCTCAACTAAAGTCTCGATGCCTTCGCCTTTACTGGCAACGACCTGTTTGATTGGCGGGCGCCAATCTTTCATATTGCCATCCAAGTCAAGCATCATGTTTAGTTCGATTTCGAGCTTATTTGCACCATCATGATCTGCTTTATTTATTGTAAAAACATCGCCGATTTCAAGAATCCCGGCTTTAATCGCCTGAATATCATCGCCCATGCCCGGTATCAACACGACCATCGTCGTATCTGCCGCTTTTACAATATCGACTTCAGACTGACCGACTCCTACGGTTTCGACAAAAATGATATCTTTGCCAAAAGCATCCATCGCTTTGACTGCATCGGCCGTCTTTTGTGACAAGCCGCCGAGACTGCCACGCGTCCCCATGCTGCGAATGAATACCCCTTCATCAAGTGTGAGACCATTCATTCGGATTCGATCGCCTAAAATAGCTCCGCCTGAAAACGGACTGGTCGGGTCAATTGCTACAATGCCTACAGTTTTTCCCCTTTTACGATATTCTTTGGCAAGTTTATCGGTCAGAGTACTTTTACCTGCCCCCGGAGGGCCGGTGATGCCCAGGACAAAAGCATTCCCTGTATGCGGATACAATTTTTTCATGATATCCGTGGCTTCATCGTATTCATTCTCAATCGCTGTGATTGCCCGTGATAAAGCCAAACGGGAGCCGTTTAACAGTTCCTGTGCTATATCCATTACTATGCACCGCCTTTGGCATAAGCTTGCCCTCTTAAATAAATCTAAGAGGGCCCTATATCATGTCAAATTATTTAACGTTTTCTTTGATGTATTCGACAATTGCACTTGTCGTTGCACCTGGTGTAAATACTTCAGAAACGCCAGCTGCTTTAAGCGCAGGAATGTCTCCTTCAGGAATAACACCACCGCCGATGATCAAAGCATCCGTCAAACCTTTTTCTCTTACTAATTTTACAATTTTCGGGAAAAGGTGTGGATGAGCTCCTGACAAAATGCTCATAGCTACAACGTTTACATCTTCCTGAAGTGCTGCTTCAGCAATTTGTTCCGGTGTCTGGCGAAGGCCTGTGTATATTACTTCAAAGCCTGCATCGCGCAAAGCACGGGCTACTACTTTAGCTCCACGGTCATGACCATCAAGACCTGGTTTTGCTACTAATACTCTAATGCGTTTTTCCATCGTATTGTCCCTCCAACTCTCACTATTGATTACAGATTCACATGTGCTTCGTATTCACCGAATACCTTACGCATAACGCCGCAGATTTCACCGAGGGTTGCATAAGTTTTAACAGCAGTCAAGATATACGGCATGAGATTTTCTTCTTCGTCCTGACAAGCTTTTTGAAGAGCTGCCAACGCTTCGTCAACCGCTTTATTATCGCGTTTCGATCTCATATCAGCTAATTTTGCTTTTTGTCTTTCGCCGACAGAAGCATCTACGCGTAAAAGACCTTCAACTGGTTTTTCTTCAACCTGGAATTTATTGACTCCGACAATTGTCTTAGCGCCGGATTCAACATCCATCTGCCATTTATAAGCACTGTCTTGGATTTCTTTTTGAATATATCCTTTTTCAATTGCCGAAACAGCGCCGCCGATTTCGTCAATCTTTTTGATGTATTCCCAAGCTTCTGCTTCAATTTTATTGGTGAGAGCTTCTACATAGTAAGAACCAGCTAATGGGTCGATTACATCAGCTAAGCCGCTTTCATAAGCAACGATCTGCTGTGTACGCAATGCAACCATTACGGATTCTTCTGTTGGAAGTGCCAAAGCTTCATCACGGGAGTTCGTATGAAGGGATTGTGTTCCGCCCATAACGGCAGCAGCTGTCTGAAGAGCTACACGAACGATGTTATTGTTTGGCTGCTGAGCAGTCAACATGGAACCTGCAGTCTGCGTATGAACGCGGAGCATCCAGGATTTAGGGTTTGTTGCATGGAAACGTTCTTTCATGACTTTAGCCCATACACGACGGGAAGCTCTGAATTTCGCAACTTCTTCAAGTACATTGTTATGTGCATTCCAGAAGAAGGAAAGACGTCCAGCAAACGCATCGACATCAAGGCCTGCTTTGATTGCAGCTTCGCAATAAGCGATACCATCAGCGATTGTGAATGCGATTTCCTGCGAAGCAGTAGAACCAGCTTCACGAATATGGTAACCAGAAATAGAAATCGTGTTCCATTTCGGTACATTTTTTGAACAATATTCAAAGATATTTGTAATCAAACGCATCGATGGACGCGGTGGGAAAATATATGTACCGCGAGCAGCATATTCTTTGAGGATATCATTTTGGATAGTTCCTTTGAGCTGATCTGCCGAAACACCCTGTTTTTCAGCAACGGCAATGTACATAGCGAGCAATACAGATGCCGGAGCATTGATTGTCATCGAAGTCGAAACTTTGCCAAGATCGATTTTGTCGAAGAGAAGTTCCATATCAGCTAGGGAATCGATAGCAACCCCTACTTTACCAACTTCGCCTTCAGAAATTTCATCGTCGGAATCATAACCAATCTGTGTTGGCAAGTCAAATGCGCAGGAAAGGCCTGTAGCACCTGATTCGATTAAATAACGATAACGTTTGTTGGATTCTTCAGCAGTGGAAAAACCTGCATACATACGCATTGTCCAAAAACGGCCACGGTACATTGTCGGCTGTACGCCACGAGTGAAAGGATATACTCCTGGGAAACCGATTTCTGTGTTATATTCTGTATCTTTGATATCAAGAGGCGTATAAATACGTTGTTCTGGAATATTTGCCCGTTCTGGGAATTTTGCAATTGCTTTTTCTACTTTGGCTTGGTATTGATCCAATTCAGCTTGTATTTTTTCGTTGCTCATAATGGAATTTGCCCTCCTACTTATTTCTGCATTGTGCCTGTTTGTGTAAATCTTTCATGCCAAGATAATGCTTCACCGATAATATGCGGTGTATGGGCATGTTTGGTAGCTTCTTCGGCTCTATCTAAATAATCCAAGAGCAATGGTTTGTAGTCAGGATGTGCACAGTTATTGACAATAACACGAGCACGTTCTCTTGGCGACAAGCCACGCAAGTCTGCTAATCCCTGTTCTGTAATGATGATATCAACATCGTGTTCGGTATGATCGACATGCGAGCACATCGGTACAATCGAAGAAATTTTACCATTTTTCGCCGTCGAAGCAGTAAAGAAGCATGTCAAGTAAGCGTTACGGGCAAAATCTCCCGAACCACCGATACCGTTCATCATCTTTGTTCCCATGATGTGAGTGGAGTTAACATTGCCATAGATATCACATTCAATTGCTGTATTCATCGCAATAACGCCAACTCTGTGGGCTACT
>CBDTTM010000202.1:0-4448 GCA_965363355.1 uncultured Selenomonadaceae bacterium | reverse complement strand
GTGTGCCATTGGCGGTTTGGGCATTAAGCGTGCTTGCCTTATTTGGAATAGGAATTGTTTTAATAGGTTGGGGAGCACATTTAAAAAATCCAGAAGAGGTTTCGAAAAAGAAGGTATGTGCGGGAGCTGGATTTATGATTTTTATTTTAGTCTATTTTGGCATATTATTTACGTATTGAATATCAATTTAATATGAAGCAGGTGCAAAAATAGGAGAAGCAGCGATGAAAACTACGGCAAGACCAAGAAATATTTCTGGGGAAATCTCGCCGCCATATCCCCCTAGCGGGCTTGTGAGGGGAAAAAGGAAGATTTATAATAATTTTATTGTACGTCTACTTTATAGATAAGGGTGGGAGATAAATGCATATTCCAGATAATTATCTGAGTCCGTCAACTTGTGCGGTTATGGGGGCGGTTATGCTTCCGGTTTGGGCAATTGCGATAAAAAAAGTCAAGCAGGAAGTAGCGAAAGAGAAAATGCCTTTGCTTGGCATTGGGGCGGCTTTTGTTTTTTTGAGCATGATGTTTAATGTTCCTTTGCCAGGAGGGACGACAGGGCATGCAGTCGGGGGGACGTTGATTGCAATTTTACTAGGCCCGTATGCGGCTTGTTTGGCGATAACGATAGCACTTTTTATTCAGGCGGTATTTTTTGGGGATGGCGGTATCTTAGCCTTTGGTGCCAATACGTTTAATATGGCATTTGTGCTTCCTTTTGTGGGGTATTTTGTTTATCAGCAGCTAAAAAAACATCAGTCGTTTTTGTCGCAGGAATATGTGGCGGCGGGCATTGGTGCCTATGTTGGCATCAATGCAGCGGCTTTTTGTGCAGCGGTTGAGTTTGGTATACAGCCATTGTTGTTTTTGGATGGTGCGGGACAGCCGCTTTATTGTCCCTATCCGTTGACCATCTCGTTGCCGGCGATGATGCTTGGGCATTTGACCTTATTTGGTTTGGCAGAGGTTGTCTTTACCACGGCGATTTTAGCGTATTTGAAAAAAGTTTCACCAGATGTCTTTTATAGCGTAAAAGAAGGCAGTAAGAAATCGGTATATGGGTTACTTACCATATTGATTCTTTGCACGCCATTAGGTCTTTTGGCGGCAGGTACAGCTTGGGGTGAATGGGCACCGGAAGAGATTGCTGCGACGGCATCAGCAGGTGCTGAGCTTGGATATGTTCCGGCAGGCTTGGCCGATGGCTTTTCGTTTGAAGCCTTTTTTCCTGATTATACCGTTGGGGCTTTGCCGGAAGCTTTTGGCTATATTTTGTCCGCGATTATCGGTACAGCACTGAGTATTATTATCTTCAAGCTTTTGGGCTCGTTTATGCAAGAAAAGATTGATTATCGGAAAATGACTGGGGTTTAATATGGAAAAGATAGAACTTCCTTCGTGGGTCAAACGAGAGGAACACTATACGCCAGCAACCGATCGGGAAAGCTTCATTTCCCGGTCGGTTTTGCGTCTTATGCAGGTTTTATTTAAAATAAAGCAGCAAGATACCGGGGCTTTTACCGAAGACAGCAATCCGGTAATTAAATTGAGTTTTGTGATCTTTATGGTCTTATTGATCGTAAGTGCTCGTAATGCTGCATTTTTATTAAGTGTTTTTGCTGTGGAAATGGTTTGTCTGAGCTTATTGCGTGGTTTGGCGATTTGGCGGATTTTAAAGGCTTCTTTATTGGCAGCATCTTTTTGTGGGCTGATTTTATTGCCAGCAGTGCTTGGCGGCAATGCCCATACGTTTACGCTGCTAGTGATAAAAACGTTCCTTACGGTAGTTTGTATGAGTTTATTGCGAGAAACGATGCCTTGGAATGCCTTGACTTCGGGTCTTCGTTTTTTACATGTACCACATATGTTTATTTTTATTCTCGATATTACGATGAAGTATATTGTACTTTTAGGCGAGATTTGTTTGAATATGTTTGAGGCATTGGCTCTGCGTTCGGTGGGGAAAAACAGGGAGAAAAGCAAGGCGGTTTCCGGTATTGCCGGAGCTGTTTTCATCAAATCCAAAGAGATGTCTGAGGAAATGTATCAGGCAATGTGCTGTCGTGGATTTACGGGAGAGTATCATTTGGCAGCAGGGCATGGCTGGCATAAAAAAGATGTGCTTTATATTTTAGGAGCTTTGGTTTTTTTGAGTTTATTTATCTATTTAGAGGGAGCTTTGTATGATTGAATTTAAGGATGTTTGCTACGCGTATGAGGGCGAACCCGTGCTTCGTTATGTGAACTTTTCAATTCCGTCCGGGGCAACGGTTCTTTTGCAGGGGCCCAATGGCTGCGGAAAATCTACCTTGCTGAAAATGCTCAATGGGCTGATCTTCCCGCACGAAGGAAGCTATACCTTTGAGAAAAAACAGATTGATGAAAAGACGATGAAGAATACGCAGTTTGCCAAATGGTATCATCAGAGGATTGGTTTTGTTTGGCAAAATCCAGATGTGCAGTTATTTTGCAACAATGTGGAAGAGGAAATCGCCTTTGGACCGAAACAAATGGGTTTAACGGATAATGAAGTCAGGCAGCGAGTGGATGAGGCAATTGAATTGCTTTCTTTAGAAAAACTTCGCTATCGAGCACCTTATCATTTAAGCGGCGGCGAAAAAAAGAAAGTGGCGATTGCGTCGATTTTGGTGATGAATCCTGAGGTATGGACGATGGATGAACCTTTAAGTGCACTTGATGAGAAGACACAGCTCTGGCTGCTGGATTTCTTGAAGGCGCTGAAAGCAGCCGGCAAGACCTTGATTATTTCTACGCATGATAAGATGTTGGCACGGGATATTGCTGATTTTCGTATCTGTATGGATGAGGAGCATCAAGCGCGTGTCGAAGCTGTTTAGCGACAAAATCAGATAGGATTCACACATGTGCACAATAGGAGACGTAAATTCTATGAGCCTCTTATATAGACGCTGATGGGGAGATTTGATAGAATTCATATAAAGGCAAATGGATTACGGCAACTTAGCAATGGCGCTGGGTTATACTTTTTAAGTATGATCTGGCGCTATTTTTTATTGGTTTTACTGCAAACAGCAAATAGTAAGACGATACAGGCAATGAAGCCTGAAAGCAGGGGAAGCTCTGTTTTCAGGCTTTTTTTGTGTGAAAAATGGTGCACCTATGCTTGGTGTAAGATGCTGGAATCCAAGGAAATATGAAGGAGATGGGTCTATTGGGAGAGGGTAAGCTGGAAATCGAACAGGAGAATCTGAAAAAGGATTTAAAGGATCGTCATATTCAATTGATTGCCCTGGGTGGCGTCATAGGTGTGGCATTATTCATGGGGTCGGTCCAGGCAGGTAAATTGGCAGGACCAGCGTTGTCTCTGGCGTATGCCTTGGGCGGCGTCGTCATGTATTTTGTTTTGCGTGCTTTAGGAGAAGTTGCAGTAGAACATCCTGTGGCTTCATCTTTTTCGGGATATGCTCGTGTTTTTTGTGGACCAGTGGCCTCTTTCATTACAGGCTGGACGTATTGGTATCAGTGGGTTGTTTTGGCGATGTGCGAGATTTCGGCAGTCGGCATGTATATGAAGTATTGGGCTCCGGATTTAGAGCAATGGATTCCGGCGCTTATTTGTCTAGGCCTCATGATGACTATTAATTTGGTAGCTGTCAAATATTATGGTGAATTCGAGTTTTGGTTTGCCCTCATTAAGGTTATCACCATCATCGCGATGTTGTTCGTTGGCGGGGCAATGATTCTTTTTGGTTTGGGAAATGATGGTGTGCCGATTGGCTTTTCCAATCTTTGGAGCCATGGAGGTTTCATGCCGTTTGGCTGGAGCGGTGTTGCTAAGGCGTTGGTCATGGTGGTGTTTGCCTATTCAGGGGTCGAACTCATCGGCATTACTGCTGGCGAGGCAGCCGATCCGGAGCATTCTTTAAAGTCTGCAATCGATAAGGTGTTTTGGCGGGTGTTGGTTTTCTATGTAGGATCGATGTTGGTCATTTTATCGATTTTTCCGTATGATACCTTGCCAAAAGGTGTCAGTCCTTTTGTTATGGTTTTTGAAAAAGCCGGGATTCCTTATGCGGCTTCGATCATCAATCTGGTCATCTTGTCTTCGGCAGCATCGTGCCTTAATAGCGGTATGTATGTCTGTGGTCGCATGCTGTATGGTTTGGCGCTTCGCAACGAAGCTCCGGCTTTTCTGGGCAAGGTATCCAAAAACCAGGTTCCTGCCAATGGAATTCTTGTTTCCTGTGCGGTTTGCCTGATTGGCGTTTATCTGAATTATGCTTCTCCGGATAGTGTATTTTATTATATGTCGGCAATTACGACGACTGGCTGCATGTGGACTTGGTCACTTATCATGTACATACAGTACAAATGGCGTAAAGATTTGTCGGCGCAGCAGATTGCTAAGCTCAAATACCCAATGCCCCTTTACCCGTATGCCAATTATGCGGTAGGCATCTTCATGC
>CBDTTM010000201.1:0-4454 GCA_965363355.1 uncultured Selenomonadaceae bacterium | reverse complement strand
GCTCGAAACTTTTTGGCAAAATAGGCAGGTAACGATTGCACAGGCTGAAATGAGTGAATTCTTTAGTAAAATAATGCCTGAAATGGAAAAAATTGCTCATGTAAAAGTGGATCCGGCTTTTTTGAATCGTTTTGAGATTATGCCGCTCACGGCGGAAATTTATTTTGATTATTTCAACGACGGAATCAGTGCGAAAATATTCTTTTGTTATGATACATTGAAGTTCAATCCTGTCATCGAATCACCTACTGGGAAAAATGCGGAACGAAAGATCCTCATTCGTGATAGTGCCAGCGAACGACAAATCTTGCGTTTCTTTGAACAATATCATTTTCGGACGGAAAAAGACCTCTATGTTCAGGAAAACGAAGATGCGAGTTATGATTTTCTCACGCAGGCATTGCCTAAGCTTACGGATTTGGCGGAAGTCTATTATGCGGACGCATTTAAACGCCATCCCGTACAACAGATGCAAAAAGTCAGCGTAGGCGTACAGGTCAATGACGATAATATACTGGATGTTTCCATCCAAAACGAAGATTTCAATCTAGACGAGTTGTTGTCGATATTGGCTTCTTATCGTTTGCGCCGCCGCTATCATCGCTTAAAAGATGGCACATTTATTTCCCTAGAAGACCAGCAGCTTGGCGGGCTTTCTGACTTTGTCGAAAATGCGGGAATTGTAGCTGGTAAAAATAACGCGGTGAAACTGCCTTTGGCAAAAGCAATTTACATTGACAGCCTTGCCAAAGAAGAAGGTCTGCGACTAGAGCGCAACCAAGCCTTCAAAGAGGTTGTTCGTGAACTGAAGAATCCAGTGGATTCCGATGCTGAAGTTCCTGCCAGCTTAAAAAAAGTGCTGCGAGATTATCAAGTAACGGGTTTTCGCTGGCTTTCGACACTCGCTAAATATGGGCTGGGGGGTATTTTGGCCGACGATATGGGGCTGGGGAAAACTTTACAGGTCATAAGCTTCTTGCTTTCGCAAAAAAGCAAAGAAAGTTTGCCGGCGCTTGTCGTTACCCCTACGTCCTTACTATATAATTGGAACGAAGAAATAAAGCGATTTGGGCCTGATTTAGAAGCAGTGATTGTGGCTGGTTCAAAAGGTGAACGAGAAAATTTGCTCGAAAGATACGAAAAAGCGGATATTGTGATCACTACCTACAATATGCTCAAGCGGGATATCGCCGCTTATGAAAAAATGCGATTCAGATATTGTTTCTTAGACGAAGCGCAGCATATAAAAAATCCGAATACACAAAATGCCAGAGCGGTTAAAAGGCTCCATACAGGTGGATATTTTGCGCTGACAGGGACACCGATTGAAAATACACTGACGGAATTGTGGTCTATTTTTGATTTTCTTATGCCGGGCTATTTGTTTTCACATAAAATGTTTAAACAAAGATTTGAAGCTCCGATTGTCAAAAATCATGATGAGCATGCATTGAAAAACCTTAACCGCCACATTGCACCATTTATTTTGCGGCGCATGAAAAAAGATGTTTTACAAGAACTTCCAGATAAAATCGAAAATAAGATGGTCAATGAAATGACGGCTCGTCAGGCTAAAGTCTACGCAAGCTATTTTATACAGGCCAAAAAAGAATTTACCGCTGAGCTTGCCGCGCATGGCTTTGAACAAAGCCGTATCAAGATTTTATCGATTTTGACGCGTTTGCGTCAGATTTGCTGCCATCCGGCATTGTTTCTCGATGATTATACAGGTGGCTGTGGAAAGCTTGAGATGCTCGAAGAAGTTGTGAGCGATGCGGTTGCCAGCGGACATCGCTTATTGATTTTTTCTCAGTTTACGACGATGCTTCGCCTTATCCGCGATAAGCTCGATGACCTAGGACTCTCTTATGAATATCTGGATGGCCAAACGCCGTCTTTAGAGCGGATGAATTTGGTAAAAGCGTTTAATGCAGGCAAGCAGCCAGTGTTTTTGATATCACTTAAAGCAGGTGGTACGGGCCTTAACCTTACAGGGGCCGATATGGTCATCCATTATGACCCTTGGTGGAATCCAGCGGTTGAAGATCAAGCTACAGACCGTGCGTACCGACTTGGTCAAAAAAAGAACGTGCAGGTTTTGAAATTTATTACCAAGAACACCATTGAAGAGAAGATTTTTGAATTGCAGCAAAAGAAAAAAGCTTTGATCGATCAAATGATCCAGCCAGGTGAAAATTTCTTATCAAAGCTCAGTGAAGATGAAATCAGAGATTTATTTAAGTAGGTGAAGGTAATGAAGCGATGGATCATGCACGTTGATATGGATGCTTTTTTTGCCTCTGTTGAACAGCTGGATCATCCTGAATATAGAGGCAAGCCGCTTATTGTTGGCGGACAAAGCATGCGCGGAGTTGTAGCAACGGCCTCTTATGAGGCTCGGCGTTTTGGTGTACACTCCGCGATGCCGATGGTTGAGGCAAAACGTCGCTGTCCGCAAGGTATTTTTGTCACAGGAAACTATAAACGCTATCAAGAAGTCTCGCAAGAAATTTTTAAAGTATTTCATGATTTTTCCCCATGTGTGGAACCGTTGTCCATCGATGAAGCGTTTTTGGATATCACTGGCATGGATCGTCTGTTTAAAGATCCATGCAGTTATGCCATCGAACTCAAAGAGCAGATTTTTAAAGAAACGGGGCTTGTCGCCTCCGTAGGCCTCGCTCCCAATAAATTTTTGGCAAAACTTGCATCTGATTTGAAAAAACCAGATGGTTTGGTGCAGATTGAATATGGTCAAGAAAAAGCCGTACTCAAAGAATTGCCGATCCGCAGGCTTTGGGGCGTCGGGCAAAAAGCCGCCGATAAGCTTGCGGCCATAGGGATTCGGACAATCGGACAAATTGCAGCCATGGAACATAATGAGCTTGAAAAATGCTTTGGTGCAAAGACGGCGGCGCATCTCATTGCTTTGGCAAATGGCAAAGATGATAGGCCGGTAGAATGTGAGAACAGCCGGCAGTCAATTGGCAATGAAATCACATTCGAAAAAGATATTTTCCAACGAAATGAGATTTTTGCTAAGTTTTTGGCTTTGGCAGAAAAAGTGGGATTCCGCCTTCGTCGAGAAGGCGTCAAAGCCAGAACCATCACAGTGAAAATTCGCACAGCGTCTTTTCATACGATTACTCGCAGCAAAACCTTATCCGAAGATACAGATTTTGATAAGACTCTTTATGAAACGGCTTTGGAGCTTTATACGCAGTCAGCCCCAGCTGGAGGGATCCGTTTATTGGGAATCACGGCGAACAAGTTGAGCTTTGCCCAGCAGGAATCCCTTTTTGTATTCGATGAAAAACAAAAAAAGCTGTACCAAACGATGGATGCGCTAAAAAATCGATTTGGCGAAACCATCATAACTAAGGCACAGCTTATAAAACGCAAGGAAGAAAATGATTGACCTGAAAAAGGCATAAAGAAAAAGGACCTACCCATAAGTAAGCCCTTTTATAAAGATTGTGCCCACAATGCCGTTGCCTTTTTATGCCTAAACCTGCAGCTCGCAGGTGGGTATCCTAAGCCATGATTTTGCTATTCGTTCAAGACGATCCAGCAGCCACAGAACACGTTGGATTCCCTAATAAAAAAAGTAGGTTAGACATATCAAAAGCCCACGCACATTCCAGGCATATCAATCTTTTCTTTAGCTAATAATAGCATAAAACCAGCCCTCTTGCAATGCTTTTCCATGGGAGAGACACTAGGGCAAAGAGCAGGAAAGAAGATATTTCACGGCGAATTTTGTAAAAAGCAGCAAAGTAAGGAGTTTAACAAATGGAAAACAATAAAATGAAGGCAATTCTAGCCGAAGTAGGACAGGCACCACGAGTATGTGAGCTGTCAATTGATGGAGACGTGCAACAAGAAGAGATTCGCGACCTTTTAGCGGGGAATTTCGGTGCTACCGAGTTCTTCTCCGTTACCGATGAGGTATCCTTGTTCATTCTTACGAATGATTTAAGCGCAGCCCTTGGACTTAAAGCCAATCGTAGATTTCCTGGTGAAGATAAAGATACGATTATCTTTGGCAACGCGATTTTTATCGCGGCTTATAATGATCGGGCGCCTAAGGATAAAGAAGGAACGATCGACATGCCGGATCATGTCTGCAAAATGTTCATTGAACAGATTCAGCAGCATTTTGAGCTTTGTCTTGGCGATGAAAAACCGCGCTCGGAAGATGAAGTTTACTACGAGAATGTTGGTGAAGACAGCGAGCAGGCATATAAATGGCAGGAAATAGAAAAACCGGCTAAACTTAGCCGGTTTATTGAAGCAGGGCGGGCCCGTTTTTATGAAAATGCTGACGGGACTGAAATCTTGTGCATCAATGAACGTTACTTTAAAAAAGTCATCGTACATACGAATAAAAGCAAATTGTCTTGATCATTTGAAGAAGGCAAAGACCGATGGAAAAACCTGGCTTGCCGAGTTAG
>CBDTTM010000200.1:0-4477 GCA_965363355.1 uncultured Selenomonadaceae bacterium | reverse complement strand
CGAATCGTCTGAATGCTGACCTGCAAAAGCTTCGCCAACTCCTCATCTGTCAGAAATGGTCTGTCTTTCACATGATCAATCAATAATTCTTGTCTAATTTTCTTTTTTACTCGCATCATTGATCATCACCTATTTTTAGTACTAGATACTATCACCAGTCATAATTCATCATTATAGCGACTTTATCTGAAAAAGGCAAGTAAAAAAAGAATGAGCAAGATATAATAGCTTATATCTTGCTCACCAAAGGACTTATTATTCTGCTGCTGCAATTACTTCTTTACCATCATAATAACCGCATTCGGAACATACATGATGCGGCATTTTAGGTTCATGACATTGCGGACATGCAACAAAACCTGGGGCTTCCAACTTCCAATTTGCACGACGTTGGTCACGACGGGCTTTCGACATTTTACGCTTAGGTACTGCCATTTATTACACCTCCTTAAAAGAATGCACTCTGTTTTCAATTTAAACTATTTTTTGTTTAAAAGCTGTTGTAAAACTGCAAGCCTGGGATCGACCACTTGACGGTCACAGCCGCAATCTGATTCATTCAGATTGGCTCCGCACTTCATGCACAAACCACGGCAGGCAGGACTACATATATTATTCAACGGCTGTGCCAGTAATATAGTATCCCGAATTAAATCCGTAAGATCAATTACCTCGCCGTCAAAATAATTGACATCTCGGTCTTCTTCCGAAACAGCGTCATCATCTTCTGCTTTTTTCTGATATTTTTCCGCAAAAGAATGTTCTTGTTCCTGAACAAAATCCTCTAGGCAGCGATCGCAACGAAAGGCTTTTTTGCAATGAACGACCCCATCTACCCGATAAAACAAGCCTGTATTCACAATCTTCCCCTCAACCCGCACCGGGCCATCAATCGAGTAAGTTTCGTGAAGCACATCTAGTTCATCAGCAGAAGTCGAAAAAGCAAAAGAATCTGCACTCCCGATATTTTCATCTGACTGCACAACATTTATCTTCATCATTTTGACATCAACCTCAATCCATTATAGCGGCCTCAATATCATTTGTCAAGGTTTTCACCTTGGCTGATACCTTTCTTTTTCCGAAATACATAGGCAAAATTCCGACCGCATGATAAAATATTCTCAGAAAGGTGGTTTTCCAATGGAAGCTGTCGGTATCATCGCCGAATACAATCCGTTTCACAACGGTCATTTACACCATTTGCTAGAAGCAAAGAAAAAATCCCAGGCTGAAGCAGTCGTCTGCGTAATCAGTGGAAATTTCACGCAACGCGGCGAAACAGCCTTGCTCAATAAATGGAAGCGAGCCGAGCTAGCAGCACGCTGCGGAGCCGATCTCGTTATCGAGCTTCCCTTTGTCTTTGCCGTGCGCAGTGCTCAGGACTTTGCCCGCGGCGGCGTACGACTTTTAAGCCAATTGCCATCTGTAAAAAGCTTGGCATTTGGCTCTGAACATCCAGATTTGACAATATTAGATAAAATTTCCGCAGCTGCACTTAGTGAAAACACGAAAATCCTGCTGCAAAACAACCTAAAAACGGGCCAAACCTATGCCGCAGCAATGGCTAGCGCCGTCTGTCGCCAAACCTCTATTCCCGAAACCATTTTAAAAGAACCTAATACTATTTTAGCAGTTGAATATTTAAATGCAATAAAAATTTTTTCACCGAATTTAACGCCTCTTCCAATCAAACGTGAAACCTCTCATTATAATGATTCTAGCATCACTGCACCACTCGCTAGCGCAAAAGCCATCCGAAACGAACTCGCCTTGATTCATCCAGACCAAGACCTTATAAAATCTGCTGTTCCAAAAATCGTCTACGACTACATGCAAACATGGAAAAGCACTTCACCAGAAGCGGCAAACTTATCACAACTCTTTACTGCTTTGCTGCTGAAGTTACGACAAGGAAACTATAGCCATCTGCGTACGATTCTAGGCGTAAACGAAGGCCTTGAACACAAATTGATCAAAGCCGCCCTAACAGCAAAAAGCCTAGAGGAATTTATGTCCTTAATCAAAAGCAAACGGTATCCAAGCAGCCGCCTCCAACGCCTTTCGCTTTACCTTTTGTTTGGTCTGACAAAAAAAGAAACCGCCGACTTTGACGTCGCCGGTCCCTTATATGCGCGTGTCCTATCCGCCACACCAACTGGCTGTAAGCTCTTAAGTGAGCTCAAAAAGCAGGACACCCTTCCCATCATCACCAAGACCACTGATTACCTAAACACAACGACCAGGGCAAGTGACAGCAAAACATTATTACAGCAGATGCTCTCTTACGACACATATGCAACGGATTTATATTCTCTATGCTTTCCTCGCATCGAAACAGGTGCCAAAGATTTTACGACAACCCCTTTTATTTTACAAAATCGATTGTTTCGGAAATCTTTTTTTGCAGCAAAAAAGACTATCTTTTCAGATAGCCTCTTTCTTGCTGCTTTTATTTTTCTGTTATTCCCATACGCTTTTGCACCAGTTTTAATGGCAGCACCAGCAACAGATTAAAGCATAAAATCGTCAAGATCAATAGCGCCCCAATTCCATCTGCGATAATATCACGATCAGGAACCAGTCCAATCGACATCAAATACCAAAGGTGCACTGCTAAAGTCTCGCCAGCCGCGGTCACATCGACATCATACATATGTCTTGAAACCGTCGTCCCTGCAGTAAAAATCAAGATAGCCGTTTCACCAAGAGCTCTGCCCGCCGTCAGTGTGATGCCGGTAATGATACCAGGAAGCGCACTAGGCAGAACTGCCCTAAAAATCGTCTGCATCTTTGTCGCCCCCAAAGCCAGGCTCGCTTCGCGGTAAGATGCAGGAACCGTTCGTATAGCATCTTCCGTTACGCGGACCAAAAGAGGCAAATTAAGAAGCACCAAAGTCAAAGCACCACTGATGATACTAAAGCCAAGACCCATGAAGTTTACAAAGACGATCATTCCAAAAAGCCCTAATACAATCGACGGAACCGTAGCTAGACTTTCCGTGCTCAAACGAATAAATTTCGTCAACTTATTTTCCGCAGCGTATTCAGCCAAATAAATTCCCGCACCGATAGCGATTGGAATAGACACAGCCAAAGACAAGAGCAGTAAATAAAAAGAATTGAATAGCTGTGAGCCCACACCACCGCCAGCCTGGACATCACTAGAGCGCCCAAAAACAAACGCCGTTGAAAGTACCGGAAGCCCCTTATATAAGATAAAGCCCAAAAACAAGAGCAAAATCCCCAGAATCAAGACACCGGCGAACCACAAAAGCCCTATCGCCAAGTTATTTTCCAGCTTTCGTTTTGTCATATAGCATACCCCCTCTTACCAATACGACGAATCAACAAAATCATGCCGAGGGAGATCAACAGCAAGACAAAAGCCATTAAAAATAAAGAGTTGCCCCAAGCTGAACCAAATGGCGTATTGCCCATCTCAACGACAATATTGCTCGTGAGTGTCGATGTTGGTGAAAACATCGATACGGTTAGAAGTGGTGTATTCCCGATGAGCATCTGTACTGCCATCGTCTCTCCGATTGCCCTAGCCATAGCCATAACAATCGCCGTTAATATCCCCGGCGTCGCCGCCGGCACCAGCACATGGTAAAGGGTTTGCCAATATGTCGCTCCTAGCGCCAGCGATGCTTCTTCTAATGGTTGTGGCACTGCCCGAAGAGCATCATCACTGATGCTGATGATTGTTGGCAAAATCATGATTGCCAGAACTGCTCCGGCTGCCAATATACCAAAGCCGCTATTGACCCCAAAGAAATCTCTCAAGAAAGGCACGAGCAAGACCAATCCCACATAGCCATAGACAACCGAAGGAATCGCTACATACAAATCTGTTGCGGGCCGCATAATATTGCGCAGCCATCTAGGAGCCACTTTGGCCATAAATACCGCTCCTAATATCCCCAGTGGTGCTCCAATCAAAATTGCCGTCATTGTGACAAAAATGGATCCGGCTATGAAGCTCAAAGCGCCAAAATGTTTTTCCATCGGATCCCAGTGACTTGTCAAAAAGAACTCGCTAGGACTCACTTGCGTAAATGTCAACAAACCCTGCTTGCCGACAAAAAAGACAATGGAAAAAATCAAAAGCGACATCAGCACTGCACTTGCTATAAATAAGTATTTCACATACCGGTCATAGAGCATTTTACGTTTATGTTGTTGGTCTTGTTTGTACATAATGCCTTCCCTTCCCAGAAAAACTTACTTCTGTTTCATCTTGTTGATTGGAATAAATCCTAATTTTTCTACTTCAGTATTTTGGAACTCATCGCTCATGACATAATCGATAAAGGCTTTGACTGCACCAGTTGCTTCACCTTTTGTATACATATGGCCATAAGAATATACTGGATATTTGCCATCGATGACTGCTTGTGCCGTGTATTTTACGCTATCGAGAGACAATGTGTTTACTGTATCATTTGCATAAGGTGCATCTACATAACCAATA
>CBDTTM010000199.1:0-4519 GCA_965363355.1 uncultured Selenomonadaceae bacterium | reverse complement strand
AGAAGGTGCCGCCTTGGCGATGTCTATATTAGAGCAGCTTATGGGAATCGGGGCAAAAGTCGTAGCTACGACACATTATAGTGAGCTTAAAACATTTGCTTATGCGCAAGACGGTATTGAAAATGCCAGTGTTGAATTTGATATCAATAGTCTGCACCCGACGTATCGACTGCTCATTGGCGTTCCAGGGGCCAGCAATGCGTTTGCAATCAGTCAAAGGTTAGGTTTGCCTGAATCTTTGATCATTCGGGCAAAACAGCTGATTAAGGCAGATCATGCGCAATTTTCCAATGTGCTCAATACATTGGAATCGGAAAAGCTTATGTATGAACAAAGAAATGCGGATATTTCTGAACGTCAGCAAAAAGTCATGCAGTTAGAACAAAAAATCATAACGATGAAGGAAGAACTGGCAAAACGCAAGGAACAGGTCATGCGTAAGGCAAAAGAAGACAGTGCAGCTCTTGTCAGAAAGACGCGGCGCGAATCTGAACAAATCATTAAAAGTTTAAAAGAGCAATTCAACGATCAAGGAATACAAAAACGTCAAGATGCGATTGAGGCAGCTCGGGCGAAGATAAAAGAGGGTGTAGACCGCACAACTACGGCAGCACTTAAGCAAAAAGCCTATAATAAACCGGTAAAAGTTGATGGATTGATGGCTGGAGATGTTGTCTATGTGACTACACTCGACCAAAAAGGTACGGTTCTTTCAGCTAAGGGCAAAACAATTGAAGTGCAGCTTGGCAGTATGAAAATGAATGTAAAGGCAGCTCATTGTATGTTCGTTGAATCAGCGCCAAAAGAAAAGCCGGCAAGCAAGCAGGAAAAATCTCGTGGCTTTGTACAAAAAGCCAGCGAAGTAAGGCGAGAAATCGATATTCGAGGCATGATGGTCGATGAGGCAGAGAATGTCCTTGGGAAATATATTGACGATGCGGTTATGTCGGGACTTTCTCAAATACTGATCATCCATGGTAAAGGAACAGGCGCACTCCGTAAGGGTATACAGGCTTATCTAAAAACCCATAGTAATGTATTGACCAGTTCAATGGGGGATATAAATGAAGGCGGTTCCGGCGTTACTGTTGTAGAGCTGAAATAGGAAAAAAAGACCATGTTTTCTTAAGCCAGGTTTTTGTGTTACAATAGAAAACATATGATTTAATAAGGAGGTTCCTCATGGAGAAACGCAGGAATAACAATCAGCGGGGAAATGTTCCGAAAAAAGGTGGCAGTTTTAAAAAGACGATGCTTTGTATCGCCATAATTTTTGCTGTCATGATTACCGGGATAGGCTGTGGCTTTCTTACCGCCAGTATAAATACGAAACCGAATTTGGCCGACGATATTCGTCCGCCAGCATCTTCACAGATCTATGACATCAATGGAAATCTCATTGCCAATGTACATGCTTCAGAAAATCGTGTATTGGTGAAAATCAATAAGATTCCGCAGAACTTACAAAATGCATTCGTGGCTGTCGAAGATGCTCGTTTTTACGACCACTACGGAGTCGATCCTCGCGGTATATTGCGTGCTGTTTGGGCAAATATGACCGATGGAGCGGTTTCGGAAGGTGGCAGTACGATCACACAGCAGCTTGCTAAAAATGCATATCTGACACAAGATCGTACAATCAAACGTAAAATCCAAGAAATGTTTTTGGCTCTGCAGCTTGAAAGACAATATACAAAACAAGAAATCTTAGAAATGTATCTGAACCAAATTTATTTTGGGCAGGGTGCTTATGGCGTGCAGGCTGCTGCACAGACATATTTTGGAAAGAATGTTGAGGATTTGAATTTATCGGAGTGTGCTATGCTCGCAGGTATACCAAAAAGTCCGAACTACTATTCACCTCTTAATAATCTGGCAGCTGCAAATGAAAGAAAAGAAACCGTGCTCGATCAGATGGAAAAATACGGTTATATAAATTCTTCTACGGCAAATCAAACCAAAAAAGAAGCACTAAAGCTGGCGAAGAAAGCTCATCAGGGTGACACGACACCAGCAGCGTATTTTGTTGATTACGTCACGCAAAAACTCATTGATAAATACGGCGCCGATGCCGTTTATAAAGATGGTTTGAAAATTTATACGACACTTGATATGGATATGCAGCATGCAGCGGAAGCTGCTATGCAGCAATTGCCAACATATCATACAGATAGCAATGGTTTGCAGCAACCGCAAGGTGCACTTGTTGCAATTGAACCGCAGACTGGCTATATAAAGGCCATGGTAGGCGGACGAGGAAATGACCAATTCAATCGGGCAACGATGGCTGAACGCCAGCCAGGGTCAGCCTTTAAACCATTTGTCTTTATTTCGGCACTAGAAAATAAGATGACGCCTTCAACCATAATCGATGATAGTCCGATTACAATAGGGGATTGGTCTCCACAAAACTATGAACGTACGTTTAGTGGGAAAGTGACGCTTCGTACAGTTGCCGAAGAGTCCATGAATGTGCCAACAGTAAAAATAGCTCAAAAAGTAGGGATTGACCGCGCAATTTATTATGCGCAGGAAATGGGGATTTCTACGCTTGTTTTAGATGGTCCGCAAAATGACAAGAATTTGGCAACGGCTTTAGGTGGTTTGACAAAAGGTGTGACGCCGCTTGAACTTGCTAGTGCTTATGGTACGTTTGCCAATCGAGGCATTCATACAGAGCCAGTTTCAATCATCAAAATTCTCGATCGCAATGGCAAGGTTATCGAGCAATCCGACAAAAAGGAAAGAAGCGTCGTCAGTGAAAAATCTGCCTATCTTTTGACGGATATGTTAAAAGGTGTAATTACGCATGGGACAGGCGGCAGAGCCAATATTGGTAGACCAGCTGCCGGCAAGACTGGTACGACAAGTGACTATAAAGATGCCTGGTTCGTTGGTTATACACCGGATCTGGTCGCTGCCGTATGGATCGGCAATGATGATAATACGGTGATGAACGGCATGACTGGTGGTAGAGAACCAGCGTCTGTTTGGAAAGCTTTCATGCAAAAAGCACTTGCTGGAGTGAAAGCCAAAGATTTTGTACGACCGAATAATGTTGGGGTCGAGGATGCAGTAACAGAGCTCGATTCTGGCGAAAAAGCCAAAGATAAAGAGAAAAATGATAAAGACAGTAAGCTGACCGATAAGGAAAAAGCAGCGAATAAAGCTAAGCTCGACGCAGCCAAGCAAGGGAAAAGTCCAGCTGCTGGTACAGATCCTGCGAAAGAAGGTACTAACCAGCCAGCTGCACCAGCCCCTACAGCACCTGATATTGGAGCAACTGCTGGTAAAGGCAAAAATTAACAAGATAAATAGTTTCAGCAGTTAAGCTGTGGGAGGATTTTGAGATGAATATATATGATGAACTGAAGGAACGCGGTTTTATTGCACAGGCGACACATGAGACAGAAATCCGTGAACTGCTTGAAAAGGAAAAAGTAACTTTTTATATTGGCTTCGATCCGACAGCAGATAGTCTGCATGTAGGCCATTTTATGGGCATGATGGCGATGTCTCATCTGCAAAAAGCAGGACATCGCCCAATCTGCTTGATTGGCGGCGGAACGGGTACGGTCGGTGATCCATCAGGCAAGACGGATATGCGCAAGATGCTTACGGATGAAATGATTGAGCACAACTGCAATTGCTTTAAAAAACAGATGAAGCGTTTCATTGATTTTACGAATGATAAAGCTTTGATGATCAACAATGGTGATTGGCTCAAAAAGCTCAATTATATCGAACTTTTACGTGATGTAGGCGCACATTTTTCTGTAAACCGCATGCTTACCGCAGAATGCTATAAGCAGCGCATGGAAAAAGGTCTTACATTCCTTGAATTCAACTACATGATCATGCAGGCATATGACTTTATGGAACTTGGACATCGCTATGGCTGCAAACTGCAAATGGGTGGCGACGATCAGTGGTCAAATATCATTGCGGGTGTTGAACTCATACGCCGTAAAGAAAGTAAATCTGCTTTTGGTTTGACGTTTACTTTGTTGACGACAAGCGAAGGCAAGAAGATGGGCAAAACGGAAAAAGGTGCTTTATGGCTAGATCCAGAAAAGACTTCACCATATGATTTTTATCAGTACTGGAGAAATGTCGCAGATGCCGACGTAGAAAGATGTTTATCTCTTTTGACATTTTTACCGATGGATGAAGTTCGCCGCTTAGGTGCACTCAAAGATCAGGCGATAAATGAAGCGAAGAAAGTACTGGCTTTTGAAGTTACGACCTTGGTACATGGTGAAGAGGAAGCAAATAAAGCACAGCAAGCAGCCGAAGCTTTGTTCAGTGGCACTGGCGACCTGGAAAATGTTCCGACGATTACCATAACGGAGGCTGATTTTTCGATGAAATTCATTGATTTATTGGCTCGTGAGAATATTGTCGCATCAAAAGGTGAAGGCCGCCGTTTGATACAGCAAAATGGAATTTCACTCAATGATGAAAAGATAACAGATATTGAACGATTGTTAAAGGCAGATGACCTTGGGGCAGAGGGTGC
>CBDTTM010000198.1:0-4539 GCA_965363355.1 uncultured Selenomonadaceae bacterium | reverse complement strand
TTGAATTTTCAAGGTACACAGGTTATTTCACAACTGCGAAGTTTGAGTATGTAAGATAACCGCATCTAAGCCAAGCTCAGACTTAACTCTTGCCATTGCCTCTTTTGTTGTCCTGGCTTTAAAAACTTTAATCCGCAATTATATCTTCACCACCCCTAGAACCTGTATTTCTACACTTTGTTCTATTTCTGCATGCGACAATATGATAATTCCTGGTACCGACCGCTCTACAAGTTTTCGGAAATATAAGCGAACAGCCGGGCTTGTGAGTGCTATAGGCTGATATCCCATATTCGTTAATTTCTGTAAAGCTTCATTGAGTGACTGCAATAGCTTTTGCATGGTATCTGGGTCTAAGCTTACATAAGAACCCCGATCCGTGCGCTGTACAGCTCCGGCTATTTTATTTTCTATGCCCGGATCCAATGTAATACAAGGCAGGACATTGTTTTGGATATTTTGCTGCGTAATCTGCCTTGCCAAAGCATGTCGAACGTATTCCGTCAGAATTTCGGTGTCCTTCGTTGCCCGTGCATAATCGGCAAGTACTTCTAAAATAGTTGCCATATCACGAATAGAGACTCTTTCGCGCAGCAAATTGGCCAAAACCTTTTGGATTTCGCCAACGGACATAAGCTCTGGAACCACTTCATCAACGACTGATGCATTTGTTTTCTTAACGTTATCGACCAAGTTTTGGGTTTCTTGCCGACCAAGGATTTCATCGGCATGCATTTTGATCACTTCTGTCAGATGTGTTGCCAGTACAGAAACAGCATCGACTACGGTATAACCATTGAGTTCCGCTTGCTCTCTCTGCTCTTCTGAAATCCAAAGTGCCGGCAGCCCAAAAGCTGGCTCAGTTGTTTCAATCCCCGGGATCTCCTCAAACACAGTTCCTGCATTCATCGCTAAATAGTGATCAAGTAATAGTTCTCCCTTTGCTATTTCAATTCCTTTTAATTTTATAATATATGCATTAGGTTTTATTTGAATATTATCCCGAATGCGAATCGTCGGTACAACCAAACCCAATTCTAAAGCACATTGACGACGAATCATGACAATTCGTTCCAGCAAATCTCCACCTTGACCTGTATCCACTAAAGGAATCAAGCTGTAGCCGATTTCAAGTTCCATAGGATCCACTTGTAAAAGAGATATGATATTCTCTGGTTTTTTTATATCATCTTTTGCCTTAGCCTGTTGCGTAACCGTTTCTGTTTCTTCGGTCTTCATTTCAGACTTGCGTAAATTGTAGGCAACTAAAAATGCTAGCAGCGACAAGGCAAAAAACGGAATCCCCGGCAAACCTGGAATTATCGAAAAAAGGAACAACACGCCCGCCGCAATAAAAAACACTCGATGATTTCTAAACAACTGGGAAATCAAATCGTGTCCTAAATTGCTGTCAGAAGCAGCTCTCGTCACAATGATACCAGTAGCTGTAGATACCAAAAGGGCCGGGATCTGATTGACCAAGCCCTCCCCGACAGTCAACAGCGTATAGTTTGACAACGCTTGCGTCAAGGTCAGATTTCGCTGTACCATCCCGATGATAAAGCCACCGAAAATATTGATCATGATGATGATAATAGCTGCCACTGCATCTCCTTTGACAAACTTACTAGCACCATCCATCGCTCCATAAAAATCCGCTTCATTTTGGATCTTAAGTCGTCGTTCTCTAGCCTGTGCATCGGTGATGGCGCCTTGATTTAAATCCGCATCAATTGCCATCTGTTTTCCTGGCATTGCATCGAGTGTAAATCGAGCGGCAACTTCGGCTACGCGCTCAGCCCCTTTTGTGATGACGATGAACTGGATGATAATCAAGATGACGAAAACGATAAATCCGACAACGGCATTACCACCGACAACGAAGTTACCAAACGACGTAATTACCTCTCCAACATAGCCTTCAAGCAGGATCAACCTTGTAGATGAAACGTTTAACGCTAGGCGAAACAACGTCGTAATCAAAAGCAGTGATGGAAAAACGGAAAAATCCAGTGCTTCCACATTATAAATAGAAACCATGACAATTACCAATGCCAATGTGATATTAAGGCACAGCAGCAAATCCAACAGCATTGTCGGCAACGGTATAATCATCATGATTACTATGGTAATAATCGCAAGAGCAACTACTACATCACTATATTTTTGTATGAATCCTCCCATGGTTGAAGAAGATGTTTGTGCAGCCATTCTGTCCGCTCCTCATTTACAGATAACAAAATACATTCAGACTATACTATGCTAACTTTTTATTTTTCAAACGATATACATAAGCCAAAACTTCCGCTACTGATTTATAAAGTTCTTGTGGTACTGCATCCCCTATTTCTGCCATCGCGTAAAGTGCCCTGGCCAGAGGTTTGTTTTCGACGATTGTCACCCTCGCCTCACGAGCCACATCCTTTATCTTCTGGGCGATCAAGTCCTGCCCTTTGGCAATGACAACCGGTGCCGCCATTCCTGCCGTATACTTCAAAGCAACTGCAAAATGCGTAGGATTGGTAACAATGACATCTGCATTAGGTACTTCCTGCATCATGCGCTGCATCGCCATTTGACGCTGTTTCTGGCGAATTTTGCCTTTAATCTGCGGATCTCCTTCAGATTGTTTGTTTTCATCTTTTATATCTTGTTTACTCATTTTTAAGCCATCTAAATGCTGCCATTTTTGGTAAATATAATCCAAAATAGCCAAAACCATAAAGACCGCACATATCTTAAAAGCCAAAAACATGACAACACCTGTTATAATATGCAGGGTTGTCGGCAAATCCGCTGAGATAAGCTTCGGCATTTGAAGAATCTCATCCAAGAGATATTGATACACAAACATGCCTACGACAACGATTTTCAAAATAGATTTTACTAATTCCACTAAAGAACGTTTGGAAAAAATCCGACCAAAACCATTGATTGGATTCAAGTTTTCGAGTTTAAACTGCAACGGTTCCATTGTAAAAACAATACCAACCTGAAATAAATTTATCATAAGACCGGTAACCATAATAACAACCATGATTGGCAAAGCTGTCTTCGCCAAGACCTCGACAATTCCAAGAAATAATCGCATGACAGACTCAACGTCTACTGGTTGATATAAATGACTGAATATATAAATCATATAACTGACAATTTCGTCGTAAATAGCCCCACCAAAAACTTTGAGTGAAATAAATCCGCTTAAAATAACAAAGGCTGCACTGATTTCCTGGCTTTTCCCCACCTGCCCTTTGTTTCGGGCATCATTTTGGCGTTTCGCTGTCGGCTTTTCCGTTTTCTCTCCAGCAAAAAGCTGTAAATCAAACAAAAAACTTTTATCGAATTGCCCGCAAAACAAGGGATATGTTTCCATACATTTCATTAAACATCACATCCAAAAACAAGACATAAAAAGGCAAAGCAATCGATAACACAAAAAGGCCAATGACAATTTTAGCAGGTATGCCCACAACAAAAATATTCATCTGTGGCATCGTTCTCGCCAAAATCCCCAGGCCAACATCTGTCAATAAAACAGCAAACAAAACCGGCAATGAAATTTTGAGTCCCGTCAGAAAAATCCCTCCGGTAAAATCCGTTATGATATTCGTCAAGCTCAAATCAAACGAAGCACCTAAAACTGGAACGAGTTGAAAACTTTCAAATAAACCGGCAATGATAATATGGTGGCTGTTACTCACCAAAAAAATAATAAGCCCCAAATTATACAAAAAACTGCCAATCAACGGAATTTGCTGACCAGAAGTCGGATCAACGACATTGACAACAGCAAAGCCGACTTGCATATCCATCAATTTTCCGGCCATATTGATTGCCGCAAAAATAAGATAACTTACAAACCCTATCAGCCAGCCGATGATCAGCTCCGTTATAATTGACAGTATAAATCCTAATAAAGTTGTAGGTAGTGGAGCTACGCCTTGCTGGTCGACAACGGGAAAAACGACCAAAGTAAGAGCTGCTGCCACCATAGCCCTGATATACACAGGAATATTCAAACTGCCAAAAAAAGGGGCTATTATGAAAATACCGCTGATTCTAGTCAAAACCAAGAAGAATATTCCCAAATGATTTTGCATTATATCATACAAATCCAAGTCAAATTCTCCTCATCAACCAATATAATTCGGCAAATTCATAAATATTTTCGACACATAATCTACCATCAAACGAAGCATCCATGGGCCAAATACCAAAATCGCCACAAAAACTGCTACGATTTTAGGAATGAAGGCCAATGTTTGTTCTTGAATCGATGTAGTTGCCTGAAACACACTGACTAAGAGCCCAACCAAAAGCCCTAGTCCCAGCATTGGCGCCGAAACGAGCATTACAATCAGCAAAGCTTCTTGGGCGAGCTGAATCACCAAATCTCCTGACATCTTTTACCATCCCCTAATTGAAACTTACAATCAATGACCGAATCAATAAATGCCAGCCATCCACCATGACAAAAAGCAAAATCTTAAATGGCAAGGATATCATAACTGGCGGCAGCATCATCATCCCCATTGACAT
>CBDTTM010000197.1:0-4642 GCA_965363355.1 uncultured Selenomonadaceae bacterium | reverse complement strand
TGGTTTTACACCAATCTTCCCTATTAAGTCCTTTCGGACACCTAATCCAATCGATATGAAATTGTTCAATCAAATCATAAAAACTTACTTGGTTATCATAGAATAAATATTTCATATTGTCAAGTGACGATTCTAAACTTTTTTAAAAAGCGCGTTCAATCCCAAATACCATATTTCTGCCCGGAGCAGAATACCAGCCAGTACTTGTCGGATCCATGTCATAGCATTGCTCCGTATAGAATTTGTTGAAAATATTGTTCACGCGTAAAAATACTTTTAAGTCTTTTTCTGCCTGATAATTAAACGCCGCATTCCAAATCCAGTAACTCTGAAGCGAAGAATCAACAACTGTCCCTTTTCTCCCAATACGATCGATTACGCCCTGCCCATCAAGAGCCAAATCCCATTTATTTTCTGTATAATTCAAGCCTATATTCCAAAGACTTTTTGGCAAATAACCATTGTTGTTCGCATTGGTACTCACACTTGCCGGGCGTATATATAGATACGTATAACCTGCATTTACGGCAAAATGCGGCGTTAGTTCCTTATTTATTTTCAGGTCAAGACCTTTAGCGTGTTCTTCGCTGACATTATAGTATTTATTCGTCAAGGAATTATAGGAAATTCCATTTTTAGCATTTCGCTCAAATACGTGGAAATTCCCCTTTGTCGATTTATCAAATTGATAATTGAGCCCGAACTCTGTTGTCGAGCCAGTTTCTGCCTGCAAGTCCATCGAACCATATGGAGAATACAACTGATATTGGTTCGGGGATACAAAAAATTCTTTATAGCTTGCATAGTAATTTGCTTTTCCACCTGGATTATAGGCAAGCGTAAAGCTAGGCGTATCATGTTTTCCATAGATTGAATGATCATTGACCCTGATTCCGCTCGTCAAATTCCATTCTTTGGAAAAGTCCCATGCATCTTCTACATAAAAAGCCCGATCCGTAATGTTTTTGTCCTTCCAGGCAGACGTATAGCCATAGCTTGTACTCGAATAATTTTTGATTTGGTCCTGATACCATTCAAACCCGCCGACAATGGTGTGCTTCTTTGTCTTATAGGTCACCTCGTCGCTTATACCTTCTGTCACAAGATCCATTAACCAACGGTTTGACGGATCATTATACCCATCTTGCAAAGAATTCTTATTTCGATAAAATGATATTTTATTCTCTGCCTTTTTAGAAAACCGATTATGATAAACCAGGTTCAACCTGCTATTATCCTTTTTCCCAAGCGTAGTAGACGTTTGATCGATACCCCCATCGGTCAATCTGAGATAATGAGATGTATAAGACTGGTAATCCATAACCAAAGAAGTATCTTCGTCAAAATCTTTGCCCAGCTTGAACTCAAAATCCTTTGAATTCAAATGATTGAGGATTGTATTGCCATGTCCATCGGAAAAATTGCCTGCAATGTCCTTTTGTCCGGAAATCGTCCAAAAAACACCAGTTTTATCTCGTCCGATATTCGTGACATTATATTGTTCTTTGCCAAAGCTGCCACGTGACGCCCGAACTGTGGTCTTCATGCTTTCTTCTTTAGCTTTTTTGGTAATGATATTGATGACGCCGCCTTCGGCATCAGATCCATATAACGTTGATGCTGAGCCTTTGAGGACCTCGATGCGTTCAACGGTGTCCATGTCGACAACGCTCGACGCATCAAATTTACTGAGCGTACTGCCATTGGTATTGACGCGCATCCCGTCAATTAGGACAACGACATTTTTACTGCCATTGATATAAAGCGAGTTTGACGTATAGCTGCCCCCGCCATTACCGTAATTTTCTATGATGACACCCGGTACTTCTCTTAGCGCATCCGTCAAATTCTGATAATGTTTTTGTTCAATCGTCTTACGATCTATTACTGCCATATTCGCACTCGTTGAAAAAAGATCTTTTTCAACTTTGTCTGCCGTTACGACGATATCATCGAGTTGATATTCATCAACTGGTTCATTCTCTACCGCTGCAGCCTGGGCAAAATGCAGCGGCTGCCCAGCGGTCAATGCCGCCGAACACGCAATTGCTGTAATGACTAAATTCTTTTCAAAGCCTTTTTTTCTCACTCTAATCGCTCCTAAATTATAACCTATATAGCCAGCATGAACGGATCTGCTCATTAGGACCATATGGATTCAGCTTTCAATAAAGTATAGCCTGTGAATTGACAAGGCTAATTTTTTATTATATAAATGTAGGAGTTGCTCATATTAGATAAAGTACCCGTATTCTAGTGCTTTTTTCTGCACTTTAAAATCATCATTGAACAGGAGATGAACCGATTGAACCTACTGAAAACCTTAGTCTTAACCGTATTGCTCAGCACCGTATTTTATAGTGCCTGCTTTGCCAGCCCCCAAGATGCAACAGCTTTTTCCAATGATGTTACAGAAAATATGCTGCTGGCAATCAAGGAAAATCAATTTCCTACCGCCTCGCAATTTTTTGATGACAAGATGAAAAAACAGTTGAATAAAAAAACTTTTTTGTCGAACGCCGCCAAAATCACCGATTTTTTTGGGCCCTATATCTCAAAAGAACTTTTGAGTACAGATTCCCAAGAACCATACACTCTCTTGATTTATAAAGCCAAATTCGCCAAAGACGATAATGTGACGATAAAAACCGTCCTGGTCAACGATGCAGACAAGTTTCTGATCTCAGGCTTTTGGGTGCTAAAGAATTAATTGACATTGGGCAAGTCAGCCGTAACACAATCAAATAGAAGCACCCGCAACTATAAAATCACATTATAGCTGCGGGTGCTTTTATATTGCTTATACAAAAATATTTTTACTTTTTATAAAAACATTTTATTATCTCTTCATCATATGATGCTTAACTGGCTGTGCTGTTTCACTTTCCAGTGCATTCCAAGATTCATTGGCACGATCGACAAAGAGCTTACGAACGTTTTCATTTTCGCCAAGGCCATGGATATACGCCGATACCTTAAAGCCTTCTTTTTCAAGGATTGATTTATGTGAATCCGCATCTGCACCAGCCATATCATTATTGGCATGATCGCCGGCAACCATCATCATCGGAATCAACGTTACATTCTTGATTCCCTTAGCTTTGAGCTGCGGAATTACCGTTTCAAGACTTGGCCAGCCTTCGACCGTATAAATCAAAACATTATTCATGCCCATTTCCTGAAGTCTTGCCTGCATAACAGAATAATACGCATTCGATGGATGTGGTGTACCATGGTCCATCAATAAAATCGCATCTTTTTTACCTATTTTTGGGAATTCTGTGCTCATTGCCTTCAAAGCTTCTGTCACATCATCACGTTGCTTTTCCTGGCCCATCCAATACATCAAAGGAGTCCCCAAGGTCATTTTCTTGAATTGTGTTTTGTACAAATCAAAAATTGCACTGTCATAAGCATATTCCATGCCAGGAATGACGTCGAGTGTCGTCAATGCAACGCGTGTATATCCCTGTTCTTTCAGATCCGTTAAAGCTTCTTCCGGCGTTGGAATCTTGATTCCTTCTTTTTGCTGAATGCGATCGACTATGATGTGTGAGGTAAATGCCATAACTACCTTTTTATCTGGATGGGCTGCTTGAATGTCTGCAACCGTTTTCTCAATGGTCGCTTTGCGTGAATCTGTATATGTAGTTCCAAAGCTCATGACAAGAATTGCATCCTTGTTTTCGGCATCTTTCATATCTGCATTTTCATAGACACGTACACCCATTTCTGCAGCTTGTTTCAGCGCTGGCGTTGCATCCTTTACTTCTGGATTTAGCTGATAACTCGCATACGTTGTCGCTGAGCCCACGCTGATGATTGCTGCACAAGCCATAGATGCTACTAACATCTTTTTCCAATTTTGTTTCATGAAACTTTTCCCCCTAAATATTTATTATAGCTATAAAAAAATAAGCCTTTTCTGCATAGCAAAAAAGGCTTATTTAGATATCAAATATATCTATCTAATCCCCATCCCCATCGCTCGCAGGTACATACGGTGATTTTTTATCAGGCAGTTCTCCTGGCTTCAGATCATCGCTCTTCTGCGCCTTCCCAAAGCTTTCGCTCCAGTGACATATATGCAGATTCGCTCCCTGTTACAGTGGCGGGACCGCGTTGGTTTTACACCAATCTTCCCTATTAAGTCCTTTCAGACACCTGATGCAATCGATATAAAATTTTCATAAAATGCAAGTCATGGTAAAACTCACTCGCTTATAATACCATCAATTTTTCCTATCGTCAACTCCAGCTTATTATTTAAATCCAACGGATTTACAATAAGCATTTTGTATATTTATACAAAATGCTTATCTTTTGAGCAATTTCAAACACGCAATCAATGGCAATGCCAAGGCTATCTCACCCATTATGATTCCCAGCGGATTTAGGCTAAGCGGTGCAACCATCCCAATAAAAGAACATACCATAATTAGCCCCGGCCATTTCCACGAATTGTTCATATGAACCTTTATCGGCACACTTACCTTTACAGATGAACTTGTCCGTACCGCATGTTTTCTACGTTTTTCAAAGTAAACCCATAAACCAGAAATAATCGTGCCTATCGTCAAAACTAGATAGCACGTCCACAAAATTTTCAACAAAAGCGTTGGATGATTATGAATATGCATGT
>CBDTTM010000196.1:0-4694 GCA_965363355.1 uncultured Selenomonadaceae bacterium | reverse complement strand
CGGACTTTTTTAATATGCAAATTTCTGTACGACCTCGTTCCTTGCGAACCTTTCTGGCTCTATAATAAATGTTGGGGTAAGCAATGAACAATAGCTTGCTTCAGCATTTATTATAGAACCAATAATTTATCAATGCAGTTTTGCTTTTACTTGAAAGAAATAAAAGTAAAAATATGGGCAAAGAAAAATATCCAAAAATCTGCACGTTCCATTTTTTTAGATGGGAACTTAAAGAAAAAAGCTTATGGAAATAAGCATTCTTTGGGCCGAGAAAAATATTTATGAAAATAAATTAAAAATTTAACGGTTCTTGGACGTAGAATTTTGATGAGAATATAAAAGAGATTTTATTGAAAAGTTTACAATTGAAATCTGTACATTTTCTTTCGAATAATGTATCATTAAGAAGTATTGTGTTTAGTTCTAAATTTTAAGATTAAAAGGGGATTAAGTAAATGAGCAATATTGATATGACATCGGTAAATGCCATTCGTGTACTTGCAGCAGATGCAGTGCAAAAAGCAAAATCAGGCCATCCGGGGTTGCCACTTGGCAGTGCGGCTATGGCTTATGAATTATGGGCAAACCATATGAACCATAATCCAAAAAATCCAAACTGGGAAAACAGAGATCGTTTTGTTTTGTCAGGTGGTCATGGATCGACTTTGCTTTATTCGTTATTGCATTTATTCGGTTATGGTCTGACTATAGAAGATTTGAAGAACTTTCGCCAAGAGGGTTCACTTACACCGGGTCATCCGGAATATCGTCACACTGTAGGCGTTGAAGCTACGACTGGCCCGCTTGGTGCAGGTATGGCTATGGCTGTTGGTATGGCTATGTCAGAAGCACACTTAGCAGCTACTTTCAATAAACCTGAATTCGCTGTTGTCGATCATTACACATATGTTCTAGGTGGCGATGGCTGCATGATGGAAGGTATCTCATCAGAAGCTTTCTCATTGGCTGGATCATTAGCTTTAAGTAAATTGATTGTGCTATATGATAGCAATAAAATTTCAATCGAAGGCAGCACAGATCTTGCCTTTACAGAAGATGTTGCAAAACGCATGGAAGCATTTGGTTTCCAAACGATGACCGTTGAAGATGGAAATGATTTGGCAGAAATAGCAAAAGCTATTGAAGCTGCAAAAGCTGAAAAAACAAAACCTTCCTTTATCACGGTTAAAACACAAATCGGTTATGGCTGCCCAGCAAAACAAGGCAAGGCTAGCGCACATGGCGAACCTTTGGGAGAAGACAATGTTAAAGCCCTGAAAGAAAACCTTAACTGGGAAAAACAAGATGCATTTTATGTTCCGCAGAATGTATATGATAATTATGCAAATCTCGCTAAAAAAGGTGCAGAAGCTGAAACTGCATGGAACAACCTATTTGCTGAGTACTCAAAAAAATATCCAGAAGCAAAAGCCCTTTGGAATAAATTCTACGGAAAAGCTGATGCACAAGCGCTTCTTAATGACGAAGATTTTTGGGCTTATGAAGATAAAGCACAAGCTACACGTAATTTGTCAGGAATCATGATCAATCGTATCAAAACAATTTTGCCAAATCTTTTTGGTGGCAGTGCAGATTTGGCACCGTCAACAAAAACACATATGGATGGAGAATCCGATTTTAACAAGGACAATTATGTTGGTAGAAACTTGCACTTTGGCGTAAGAGAACTTGCAATGGCAGCTATTGCTAACGGAATCACCCTTCATGGCGGGTTGAAGACATATATTGCAACATTCTTTGTCTTTAGTGATTATACAAAACCAATGGCACGACTGGCAGCTTTGATGGAAATCCCAGTTGTTTATGTACTTACGCATGATAGTATCGGCGTTGGCGAAGATGGCCCTACGCATGAACCGATTGAACAATTGGCTATGCTCAGAGCAATGCCAAACTTCAATGTATTTCGTCCGGCTGATGCAATAGAAACTGCTGCAGGCTGGTACTTGGCGATAACGAGCAAGAGAACACCTACCGCTTTGGTGCTTACTCGTCAGAATTTGCCACAGCTTGCTGGCAGCAGCAAAGATGCTTTGAAAGGTGCTTATGTCTTAGCGGATTCCAGTAAAGAAACACCAGATGGTATTTTGATTGCCAGTGGTTCGGAAGTTTCACTTGCTGTAGAAACGAAAGCTGCACTTGCTAAAGAAAATATCGATGTAAGAGTTGTTAGCATGCCTTGCATGGATCTTTTTGAAAAACAAACAGAAGAATATAAAGCTTCCGTTTTGCCGAAGAATGTTAGAGCTCGAGTAGCTATAGAGGCAGCAACTGACTTTGGTTGGGGCAAATATATCGGTCTTGATGGAGATACAGTCACGATGAAGGGCTTTGGTGCCTCAGCACCAGCAGATATTCTCTTCAAGAAATTCGGCTTTACCGTGGAAAATGTAAGTGCTGTGATGAAGAACGTATATAACGCAGCAAAATAATATCGGCGAAACGTATTTTGCTCAATCTTTTGCAAAATATTGAAAGTCCTATGAAAAAGAGCTGTTCTAGTAGCAGCTCTTTTTCTATATTATATTGAAAGATAAAGTTTTTTATAAAAGATGAGAAAAATAATGTCGAAACAGCCTAATGTATGAGAAGATTTAAGGAATTCAAGGGAATATTTCTTTGATTGAACAGATGATGATACACCAGGATGCGTGGGTACGAAAATATTGATAAAATAACTGTTGACATACTTTTTAATAGATGATAATATGTATAAGTGCCCGAAAAAAGCATTCATTTGGTTATATAGGAGTGAAGCAAATGTCGCTTGAAGCACTGCAAAATGCCAGTAAAGTCATTGGCATAAAACAAGTTACGAAAGCTGTAAACAAAGGGTTGGTTGAAGCGGTTTTTATCGCTGAAGATGCTGATGCCAGAGTTTTGCAGCCGCTGAAAGAACTGTGTGATGAAAAAAAAGTTGGTACGGTAATCGTTCCGACGATGACTGAATTGGGACTTGCTTGTTCCATCGAAGTCGGCGCAGCCGCTGCAGCGGTACTGAAGTAGCTATTATTGTTAAAAATCTTGTCATTTTCATAGGATTATGGTGAGGTTATTAAATAATAAATTTTCATTTGAAGGAAGGAGGTGCATGTATGCCTACAATTAACCAGTTGGTTCGCAAGAGCAGACAGAGCATGCAGGAAAAATCCACAGCACCAGCTTTGAAGAATTGCCCGCAAAAACGTGGCGTTTGTACAAGAGTCTATACAACGACTCCTAAAAAACCAAACTCCGCGCTTCGTAAAGTTGCCCGTGTTCGTTTAACGAACAGCATTGAAGTAACAGCTTATATCCCGGGTATCGGTCATAATCTTCAAGAACATAGTGTTGTTTTGATTAGAGGCGGACGTGTAAAAGATTTACCAGGTGTTCGTTACCATATCATCCGTGGTTCTTTAGATACTGCAGGTGTTCAAGATCGCGCTCAGAGCAGATCTAAATACGGTGCGAAACGCGCTAAAGCTAAGAAAAAATAATATGTTTATAGTGAAGATTAATGAGTGAGGAGGGATATCAATGCCAAGAAAAGGTGCTGTACCTAAACGTGATGTGTTACCGGATCCGGTATACAAATCCAAGATTGTAACAAAGTTTATCAACAAGATAATGCTTTCAGGCAAAAAAGGCGTTGCTGAAAAAGTTGTTTATGATGCATTTGAAAGCATTAGAGCAAAAACTGGCAAAGATCCTTTGGAAGTATTTGAGACTGCATTGAAAAATGTTATGCCGATTCTGGAAGTTCGTGCTCGCCGTGTTGGTGGTGCTAACTATCAGGTTCCAATCGAAGTTCGCCCAGACCGTCGTATGACGCTTGGGATTCGTTGGATCGTAAACTACGCTAGACTTCGTGGTGAAAAAACGATGAACGAAAGACTTTCTGGAGAATTAATGGATGCTGCCAACAATACAGGCGCGTCAATCAAGAAAAAAGAAGATACTCATAAGATGGCTGAGGCTAACAAAGCGTTCGCTCATTATCGTTGGTAGTATCTAAAATTAAGGAGCGATGTAATAGTGGGCAGAGAGTTTTCACTTGAAAAAACTCGTAATATAGGAATTATGGCACATATTGATGCCGGTAAAACCACTACTACGGAACGTATCCTCTTCTACACAGGTAGAGTACACAAGATTGGTGAAGTTCATGAAGGCGCTGCTACAATGGACTGGATGGCTCAGGAACAGGAAAGAGGTATCACAATTACCTCGGCTGCTACGACTTGCCATTGGAAAGAACATCGTATCAACATCATTGACACACCAGGCCACGTGGACTTTACAGTTGAAGTAGAACGTTCACTTAGAGTGCTTGATGGCGCGGTTGCTGTACTGACTGCTAGAGGTGGGGTTGAACCTCAGACCGAAACAGTATGGCGCCAAGCTGAAAAATACAATGTACCGCGTATGGCTTATGTAAATAAGATGGATATCACCGGTGCAGACTTCTACAACGTTATTAAGATGATGGAAGACCGCTTGCATGCAAATGCAGTGGCTATCCAGCTTCCAATCGGTGCAGAAGATGACTTCAAGGGTATCGTTGATTTGGTTAAAATGGATGCGATCATCTATGAAGATGATCTCGGCAAAGTAGCTGATGAAGTTGCTATTCCTGAAGAACTTAAAGAAAAAGCTGAAGAGTATCGCCAAAAACTCATCGAAGCAGTTGC
>CBDTTM010000195.1:0-4733 GCA_965363355.1 uncultured Selenomonadaceae bacterium | reverse complement strand
GCCGGATATCCAGCAATGGATTCCTGCACTTTTTGCTTTGGTTTTAATGACTTTGGTCAACGTTGTTGCTGTAGCGGCCTTCGGAGAATTTGAATTTTGGTTTGCGTTGATTAAGGTTGTAACGATTATTTCCATGATCGTGCTTGGTGGCGCTATGGTCTTCTTTGGCTGGGGCAATGATGGCGTGGCTATCGGCATCAGCAACTTGGTTGCTCATGGTGGCTTTATGCCAATGGGCTGGAGTGGCATAGGCTTATCACTTGTTATGGTAATGTTTGCTTTTTTGGGTATAGAATTGATAGGTGTTACTGCCGGAGAGGCAAAAAATCCGGAGAAGACCATACCATCGGCAATAAATAAAGTCCTTTGGCGTATATTGATTTTTTATGTAGGTGCATTGCTCATTGTCATGTCTCTATATCCTTGGGATGATATGGGCACGATTGGCAGTCCGTTTGTTCTTACATTTGAAAAAATTGGTATTCCAGCAGCTGCTGGAATTATCAACTTTGTCGTTTTGACAGCAGCTTTGTCGTCTTGTAACAGTGGTATCTTCAGTACGGGCAGGATGCTTTATAATTTGTCTTTACAAGGTAAGGCACCATCGTTTTTGGGTAAACTCAGCAAAAATCATGTACCGCTCAATGCGATATTGGTTTCTTTTGTCTTTTTATTTATTGGCGTAATCTTGAATTATTTTGTTCCAGCAGAAGTCTTTATTTACGTTACGAGCGTTGGAACGATTGCAGCTATCTGGGTTTGGGGCGTTATTGTCTTAGCACAGCTCAGATTTCGTCAAAGTCTCACACCAGTACAGGTCGCAGCTCTTAAATATCCGGCATTGCTGTATCCGTTCAGCAATTGGGCGACCTTGGCGTTTTTGGTCTTTGTTACAATTGTCATGTGGTTTGACCCAGGAACACGAGTAGCTCTTTATGTCGGTCCAGTTTGGTTTGGGCTTCTTTTAGTTTGTTATTATAGCTTTGGGCTTAATAAAACGGGGGAGCTTGAATGCACTGTGCCTGCATCAGATGATAGCTGTCAGTAAAAATTGTTACTAAAAAGAAAAGCCGTGTCTGATGAACTTGAGACACGGCTTTTTGGCGAGATGTTTTTTGTTCAAGAAACACGATAAGGGCCATTTTCTGCCTTTCTTCCTTAAAGAAAATATGCTAAAATGAATATTGAATACAAAGACAAAGCTTTTGCTTATTAAGGATATAAAAGGGGAGATTCACTATGATGTCGTTAAATTTTCAAGCACCAAAACATGAAAAATTATTGATTGATCGTCAAAAAAATTGTACAGTTCGTCTGGGTGATGTTAGTCATCAGTATCCCGAAAGTTCTATTGTATGGGTTACGACAGGAGCTAAATTTGAAAACAAGCGACGTCTATTTACGGCGTTCATCGATAAGGTACAAGTAAAGACCATGGCCGATTTGACATCAGCAGATCTTGGACACCAAAATCCGGAGATTAACTCAAGAGAAGCTTTGATTGAAGATTTTGAGCATATTTATAAAAAGCGTATCACGATGGACGATACAGTTACGGTAATCTATTTTTCTGAAGTTGATGAATAAATAAGATTTTATCAACAGAAGATATTCATAAAATCTTTCTGTAATAAAAAAGTTAAAAAATGTTAGAATGTCTCTTGACAATATGTTTGCAAGATGTTAACATATTAAATGTTCGGTAGCGCAGGTAACTGTGTTAAAGAGCGACAGAATGGAACATGCCGAAGTGGCGGAATTGGCAGACGCACTTGACTCAAAATCAAGCGTTTTCCCAAACGTGCCGGTTCGAGTCCGGCCTTCGGCACCATGCTTTTATTCTGTGATATTTATGCCGAAGTGGCGGAATTGGCAGACGCACTTGACTCAAAATCAAGCGTTTTCCCAAACGTGCCGGTTCGAGTCCGGCCTTCGGCACCATTCGAAAGTTGAACCTCCGCGAGATGCGGAGGTTTTTTTGTACGTATACAAAAAGATGCGGCATTGCCGCAGGAAAAGAGCGGATGTTTATGATGAAACGATTATCTGTAATATTTTTGTTCTTAGTGTTTTGGAGTATGACTTCTATAGCCTATATGGAAGCGTTGACACAAGGGGAACAACAGCCATCTAAAAAGATTGTTGTAAATATACCGAATCGTTCATTATCTTTATATGTAGATGGAAAAAGGACCTTCCTATTTCCTGTTGGGATAGGAAGGCCGGCAACGAGAACTCCTGTGGGAGAATATACCATTTTGTCGAAAGAAGTGAATCCGTCCTGGATCAAACCAGAAGACACATCTATTGTCATTGAGTCTGGCCCGGAAAATCCTTTGGGGTATCGTTGGATGCAGATTAAAGGGACGTATGGAATACATGGAACGAACCAGCCGGCCTCTGTCGGTGGATATGTATCGAATGGTTGTATTCGCATGAAAGAACCAGATGTAGAACTTCTTTATGATTTGGTCCCGGTGGGGACTCCTGTAGAAATTATTTATAGCCGATTGGTCATAGAAAAAGATCCAGCAAAGGTCATAACGTATTATATTTATCCGGATGTTTATAATTATGAACCTTTGGATGTTGCCAAAGTAAATGCTGCGTTAGCAGCTTTTGGCATGAGCGATTTTGTTTCGGATGAAGATATAGCAAAAAAAATTCAGGCGGCAAATGGACAGCCAACCTATATTGCCAGAGCCGTAAAATTAGCTGTCAACGATGAAAAGATTCCAGAGATGGGTGCAGTGTCCAATAGGGCCTATTTGCCAGCGGAAGCTGTTGCAAAGCAGCTTAAGATCCAGCTGAACTGGGAGGCAAATAAAGGTGTTGTGTCGAGCCTTTATGGAGAGGTGCCGGGTTATCTTAAAAAGAATGTGCTTTATATAGATGCAATGGATGCAAAGAAATTGCTTCATGTAGAGCTGGATTGGCAAAATCCAGAGTTTTTGCAGCTCCTTTCAATGGGTAACGACAAGGTCTCGGAACCTTTGTCGGTAAAGGCAGCAGCTCCTTTGATTGCAAAGACTAAAAAGAAGAAATGATGAGAAAAGCAAAGACCTTGGTCTTTGCTTTTTCTTTGGACGGTTTTATGTTAAAATAAGTCTTCAGAGAGTTTTTCGTATATATGGAAGTAGGAGTGGATTTTGTGCAAAAAAGATTTGTCATATTAGATGGCAGCAGCCTTATGCATCGTGCCTTTTATGCGTTGCCTTTGCTGACGACAGCCAATGGAGAATATACAAATGCGGTTTATGGCTTTACGACGATGCTAGTTAAGCTGCTGACGGATTTAAAACCTGATTTACTGGTTATTGCTTTTGATAAAGGAAAGAAAACGTTTCGCAATGAAATGTTCACGGAATATAAAGGGACGCGAAAGAAGACTCCGGTGGAATTATCTTCCCAGTTGCCGCTTATTCATGAACTTGCTGATGCGTTTGGAATTTCTTTGGTTGAAGAGGCTGGTTTTGAGGCCGATGATATCATTGGCACGATGGCAACGCAAGCCGCAGAGAAAGGCTTTGAATCTCTTGTTGTTACAGGCGATAAGGATGCATTACAGCTTGTTGGCGGAAATCTTAAGGTTATGCTTACCAAAAAAGGGATTTCGGATATGCAGGTCTTTGATGAGGACGTGTTTAAAGAAAATTATCAAGGTCTTTCCCCAATAAAACTCATTGATTTAAAAGGATTGATGGGCGATAGTTCGGATAATATTCCCGGTGTGCCAGGCGTTGGCGAGAAGACTGCAATGAAGTTATTGCTTGAATATGGAAGTTTAGAAAATGTTTTAAATCATATAGAGGATATCTCAGGGAAAAAGCTGAAGGAAAATCTGACAGCGAATAAAGATCTGGCAATCTTATCAAAAAAATTGGCGACGATTGTTCGTGATATGCCAATTGAGTTTGATGAGGCAGCTTATATTGTTTCGCCAGATAAAGTAAGACTCAGTGAATTTTGTCGGCAACATGAATTCAAAAATGTCATGAATCGTCTGGATGTGCTGTTTCCCGAAGAGGATGGTTTAGGCTTTGGTATGGTTGTTGAACATATGATGCCCCAATACCATATAGTGGAAGATCCAGAAGAAATTTTGACGATCGTCGCGGCTGTTGAAAAAGAAAAGCAATTGTATTTTTCGCCAATCTTAACAGGAAAGGTACCATCTCTTACGATAGAAGGGATGGCTGTGAGCCTTGAAGATCGATTGGTTTATATTGACGCTAAAATGCGCAATTGGGATAAACTATTGTCTTTATTTGCAGACGATACTGTGGCAAAGATAACCCATGATATAAAACCCATGTATCATGTTTGTTCGTCAATTGAGGGGCAAATCTTTGATCTCATGCTGGCCGCCTATTTACTCGATCCAGCTGCCAATGCCACTACGTATGGTTTAGCTAGTCTCATGTCAAATCACCTTGGGCAAGATAGCTTGCCAACTGATTTGACTGCAGGAGAAAAAACGGCAGTATGGTCGGCGTTTTGCATTCGCCAGCTTGAAACCAAATTGCGAGATGCCTTAGAAAATCAAAAACTTTTTCAATTATATGAAGAAATTGAAGCCCCGTTGCTCGCTGTGTTGGCTTCGATGGAACACGTCGGCATTTATGTAAATAAAAAGCATTTAGAAAAAATGTCAGTAGAAGTCAGTCTTCATATAGAAGAGCTTCTTAAAAATATCTATGTTTTAGCTGGAACGGAATTCAATGTAAATTCAC
>CBDTTM010000194.1:0-4763 GCA_965363355.1 uncultured Selenomonadaceae bacterium | reverse complement strand
AACTAGTTCGGGAACAGGTTGAGCGGGTTGATGCTGTTTTTCTCACGCATTGGCACTATGCAAATTTTGCTGGGATTGGCGAGATTGGTCCCTATGTGAATTTTTCAGGACGGGGGAAAATCCCGCTTTTTTTGCCGGCAAGTGCGGTTGAGGCTTTTAAAATTGCTTTTTCTGATTTTGAGAGTTCATTTAAGTTGATTGCCTGGCAATTTGATCAGGAATATGCGTTTCCTTCGGTAACCATTAAGCCAATATTAGCAAATCATGGCATTGAAACGGCTGGTTTCTTGATTGAGACAAAATCAAAAAAACTAGCATATTTTCCAAGTACAGCAGGTTTATCTGAACATAGCCGAAGAAAGGTTGTCGGCGTGGATTGGCTAGTCTGTGATGCGACGTTTGGCAAAGAAAATCCTATGCCGCAAGAGCATATGCGAATTAGTGAAACGATAGAACTTGGCAGGATGGTACGAGCACAAAATACTGTGCTGACACATTTGTCGAGCCATTATATAGGCCTGGAAAACTACCTTAAATTAGAAGATAAATTTTGGCAGGATGATGATATCATCATTGCCGCCGATGGAATGGTTTTTTCCTTATAAAAATATAAAACCTACAAAATGATTAGACGATTTGACCTAATGGAAATTATGGGGATTATCGTCTATTTTTTTATGCGTGTTTGATTATTGTGGTATATAAAAGATAGTATCTATAGTAAAAGTGAGTATTGCGTTTTAGTGACAATACAATATAATTGAAAGAAAGAAGAAAAGGAATGGTGCTATGAATGCAATTTTTTCAAGAACAAGTGTAAGAAGTTTTGAAAACCGTCTGGTGGAAAAGGGGAAAATCGAGAAGTTGCTACAAGCTGCCATGGCAGCGCCATCGGCAATGAATCAGCAGCCATGGGAATTTTATGTAGTAAATGATATAAATAAGCTGGAAGCTTTGGCAAAAGTTAGTCCTTATGCGGGGCCGATTGGCAGAGCGACGGTGGCAATTGTTCCCTGTATAGCAAAAGACCGTTTGCAGCTTATAGAATATGGTGAAATTGATTTGAGCATTGCTTCTGAAAATATTTTATTAGAAGCCCAGCACCAAGAGCTTGGAGCGGTGTGGATCGGAATTGCGCCACATAAGGAGCGCATGGAGCAAGTTGCGGATGTTTTGCATATGACAGAGCGCTTGAGTCCATTTGCGGTTATTCCAGTAGGGTACCCGCTTGAGAAAAAACAGCAGGAAAATCGTTATGATGCATCACGCGTCCATTATGCTGAATAAAATGAAACGTATTTTAGGAGATGAGTGAAATGAAAGTTTTATTAATCAATGGAAGTCCACACGAAAAAGGCTGTGTGTATACGGCACTTTCTGAAGTGGCCAAAACACTGCAAGATGAGGCAATCGATACGGAGATATTCCATATTGGAACCAAAGCGGTCCATGGCTGTATTGCCTGTGGCCGCTGTAGTGAGCTTGGGAAATGTGTATTTTCCGATGATCCAGTAAATAAATTGATTGAGCTCGCTGGCAGCGTTGATGGCTTTGTCGTTGGGTCGCCAGTTTACTATGCAGCGCCAAACGGGGCTTTATGTGCGATTTTAGATAGGCTCTTTTACGCCGGGGGCAGTGCACTGATGGGCAAGCCGGCTGCTGCAGTTGTAAGCTGTCGTCGCGGTGGAGCCAGTGCAGCATTTGATCGACTCAATAAATATTTTACCATCAATCAAATGCCAGTAGTGTCTTCACAATATTGGAATTCTGTGCATGGTTTTACACCGGAAGATGTAAAAAAAGATTTGGAAGGTCTTCAAACGATGCGAGTCCTTGCTCGTAATATGGCGCGTCTTTTAAAGGGTTTAAAAGATGCACCGATGCCGGCTAGCGAAGAGCGTCTGATGACAAATTTTATTGATTGATTAAAAAATACCGATGCTTTCCTCTGCGAGAAGGCATCGGTATTTTTTGCATGGGTAAATCAGCAGGGGAATCAGTGAAAATAATGTGAACATCGGTAAGCCTATAAGCAGGACTTAGTCGTTTGGTCGCAAATACTATAGGTGAAATGGCGAAAGAAAAGAATAGCATTGTTAGGAAACGTTGTTTGGAAGAGATATAGGAGGCGTTTGGATGAGAGTATTGATTGCGTATTCGAGCAAAACGGGAAATACGAAAATGATTGCCGAAGAGATTTTTACTGCTTTTCATGGTGAGGCAGATTTGTGCCGAATTGAAGATGCGCCGAATCCAGATCCTTATGATGTTGTCATTGTGGGATTTTGGGTGGATAAAGGCATGATTAATCTTGAGGCGGCGAACTACCTAAAGGCGATAAAGCACAAAAAGGTGGCTGTTTTTGCTACCATTGGTTCAAATCCTATGTGGAAACATTCTAAGGAGAGCCTCGCCAGCGGGATTCAGCTTATTGATGCATCGAATGAAATGCTGGGCAGCTATCTTTGCCAGGGGAAAGTTCCTTATGTGCTTATTGAACAACTATTAAAGCGCTATCCGATGAGCCAAGAGAAAGCTCAAGTGAACATAGATTGGCAAGCAATCTATGAAGAAGGTAAAACGCATCCGGATGAAGCGGATTTAGCCAAAGCGAGGGAAGTATTTTCAGCAATACGGGAAAATATAATAAATAGTTGAGTAATAAATATATGTTTTTACCGAAATATGGCCCTTCTATGCATTTTGTAGAAGGGCTTAAAGTTGTCAATTTTTACATTGTAGTAAATTTTCAGAATAAAATATATTGACAATTAAATATGGAACTGGTACCATAAAACATGAAATCGATTTCACAAAAAGGAGGATGACACGATGAAAGATATTTGCATGGAAAGTCCACTTCGAGGCGAACTCGTTGGTCTTGAAATGGTAAAAGACCCGGCTTTTTCTAGTGGCAGCATGGGGCGAGGCGCAGCTATCGCTAACCCGGACGGGGAGGTATATGCACCTTTTGATGGCACGGTAGAAGTTTTGTTCGCGACAAAACACGCTATTGGTCTGAAGTCTGTCGATGGCATAGAATTGCTGATTCATATTGGTCTTGATACGGTAAATCTCAATGGAAAATATTTTTCTCCGCAAGTTGAGCAAGGGGCTGTAATCCAAAAAGGGCAATTGCTTCTGCGCTTTGATGCAGCTGCTATTAAACAGGCCGGTTATGATTTGACGACACCGATTGTTGTGACGAATGATAAGAATTTTGAGAAAATTAAAATTAAATTAGATGATCAAGTGATCGAATCGGGAAAAACAAAAATAGAAGCAGGTGCTGTAGACGTTTTATCTAGTGTGAAAAAAGAAGCGTTTGTTGCAACTGCAATACTGAAAAATATTGGTGGTAAAGAAAATATTCGCAGCGTTGAGCATTGTGCAACGAGATTGCGATTGATTCTAAAAGATAAAAACCAAATCAATGAACAGGCGATTGAAGCGATCGATGGAGTAAAGGGACAATTTTTTGCTGCAGCGCAATATCAAATCATTTTGGGAACCGGTTTTGTCGATAAGGTATACGAAGTAGTCGTTCAAAAAACGGAAGGCTGCATGGATACAGATCATAAAAGTGCAGCTTATGACGAAATGACTACCGTTCAGAAAATTTCTCGTACATTTGGCGATGTTTTTGTACCGATTATACCAGTTCTTGTCGCAACGGGACTTTTCATGGGACTAAGGGGAATGGCGCAGAGCCTTGGCATACAGTTCGGAGATAATTTTCTGCGGATGTCACAGATCCTTACGGATACAGCGTTTGCTTTTTTACCAGCCCTTGTGACCTGGTCGACGATGAAAAAATTTGGTGGAACGCCGGTCATCGGGATTGTTTTAGGACTGATGCTGGTGGCGCCTCAGCTGCCGAATGCTTATGCCGTCGCTGGTGGACAGGCACAGGTTATTCCAATGGACATCTTTGGGCTGACGATTCCAGTTGTTGGATATCAAGGATCGGTATTGCCAGCGCTTGTTTTAGGGATTTTTGCTTCCAAACTGCAAAAATGGTTTAAATCGTTTGTGCCGGATATATTGGATTTAATCGTTACTCCGTTTATGACCTTATTTATATCAATGCTCGTTGGAATTCTTATCGTTGGCCCTATCATGCATACGATTGAAATTGAAATATTCGATGCGGTCAAAGTATTTTTAAACCTTCCTTTTGGGATTGGTGGTCTTCTTGTTGGTGGATTGCACCAGATTATAGTTGTCAGTGGAGTGCATCACGTATTCAACGCACTGGAAATTGAATTGTTGGCAACGACCGGGCAAGATGCTTTTAATGCAATCATTACAGGTGCCATTGTAGCCCAAGGCGGCGCGGCATTGGCAGTAGCTCTTAAAACAAAGAATCCTAAAAAGAGATCTTTGTATATATCGTCGACAATTCCGGCATTCTTAGGAATTACAGAACCAGCTATTTTTGGTATCAATCTTCGTTTTGTAAAACCGTTTATTTATGCTTTAATTGGCGGGGCAGCAGCGGGAATGTGTGCGAGCCTTATGCATTTAGCGGGCACAGGCATGGGGATTACGGTTATTCCAGGAACGCTTCTTTATATGAGCCATCTTTTTGAATATTTCATTGTAAATGCGGTCGGCTTTGGCGTGGCCTTTATATTGACCTTTACTTTATTTAAAGTGGAAGAATAAGTAAGCAAAATCTATAAGGTGAACGATAAAGGTTCATATAGCTTGGATACGATAAGAAAATATAAAATTTTAATGTAGCCTATTTTTAATACAGA
>CBDTTM010000193.1:0-4802 GCA_965363355.1 uncultured Selenomonadaceae bacterium | reverse complement strand
ATTGCAGATTTTGATCGCGAAAAAGGATCAATTACTATTATTTTTCAGGAAATCGGAGCTTCGACAAGACAATTAGGCGCCTTGAATGAAGGCGATTCTATTTTAGATTTAGTTGGACCGTTAGGAACCAAAACGCATATCGAAGCAGATATGGGAACTATCGTCTGTATCGGTGGCGGTATTGGTGTTGCACCAGTCTACCCAATCGCTCGCGGCATGAAGGAAAAAGGCAACGAAGTCATTTCCATCATGGGAGCTAAGAACAAAGATATCTTGATCTTTGAAAAAGAAATGAGAGCAGTAAGCGATGAAGTGTTCGTGACGACAGATGATGGCTCATATGGCATCAAAGGTTTTGTTACGACCGCATTGCAGCAAATCATAGATCGTGGGACCAAGATTTCTGAAGTCGTTGCTATCGGTCCAGTTGTCATGATGCGCAGCGTAGCAGAAGCAACTCGTCCGTATAACATACCGACGGTCGTCAGCTTGAATCCAATCATGGTGGATGGAACGGGAATGTGCGGTGGATGCAGGGTTCAGGTCGGCGAAGAGACAAAGTTCGCTTGTGTCGACGGCCCGGAATTTGATGCCCACAAAGTCGATTTCAAGGGCTTGATGGCTCGCCAACGCATGTACAAAGAACAAGAAAAAGATGCAGTTGAACATATTTGCCGTTGTGAACAACTTGGATTAGAGAAAGGGGAAGATTGCGAATGCCACTCTCATTGACCAAACATGAAATGCCAGAACAAGATCCTAAAGTTCGGGCAAGAAATTTTGATGAAGTAGCCCTTGGCTATAGTGAAGAAGCTGCCGTAGCAGAAGCTGCACGCTGCCTCAATTGCAAAATTCCACAGTGTCGTAAAGGCTGCCCTGTCCAAGTTGACATCCCAGCTTTTATATCGCACATGAAAGAAAAAGATTTTGCCGGTGCCATTGCAAAGATAAAAGAATCCAATGGATTGCCTGCTGTTTGTGGCCGCGTTTGCCCACAGGAAAATCAATGCGAAAAATACTGTGTTTTAGCGAAAAAAGGTGAATCGGTTGCTATAGGCCGTTTGGAACGTTTTGCAGCGGATACAAGCTTGGCTGCAGGTGAAACGATTACCCAAATCGAATACGCTGCGGATGCACAAACAGTAGCGGTTATTGGCTCGGGTCCGGCTGGCCTTTCTGCTGCTGGCGATTTGGCAAAGCTAGGCTATAAAGTCACAATCTTTGAAGCTTTACATACGGCTGGCGGAGTACTCTCCTATGGGATTCCAGAATTTAGACTGCCAAAAGACAAAGTAGTCCAAGTTGAAATCGATAACTTAAGAAAGCTCGGCGTTACGATTGAAGTCAATTCGGTTGCAGGCAAGCTGTTTACGGTAGATGAACTCATGCAAGAAGAAGGCTTTGGTGCCGTCTTTATCGCAACGGGGGCAGGTCTTCCTAGCTTTATGGACATTCCAGGTGAAAACCTCAATGGCGTTTATTCGGCTAATGAATTTTTGACGCGCTGTAATTTGATGAAGGCTTATCAGTTCCCGAATCATGCAACACCGATTCGAGTTGGCAAGAACGTTGCAGTCGTCGGTGGCGGCAACGTGGCTATGGATGCGGCTCGTACTTCGCTTCGCTTAGGTGCAGAACACGTATATATTGTTTATCGCCGCGGAGAAGAAGAACTTCCGGCTCGCCGTGAAGAAGTTCACCATGCCAAAGCCGAAGGCATCGACTTTAAGCTGCTCAATAATCCAGTAGAAGTCATCGGTGATGAAGATGGCTGGGTCAAAGAGCTTCGCTGCATAAAAATGGAACTTGGTGAACCAGATGCTTCTGGACGTCGCCGCCCGGTTGCTATAGAAGGATCGGAATTCAATTTGGCAGTAGATACCGTTGTCGTCGCTATTGGCCAGGGACCAAACCCATTGGTACAAGCTACGACTCCTGGCATGGATACCAACAAACGCGGCAATATCGTTGCCGATGAAGAAACTGGCGCAACGACCAAACCAGGCGTTTTTGCCGGTGGTGACATCGTAACCGGTGCTGCTACGGTTATCCTTGCAATGGGAGCCGGGAAAAAGGCTGCTGTAGCAATCGATGCATATCTTAAAGAAAAACGTGCCTAAACTGTTTTAGGTACTTTGCTGAATGGACAGATGGCGAAAAAAGTGACGAAATTTCGCTTGCTTGCGTTTACGTGAGTGGGCGGCGTACTTTTTGCCATCTGTTTTTATTTGTTTGTAAAAGGATGAAAAACTATGATGAATTTTGCCGCAATTGATTTTGAAACGGCTAATAACAAAAGAAACAGTGCCTGCAGCGTAGCTGTAGTAGAAGTAAAAGACGGACAAATCTGCGATTCTTATTATGCGTTGATTCGGCCGCCGGAAATGGATTTTAGTTACTTCAACATTCAAATCCATGGAATTCACCCCGAAGACGTCCAGGACAAGCCTACTTTCGCCGGAATTTGGCCGGAGCTGCGTAAGCGTCTGGAAAACCGTATTGTCGTGGCGCATAATGCCCAATTTGATATGAGTGTCTTAAAATATGCGTTGAATGAATATAAGCTGCCAGAGCCCAAATTCAATCATTGCTGCACGGTAAGCTTGGCGCGTAAACTTTGGCCACAACTTGAAAACCACAAGCTCGATACGGTTGGGCACTATTTGAATATTGATTTTAAACACCATGATGCATTAGAAGATGCAAAAACCTGTGCGGCAATCCCGATTGTTGCCGGACAGCAGCTGCAGGTAGAAAATTTTGCTGAGCTTGTCAGAGAACTTGGCGTTGCTGTAAAGCCATTTAAATGTTAGGAGTGAAAAGATGATTTTAGTCAGTGCCTGCCTTTTGGGGCAGAAAACCAAATATAATGGCGGTTCAAATCCAGCCGGACTTTTAAAGATTTATGAGCCTTGCGGGCAGTTTATGCCGATTTGCCCAGAGTGTTTGGCTGAACTGCCGGTGCCGCGGCCTCCAGCAGAGATTGTTGGCGGTACAGTCAGTGATGGCAACGCCCAGATCAAGAATAAACAAGGTGAAGATGTCAGTGAAGCCTTTTATAAAGGGGCTGAAATGGCTCTAGCAATAGCGAAAAAACATAAAATAAAATATGCCATATTGAAGGAAAACAGCCCATCTTGTGGAGTCCATACCATCTATGATGGAGAATTCTCAGGCCATTTGATAAAAGGGCAGGGCGTTTGTGCAGATCTTCTCGCTTCTGCTGGAATCAAGCTTTATAGCGAACGAGATTTATCGCCGGATTTGATTGAGAAAATTTTAGCCGAAGATACAGAAGAAAATATTTGACAAGTTCATAAATACATGATAATATATAGAAGCTGGTAACAGCACATGCGGGCGTGGCGGAATTGGCAGACGCGCTAGACTTAGGATCTAGTATCTACGATGTGAAGGTTCAAGTCCTTTCGCCCGCACCATTAGTAAAATCAAGCCTCCCAAGAGCTGGGAGGCTTTTCCATTTCTAAAAAGGATACCTTACGGATACCTTAGAGCATGTGATGGTATATGAAATTATGTGTTTTTGGGATAAATCGTATTGAAGTATTCGGCTATATTTTCAGAGCGGGCTGGTATATATGCGGTATAAATATCCATCGTCGTCGCGATGCTGGAGTGGCAAAGACGTTCCTAGACGTCTTTGGGATGCCGCCAGCGGTTCTCATTGAGCTTGCTTTTATTGACAACATGGAAGATGCCTGGCTGCTTACCAATTATCCGGATGAATTCGCCAGAGCCGTTGCCTGCGGCGTGACGGATTATGAGAAACAAAAAACGGATGAATAAGACCGGCGAGCATGTATGTTAACGCCTGGTCAGCGAACAGAAAAAAGGACCATTCTCATTGCGGAATGGTCCTTTTGCAAGTTGCCAGCAAGTTACCGGCAAGTTAAAAAACAGTGGCGGATTTGAATGGGAAGGGCGATATTGCCGGCATGGCAGGCATTTTCTTTTTTTCGGAGACGGACGATGGTCGTGTTTTGCAAGTTACCAGCAAGTTACCGGCAAGTTAAAAAACAGTGGCGGATTTGAAAGGGAAGGGTGATATTGCTGGCCTGGCAGGCATTTTCTTTTTTTCGGAGACGGACGATCGTCGCGTTTTGCAAGTTACCAGCAAGTTAAAAAATCGAGCTTAGACAAATAGTTCATGTAGTACGAGGAAATGTCTTTTTGTTAATGACAAAAAAGCCCTGGCCGATGGCTGGGGCTTTTATATACAAAACAAGGGAACGGTGCAGGCACCGTTCCCTCTGAAAGCGTAGAATCGCTTTTGATCTTCAAGACAATTATATATTGTTTTTTGTGTAATAGTCAATGATTTTCTGTAGAAATTCCAAAGTAGAGGTAATGTGTTGATTGGTTTTAAAATAGTCAGCATGACGTAAAAAGCGTTTATTTATAAGCTCAGACAGGTTTTGCATGCGGTGTTTTTTGATGTCTTCACTTGTTACCAAAGTGTTAAACAAATAGATGGAGGCAAAAAAGTCATTGAGGAAAGGCAAGGCCATTTTCTTTTCGCGAGTGTTTGCTGACATAATGGCAAGATTGCTTAAAATGGAATTTAGCTGTTTGTTTTTCTTGATCGATGTGGCGTGCGTTGGGTTTAATTTGTTTAATAAACAGTTGTTGTGAGCGATGGCATTGCGCAGCGATTTTGCGGACCAAAGGAAGTTTGACAGGTTCTTTTTTGAGGGATACAACTGGTAATACAGCTGATAAAGCTGGATGAAATTGTTGAAGGTCAGCACTTCGACGATGTTCCAGGCGGCAAAGTCCTCTTT
>CBDTTM010000192.1:0-4821 GCA_965363355.1 uncultured Selenomonadaceae bacterium | reverse complement strand
TTATCAAGGAGGTATATAAAAAAGTGCAAGATATGGAAAGCTTATTACAAGAAGAGTCTATGAAAGAAATAAAAGAGCATGAAATCATCAAAGGAAATGTTGTCCTCGTAACTCGCGATGAAGCATTTGTTGATATAGGATATAAAGCAGAAATTGCAATTCCTCGAGCAGAACTTGCCTATCCGGTACCAGAATCGGCTATGGATGTTGTTAAGGCTGGCGATGAGATTCAGGTATATGTCGTTGCTATGGGCGGCGAAAAAGGAATGATCCTCTCAAAGCTCAAAGCGGACAAGATGTCAGCATGGAATGATATTTCATTATTGGTTGAACGTAAAGAAACTGTTCAGGCTGAAATCACACAGGTCGTCAAAGGCGGTTTAGTGGCTGCCGTAATGGGAGTTCGTGGTTTCATTCCAGCTTCGCAGCTGGAACTCCATTTTGTCAAAGATCTCTCGGTTTATGTTGGACAGACCATAGAGCTTTTACCGATTGAACTCGATATTAAAAAGCAGCGTCTTGTTTTATCACGTCGAAGCTTATTGGAAGAAACCCGCAACAAAAAACAAGCTGAACTGCTCGAAAGCCTATCTGTAAATCAGGTTTTGCGCGGCACCGTAAAACGCTTGGCTGATTATGGCGCGTTTATTGATATTGGTGGTATGGATGGATTGGCGCATATATCAGACCTTTCTTGGGAAAGAGTGAAACATCCATCGGAAGTCTTGAATGTCGGCGATGAAGTTGAAGTTTTGGTCAAGAGCTTTGACCCAGCAACAAAACGGATTGCTCTTAGTGTAAAGGACACGCTTCGTGACCCATGGCAGGAAAAGGCAGAGCGTTACCAAGAAGGCACTTGTGTCAAAGGGAAAATCGTTAAACTGGCTGATTTTGGAGCATTTATGGAAATCGAACCAAAGTTTGATGGTTTGATCCATTTAAGTGAATTATCGGATAGACGCATTGCTAAAGCGGAAGAAGTCGTTCATATAGGCGATGAAGTAACCGTTAAAATTCTTCAAATCGACAAAAAAACGAAACGCGTAGCGTTGAGCATCATAAAGGCGCAGCAAGATAAAGAAAAAGCAGAATATAACCAATACATGGCAGGTCAGGAAGAAAAAACAGCTACACTTGGTGATGAACTCGGTGACGTGTTGGGAAAACTGCAATAAGACAACTCGAATAAGATATTGTATGAGCTGAACTTAGAGGAGTGATGGTTTTTTACATCACTCCTTTCTGATGTTGAATGAAAAATCAATAATGAAAAAATGAGGTGATATATATGCCCAAATATACAGGTAAGATTATTCGCATCCAAGAAAACAGCCTGGCAGAAGAAATCGGTTTAGAGGTCGGTGACAAAATCGCTGCAATCAATGGACAGCAATTAAAGGATATCATTGATTTGAGTTTTGCGTTTGCTGATGAAGAGATTGAGCTTTTGGTGGAAAAAACATCAGGAGAAATGGAAAGCATCGAGTTTGATAAAGAATATGATGAAGAGCTTGGTGTCGAATTTGAAACAGCTGTATTCGATGGAATCCACAGCTGCGGAAATCATTGTTGTTTTTGTTTTGTCGACCAACTTGCTCCTAACATGAGAGCGAGTCTTTCGGTCAAGGACGATGACTATCGAATGTCGTTTTTGTACGGGAATTTCGTCACGTTGACGAATATGGGGGAACCTGATTTCAATCGTATCAAACGACTTCATTTAACGCCTCTGTTTGTTTCTGTGCATACGACAAACGGGGAGTTGCGGGCAAAAATGCTTCAAAACAAAAAGGCTGCAGATATCATGAAGCAACTCGGCCATTTGCGTGAAGCTGAAATTGAGTATCATACCCAAATCGTGCTTTGTCCGGGGTACAACGATGGAGCAGAACTCGACCGAACGATTGAAGATTTGATGGGGATGCAACCAGAGGCACAGAGCTTGGCTATTGTTCCAGTGGGCCTTACCGAGTATCGTGAAGGCTGTGTGCCATTGGAGATGTTTGATCGTGAGGGGGCTGGCAGGGTTATTGACCAAGTGGAACGCTGGCAAAAGATCAATCGGGAAAAAACAGGGAAAGCTTTCGTTTACTTAGGTGATGAATTTTATTTTATTGCCGGGCGAGCGCTGCCTGCTTATGAGGAGTATGATGGATTTCCACAGCTTGACAATGGCATTGGCTTAACTCGCAATTTTATTGCTGAGTGGGAAGAAATAGACGCAAAAATTTGCAATCCTTACGATGAACCGATATACTTAGATATTATATGTGGTAAGTCTATAGGTATAGTCTTGGAAGAACTGGTGTTACAGTTGTCACAAAAAAATTTGCATGTCCGTGTGCTTGCTTTAGAGAACAAGTTTTGGGGACCTGCAATAACTGTCAGCGGTTTATTGACTGGGCAGGATATATTGGCTGGACTGAGAGCCTATCCGGGGCGGCGAGATGGAATTATTTTGCCGGGAAGTGCACTTAGAACTGGAGAAAATATATTTTTAGATGATTATTCACTCGATGAGTTGCAAGCGGAAATAGGAACGGAAATAAAGATTGCCACTGGTGGAAGTTCGCTTAAAAGCCTGTTGGCTTCATGGCATGAGCAGCCAGCTTTTGATAGCACAAAAGCTGCATATACCTGGCAGAGCAATGCCTCTTATACGAAAGAATAAAATATGCATGTAAATATTTCATAAGAATTGAAGGGTGATAAAATGAGTAAACCGATAGTGGCGATAGTAGGTCGCCCTAACGTCGGCAAATCAACATTGTTTAACCAAATTGGGAAAAAACGTGTTTCGATTGTTGAAGATTTCCCAGGCGTGACGAGAGATCGTATCTATATGGATGCTGAATGGCTGCAACATGAATTTACTATGATCGATACAGGCGGTATCGAGCTCGACAGCACCGATGATATGTTGATGTCGATGCGCCACCAGGCAAAACTGGCGATGGAAGAAGCCGATGTCATCGTCTTTGTCGTCGATGGCCGCTCTGGCATGACGAATGCAGATGAAGAAGTGGCGCATTTGCTGCGCACGACTCGTAAACCGGTTATTTTGGCAGTGAATAAAGTCGATAGCCAAAAACGGGAAATGGATATCTATGAATTTTATAATTTAGGATTGGGTGAGCCTGTACCGATTTCGGCATCGAATTCTTTGAATTTAGGGGATTTGCTCGATGGCATAGTTGAAGCTTTTCCGAAAGAGACAACAACGGATATAGAGCCTGATGAAATCAGCATTGCTGTCATCGGACGTCCAAATGTCGGTAAATCTTCTTTGGTAAATGCACTTTTAGGTGAGCAGCGTGTCATTGTAAGCAATATTCCGGGAACTACACGTGATGCGATCAATACCCATTTTATTAAAGATGGAACGAAATTTACTTTGATCGATACAGCTGGTATGCGCCGTAAAGGCAAAATCGATATGCCAGTAGAACGTTACAGTGTTATGCGGTCTTTGCGGGCAATCGATCGGGCTGATGTTGTTTTGATGGTCCTCAATGCGGAAGAAGGGATCACTGAGCAAGATAAGAAAATTGCAGGATACGCGCATGAGTCAGGAAAAGGCGTAGTTCTTGTCATCAATAAGTGGGATTTGATTGAAAAAGATGATAAGACTTCCTTGCGCTTCACAGAAGATTTGCGTGATGAAATCGGCTTTTTACAGTATGCGCCGGTTCTTTATACCTCTGCACTTACTAAACAGCGTGTACCGCGTATTACTGAATTGGTCAAATATGTGGCAGAGCAACAGGCTATGCGCATTCAGACGAGTGTTTTAAATGAACTTCTTATGGATGCTGTCTCGGTTAATCCACCGCCAGCGCATAAGGGCAAGCGCCTCAAAATATTGTTTATGACGCAGGTGGACATCAAGCCGCCTAAATTCATTGTTTTTGTCAACGATCCAGAACTCATGCATTTCTCCTATGTGCGTTTCTTGGAAAATAAATTGAGAGAAAGCTTTGGTTTTGAAGGCACACCGCTCAAAATGATTGTTCGTGGACGTAAAACGGAGGACGAATAATATGGCCTTCGTTTTGGTTTGTGTTTTAAGTTACTTGATTGGTTCCATTCCAAGTGGATTGATCATAGGAAAAGGCTTTTGGCATGTTGACTTAAGGGAACATGGCAGCCACAATATCGGAGCGACAAATGCTTGGCGAACATTAGGAAAAACAGCCGGGTTGTTGATTTTTGCTTTGGATTTGGCAAAAGGTGCGCTCGGTGTTTGGCTGGGCCTTTATTTTACAGCAGAGCCTTTGGTCATGCTGCTTGGCGGCATTCTTGCGATTGTTGGCCATTCGTGGTCGATTTTCCTTAAGTTCAAAGGCGGCAAGGGCGTAGCTACGGGGCTGGGCGTGATTGTCATGCTCATGCCATTTGTTACGATTTGGGTCTTTGCTATTTGGTTTGTTCTCGTTTATGTGACGAAGTATGTATCCTTAGGCTCGATTGTAGCTGCTGCGTTTGTGCCAATCTTAGCTTTTTTTCTTGGCGCGCCTACCGAATATATTTGTTTTGGTATCGTAGCTGCGGTCTTTGTTATTTATCGACATAAAGCGAATATCGTTCGTTTGTTGTCGGGAACAGAATCGAAAATAAAGGCAGCACATCATAAATGATGGAATGGTAAAGGTCGCGGCCGCTCTGCTCTTGGCTATTTATGCTGGAGCGGGGCGGCTGTATTGTTGGGGCTAATGCCCTATAATAGGAGGCAGTGCGGACGAAGTGATTAAATTTATTTTGTAAGCTATTGTCAACTGTAAATGAAAAATGCTATAATGTCTACTATGCATAGAATTATAT
>CBDTTM010000191.1:0-4847 GCA_965363355.1 uncultured Selenomonadaceae bacterium | reverse complement strand
TACTTGCACAAGAGCTTCATTTGTCCCTCTAGGCAAAATCACGCCGCAGCGAAACTTTTGCCCATTGGCACTGCAAGGCGCATAATGAAGCGTCGTCGCATAAAGCTCTACAGCCGTCCCCTTTGGCACAAAAAACACTTCCATTTTTTCGGTATCATACGCATGCGTCGTTAAATCAATATCTTGCTGCCAGCCCAAGATAAGAATAAGATCCGTCGCAGCAATGTCAACTTCTGAGCTGCGATGATATTCAACTGCATTTAACAAATGGTTATCTCCATTGCAGTAGCCAAATTCAATATCCAGTCCACCATATACTTCGTCACGCAATCTTGCAAAAGATGAGAGACTTTCCAAATGCGTCTCTGACGGGATGTATTCTACACCATCTGGCAGTGGAGTATACGTTTCCATCGCTGCAATGATTTCCTTGCAATCAAGATCTAAAATCTTTCCGTATTTCAAAAAGCTTTTTTCCGTTACCTGCTTCATTATGTTCGCCCCCATTTTATTGAATCCCTGTATTCTAAGCTTTCCATATAACCAATACCTTTTAAGATTTTTTATTCTGATTATAAATATCGAAAGCAACTGCCAATAAAAGCACCATACCTTTGATACCTTGCTGCCAATCTATGCCAACGCCAAGAATTGACATTCCGTTATTTAAAACCCCCATGACCAGACCCCCGACGATAGCACCGACAATTGTGCCGACACCGCCAGTCGCCGATGCACCACCTATATAACATGCAGCGATGGCATCGAGTTCAAAACCTGTTCCCGCAGAAGGCGCTGCGCAATTAAGTCTTGCAGAAAACACCAGTCCAGCAACGGCTGCCATCAATCCCATGTTGACAAAGACCAAAAAGCGAACCCATTTTGTTTTTATGCCAGAAAGCTGCGTTGCCCGTTCATTGCCGCCTAAAGCATAAATATGACGACCAATGATCGTTTTATTGCAAACAAATGAATACAAGCAAATCAAAACTGCCAATAAAATCAAAATAATCGGCAAACCTTTAAATTGACTGAGCCAATAGGCAGAAAAAACACTGATAAAGACAATCAAGCCAATTTTAGTAAAGAGCACCGGTTGGCTGCTTACAGGAATTCCATACTTCATTTTTTGACGATAACTTTTCCACTCAAGATAAGCCCCCACTGCTGCAACAAGGATACCAATCAGGACTGTACTGAAGGGGATCGCTCCAACAACAGGAATGTCCTGTAAAAATTTTTGCGCAATAAATTGATATGTTTCAGGAAAAGGAGCCAACGTATTCCCATTGAGGATAACCATGGTCGCACCACGAAACAAAAGCATGCCTGCCAAAGTCACGATAAAGGCTGGAACTCTGACAAAGGCAACCCAGTATCCCTGCCAAGCACCAATAAGAAGGCCCACTGCCAAACAAACGACAATGGTCAATCCAACCGGCAGCCCCATAGACACAATCAATGTACCAGCAATAGCGCCAACCAGTGCCACGACAGACCCAACGGCCAAATCAATATCTCCAGTCAATATGCACGGAAGCATCCCAATCGCCAAAATAAGCAAATAACTATTTTGCATGACCAGTTTTGAAATATTCATCGGGGCTAAAAGAACTCCATCAGTCAAAACTTGAAAAAATATCGAAATTACAACCAAAGCAATAAACATTGCATATTTATTGATTGCGACAGAAAACATTTTAAATTCCCATCGATTTGTATTTTTTTCCGTAGAATTCGCCGCAACTTCGGCTTCTTTCAATAAGGTACTCATATCTATGCTCCTCCTTTAAACGGCCTTCGCGCTTTTTTTATTTTTATTGCTCTGCATGATGCAGCGCATGACACTCTCTTGTGAAGCTTCCTGCCTGGGCAGCTCACCAACAAAACGGCCTTCATTCATCACATAGACACGATCGCTGATGCCCAAAACCTCTGGCAATTCAGAAGAAATGACAATTACCGATTTACCTTGTTTAGCCAGCTCATTTATTACACAATATATTTCATATTTAGCCCCTACATCAATGCCTCGCGTCGGTTCATCGAGAATCAAGACATCCGGGTCAGCATAGATCCATCTCGCCAGCATAACTTTTTGTTGGTTTCCGCCCGAAAGGTTCTTCGTAAATTGATGGCTTCCCGGCGCTTTTATATGAAGCCTGCCGATATAGTCTTCTGCCACCCGAACCTCTTCTTGCTCATTGACGATGCCGCGCAAAGATAACTTTTTCAAACTTGGCAATGTAGTATTCACCCGAATGTCATCGATTAAGATAAGCCCCTGCCCCTTACGGTCTTCCGTAACATAGGCAATCCCATTTTTTATCGCATCCGATACACTCGAAACCTTGATTTTCTTTCCATCCTTGATGATGTCTCCGGATATATCGGTCCCATAAGACTGACCAAATATACTCATCGCAAGTTCTGTTCTGCCAGCCCCCATCAAACCAGCAATTCCGATCACTTCGCCGCGACGCACCTTAAAGTCCACCTTGTCCACAACCAGCTTATTTGCTATATAAGGCGAATAAACACTCCAATTCTTTACCTCTAAGCATACATCACCTATCTTACAATCGATTCTCTGCGGATATCGATTGGTTATTTCTCTGCCAACCATGCCTTTTATAATTCGATCTTCGCTGAAATCATCTATTCCCTTTTTTAAGGTCTCAATCGTTTTACCATCACGAATAATCGTTATTTCATCAGCTACTCTTGTAATTTCATTCAGTTTATGTGAAATCATGATTGCTGTCATGCCCCATTTTTCCCTAAGCATCATCAATAAATCCAATAACTTTTCACTCTCTTCATCATTAAGTGCCGCTGTAGGCTCATCTAAGATGAGCAATTTAACATCTTTCGATAACGCTTTTGCTATTTCTACCAATTGCTGCTTTCCTACACCTATTTTATTGACCGGTGTATCTGGCAATTCATGAAGACCTACCGTTTTCATCAATTTCATTGCTTCAAAACGACATTTCCCCCAATTCACCACTCCATGTTCTTGGCATTCATTGCCTAAAAAAATATTCTCCATAATTGATAAATATGGAATTAACGCCAGTTCCTGATGGATGATTACGATTCCTTTTTTCTCACTATCACGAATCGTATGAAATTGGCATTCTTGGCCGTTATATTCAATCCGACCTTGATATGTACCATATGGGTACACTCCGCTCAAGACGTTCATCAATGTCGATTTACCGGCTCCATTTTCTCCCACAAGTGCATGGATGCTCTTCTCTTTGACCTGTATATTGACTTGATCGAGCGCCCGCACACCACCGGCAAATTCTTTGACAATATTTTTCATTTCCAGCAAAACGTTTGGCATGCGCTATTCTCTCCCTTTATTGAAAATTGGGGTGGATTATACCTATTAATCCAAAGTATATCCACCCACACCTATTTTTATTTTTGCAATTCGCTTTCTTTATAGTAATTGGATTCAATCAATAATTTCTTGTAATTGGATTTATCAACAAACTGCGGCTGCAATAAATAAGACGGAATGACTTTCTTCCCATTGTTGTAAGTCGTCGTATCATTTACTTCTGGTTCTTTGCCTTCAACAATAGCCTCTACCATTTTTACAACCTGGTCTGCTAAAGCACGTGTATCTTTAAAGACAGACATGGATTGCTCTCCAGCCAAAATAGCTTTGACATTGGAAATATTTGCATCTTGGCCTGTGACGATCGGCATAGGTTTATCAGCCGAACCATACCCTGCAGATTTCAATGCGGACTGAACACCTAAGGAAACTGAGTCATTTGAACACAAAACGGCATCAATTTTATCACTTGTATAATTAGAAGTAATTACATTGTCCATGCGTTCTTGTGCTTTGGCTTCATCCCAGTTTGGTGTCGCACACTGTTCACGTGTAGTCTGACCTGATTTTACAACAAGTTTTCCGCTTGTAATATAAGGTTGAAGAACATCCATTGCGCCTTTATAGAAAAATACAACATTATTATCATCAAGAGGACCTGTTGCTATTTCCAAATTATATGGTCCCTTGCCTTCTTTTAGTCCCAATTTAGTTTCTATATATTCGCCCTGGATCTTGCCTACGCCATAATTATCAAAAGTTGCGTAATAGCTGACTGCATCCGTGTTCATGATCAGTCGGTCATAAGAAATGACTTTGCAACCGGCACTTTTGGCTTCATCCAAAACCGACGACAAAGATCCACCATCGATTGCCCCGACGATAATGACTTTAGCACCCTTAGTGATCATGTTTTCAATTTGTGAAACTTGCATTTCTACTTTGTTTTCAGCAAATTGCAAATCAACATCATACCCTTTTTCCTTTAACTTAGCTTCCATATTGGCACCATCTTGATTCCATCGCTGCAAAGACTTTGTCGGCATCGATACGCCAACTTTTATTCCTTTACCATTCCCACTACCAGAGCCTGATCCCGCACCCGCATCTTTTTGTCCACCACAGCCAGCCATCACAACCGCTACCATTGCAGCCAAACAAAACACCAAGATTTTCTTTATGCCCATTACCATCTGCTCCTTCTTTGTGCTCAAGCACATTTTTTTGTAAAAAATTTTTAAACAAAATATTTTTTAAATAGTGGTCCGGCTTTCCTCCTTCTCAAAATCAAATCAAGTGCTGTTTATTAATTTTTTTCTTTTTGCCGGCAAAATAGTATACTTCCTCATTTTTATTATGTACGGCAAAGCGATTTGATTTTTGTGCTCAAGCACATTTATCATCATCAATATAGCATCATTTTTGATTACCGTCAATATATTTTTAGAAAATTTGTATCTTTTAAAATATTGCATTCATTGTATTTTTAATTTTA
>CBDTTM010000190.1:0-4890 GCA_965363355.1 uncultured Selenomonadaceae bacterium | reverse complement strand
TCGCCAAGGCGGCACCTTCTTCTGGATCGGTGCCTGAGCCTAATTCATCGAGCAATAATAGATCTTCATATTCGACTTGGTTCAAAATCTTGACCAAATGCGTCATATGCGCAGAAAATGTACTCAAACTCTGTTCAATACTTTGTTCATCGCCAATATCGGCAAAGACGTTTCTATATATTGAAATTTCAGAACCAGACAATGCTGGTAAAAAGCAGCCAGATTGGGCCATGAGGACATGAAGGCCTAATGTTTTCATGCTTACCGTTTTACCGCCAGTATTTGGCCCTGTAATCAGCAGCGTGTGAAACTCTCTGCCTAATTTGATATCGATTGGAACAATTTTTTCTTTATCGATCAATGGATGTCTAGCCTGTTTTAAATCCGTATAGCCATTATCATTTAAAATAGGCTGTACAGCTTGCATGTCTTGCGCCAGTTTTGCTTTTGCAAAGGTAAAATCAAACAGCGCAAGCAGACGGCAATTTTCTTCTAAAACGCCTTTATATTTCGCCACCTGCAAGGACAAGGATTTTAAGATGCGTTCCCGTTCCCGTTTTTCAGCGACAATAAGCTGCTTTACATCGTTATTTAAATCTACTATAGCCATCGGCTCAATAAAAAGCGTCGATCCGCTGGCTGATTGATCATGAACAATCCCAGGAAAGAACTGCCTATATTCCTGCTTAATTGGCACTACATAGCGATCACTGCGCATTGTTATGATTGCATCTTGAAAGTATTTTTGATACTCCGACGCATGCAAAACACTATTCAAACGATCTTTTATACGACCATGTGACGATTTGATTTCACGTCGGATCCGTTTGAGTTCTACGCTCGCATCATCCCGCATTTGCCCATGCTCATCGATGACATTTTGTAGATTATTTTCTAGTTGACCTAAAATTTCTATCGACTTAGCCCACTGAGGCAAGACGATTGCCTCGTCTTCTAACATAAGCTCTTTGAAAAAACGTTTGATATTACGCATTGCGTACATCGTGCTTATGATATCGACGAATTCGTAATCAGCCAAAACCATTCCCATATGCGCTTTTCGAACGAATTCACGGATATCACGAATGCCGCCAAAAGGAGGCTGCGCTGTCTGTAAGACAGAAAAGGCCTCACCTGTTTCGTCTAAAGCCGTCTTGACTTCATCAAGTTCACTCTTAGGCAGGAGCTGGTGAACCAGTTCCTTACCTAGAGCCGAGCTTGCCTTATCTGCCAGCAGATCAATAAATTTATTATATTCTAACGTTCTTAATACTGCTGAATCCATAATTCCACCTTTATAATACGCCGCGGAAATAATGCCCGCGGGTAATTTGTCCATCTTCAATTTTTTCTAACTGATCATTTTTCATCATCGGATGGTCCTCACCCCAAGACAATAATTCCTGGTAAAGCTTGGTCATCTTCTTTAGACGATTCAGATCCATATATTTGCCCTCGATGCGTACGCGTTTGATCCCCATGGGGCCAAATTTTATGATATGTGGCAGCATGCTCAGTTCCTTACCGTTTAGCAAATGCATATTGCAAAATTGATCCGTCACCAGTGGGAAATTTTCATTTTTTCGATCTTTGAGCCAATATTTTTGTTTTTGGCAAGGCTGCGTGCAAGGACCGTTTTCAAGATTGCCGAGGAAACTTCCCATCGCACAATAAGCAGAAACCATCAATTCTAAATTGCCGTGAACAATGCATTCTAATGGCAAAATCGAATACTGTGCAACGGTTTCGACCTGCGACATATTAAGTTCTGGCGAAAGCGTAACACTGCTTACACCAAAGTCCTTCAAAAAATCGATAGCCAGATTATTATAAACATTCATCGAAAAATCAGCTCGAATCGGAGCTGTACAACATTCTTTGACTAAAGCAAGCGTCGCTATATTGTGCACATGAATTTCATCTGGTACGCAAGAACTAAATGATGCCAATAGCTTTTTGAAAGCTGGCACATACGGCTGGCGCAAAATCCGCGGTGTATTGAAACTGATTTTTTTGCCTGCTTTTCGAACGAGATCATAGGCTTCTTGATACATTTTTGCCGATATATTGGCATGATTATATGATTCGCCGCCAAAAACAATCCAGTCCGCTCCATTTTCAAGCGCAGCCTGTACTTTAGCTATCGTATCTACACTGACAGCCAAATCCGGCTTGGCTTTGTTCGGACGATTTGTCCGATTGAAATATTTTTTGCGAACGTTTTCTTTTTCCGGCAAATCTTTGCGTTCAAATTTGACCAGGCGTGACTGCATAGCCATTTCAACAGCTTTACGGCGAGCTTCATTGATTTCACTGACAGGAACCATTACATCACCTTTGATTTGTGCCCCAAAATCATGCAGCGCATAGATACTCGTCCCCAGACGATCAATCTGTTTTTTTATGCTTTCATCCGTAAGCGGCCGTTTTCTTGCAGCTTCAGCGATGAATTCGGTTTCGCCCCAGCCTCTATAGCCATCTTCGTCCTCCACTTCAATGCGCAGAGGCAGTCCAATTTGTGCCGTGACAGCTACTTTAAGTCCAATACGGCGAACCGGTGCTCCTGTATTGAAAAACAGGCGTGCCTTTTCCATCAAATTCGCATCAAATACTTTAAAAACGCGATCATGTTCCTTAACCGGTACATCTAACGAAAAGGTAATGGCCTCATTTGCCGCAGCTTTATCTACTTCTTTTTTGCCAACCCACATCTGTGTAATTGTCGCGCTGACTCTGCCGCCGACTTTCACCCAAAAGTCCACGATGTCATTTAGGCAAACTTCTTCAGAGAGCTTAACCGTCACCAGTTTATGTTTCATATCATATTGAACGACACGACCGGCAAGAGCGCCTCGATTGTTCGGGCGACGATCGCTCATCATCTGGCGATTTGGTCGACCCAAAAGATAATCGGTTGTAAAATCACGATTAAAGATCTGTGACAAATCCTTATGATCTTTTTCATCGATTTTATATGACTCGCCACCAAAGGCAATATATGAATCAATAGCTCGTCGATATGTATCGACAACCGTTGCTACGTATTCCGGACGTTTCATGCGTCCTTCGATTTTCAAGGAAGCTACCCCAGCTTCAATGAGCTGTGGCAATGCATCGATCGTCTTTAAATCACGAGGACTCAGCAGATACTGTCCAGCATCGGCTTCCTTCAACATATTTTCATCTTCTTGATTGACCAAAGTATACGGCAAACGGCAAGGCTGCGCACATCGGCCTCTATTGCCGCTTCGGCCTCCAATCATACTACTCATGAGACATTGCCCCGAATAGCAAACACAAAGTGCGCCATGTACGAATACTTCGATTTCGACATGACTGTTCTGGCAAATATATTCAATATCTTTTAGCGAAAGCTCTCTTGATAAAACGACGCGCGTAAACCCGATTTTCTCTAACGCTAAGACACCTTCTAAATTATGTACCGTCATCTGTGTACTGGCATGGAGCGGCAAGTTTGGGACGATTTCATGGGCAAGTTTTGCTACGCCAAAATCTTGTACCAATAAGGCATCTGCACCAACTTCATATAAAAACCGTAAATAATCGCTCAATTGATCAAGTTCCCGATTGTCCACCAGCGTATTTACCGTCACATTCACCAAAACATTGCGCATATGAGCAAACTCAATGGCCTCTTTCATCGAAGTCTCATCAAAATTATTCGCTGAAGCCCTGGCTCCAAACATCTGCCCTCCAAAATAAACAGCATTGGCACCACTTTCCACAGCTGCAGTCAATGCTTCCCGGCTACCAACCGGAGCTAACAATTCAACCAAAAAACTCATTCCTTCCTATCCGTCCGTACAATAAATATAAAACAGCTTTTAACCGCCGTATTTTCTCCGAACTGTTCCAACATATAGTCGATTATATCATGCGTAAATGAAATTAGAAAGCCACGGCATCTTAAATTTCCCGCTAATATTTCTTATCAATTTCCACTCTAAAGAAACAATTGTTCTCTAAGCTGTTGTCAAAAAACAAACAAGAAGCATCCCTACGGATGCTTCTTGTCTTCATTCACTTTTTAAGATTTCCAGTAGCTCTTTATAATCGTCCTGCAATTTCAAATACTCATCACAAACATTCATTGCAACCAGTACTGCCAGGCGCGTAGGTGGCAAGTTGTGGCATCCCTTGGAAAGCTGCCGCATTTGCTCATCCACCATCTTTGCCAATTGCTGCACACGCTTGATATCCATATCGCCTTTCAAAGCGTAGGTATCCCCAAAAATCTCAACGGTAACCTTTTTTTTATCCATCAGCCTCACCTATTGCTTCAGTGTTTTATTTTATAGAAATTCTGCTAGTCTCAAGTAAATTCCTGCCGACTTCAAAAATAACCCAAACCGCCTATATGCGATTTTTATCGCTATATCAACTTCTAAGTTTTGCTGCAAACTCTGTTTCGACCTTTTGCAAGATCGCATGAAACGGTACTTCGACTTCTTCATCCGTCAGGGTTTTATCCTTGGATTGGAATTGCAGCGAAAACGCCATACTCTTTTTGCCTTCTTCAATTTGCTTGCCCTGATACACATCAAATAAGCAAACATCTTTTAAGAACTTACCGCCATTTTGTATGATGATTTTTTCGATATCCGCAGAAGAAACCGATTCATCGACGAGCATTGCCAAATCGCGGCTGATTGCTGGATATTTTGGCAGTGGCTGTGATTTAAAACTCGTCGCCGTGTATTTCATCAAAGTGTCTACATCCATTTCAAAGATGTACATTTTTTTGGTAATCCCAAACGAAGCTAAAACAGCTGGATGTACTTCCCCTACCGTCGCAATCACTTCACGGCCCTTTTTAAATACAGCTGTTTTACCTGGGTGCATTGCATAATGTTCACCTGCGGCAACTGT
>CBDTTM010000189.1:0-4920 GCA_965363355.1 uncultured Selenomonadaceae bacterium | reverse complement strand
AGACAAGAAATGGCCAGGCTATTAATATATCTCAATATTATATTATATTTTACTGATATTGTAAAGATAGAGGAAGTAGAGGGGATTAGTAAAATAATTTACTGATAATTTTTGAGCAGTGTGCTAGAATAAAGAAAGATAGAAATAAAAAGTAAATTCATATAAAAGCTTAAGGGGGCTGCTTTATGCAAAAGCGTATAACAGAAGTTTTAGGAATAAAATACCCGATTATCCAAGGGGGAATGGCTTGGATTTCAGAAGCGAATTTAGCAAGTGCCGTTTCAAATGCAGGTGGGGCTGGAATTATTTCGAGTGGTGGCCGCACTACAGAATATGTCAGAGAGCAGATTAAGTTGACACGTACGATGACAGATAAACCTTTTGGTGTCAATGTAATGCTTATGGCACCGAATAAACAAGAGATCATTGATGTTATTTGTGAAGAGAAACCAGCTTTTGTGACGTTGGGGGCAGGGAATCCGGTACCTTTTTTCGCACAGTTAAAAGAAGCTGGTATTAAGATATTGCCAGTGGTGCCGAATGTGAAGCTTGCATTACGCGTACAGGAAGCTGGAGCTGATGCGGTCATTGTTGAAGGAATGGAAGCTGGTGGACATATTGGCGTGCTGACAACTATGGCATTGATGACGCAGGTAATACCAGAAGTTTCTTTGCCGGTAGTGGCTGCGGGTGGTTTTGCTGATGGAAGAGGCTTAGCAGCAGCTTTAGTGATGGGGGCCGCTGGTATTCAGATGGGAACTCGTTTTTTGGTTTCAGAAGAATGTACAGTACATCAGAATATGAAGGAAAAGATTCTTGAGGCCATGGATACGGATTCAATAGTAACGGGGCAATCGCTAGGTCATGCTGTTCGTGGGCTGAAAAATAAATTTTCACAGAATTTTGTAGCATTAGAGCATGAACATGCACCAGAAGAACAATTGATAAAACTGGCAACAGGATCGAATAAATTGGCGGCTGTCGATGGTGACATTGAAAACGGCATGATGCAGGCAGGACAAAGCTTGTTGCCATTAAAAAAGATTGAACCAGTAGGACAAATAGTGGAAACAATTATGAAACAGGCGCAGGAAGCTTTAGATATTGCTGGAAAAATAAAATTATAATCGATTGTATAAAAAGAACTGTTCATTTTGAGCAGTTCTTTTTGCTTGCAAAAAAACTGTTTTTGTTGTAATATACTAAATAGTAATTTTCTTAATTGGGGGAATGGTCTTGAATAAAAAAGTATGGCAGTTTTTAGTAATCGCCTTATCGAGTATGCTGATTTTAGGTGGATGCGCTTCGGGTAAAAGTGATCAAGCGGGTTCAGCGAATAACACATTTAAAATTGTTACGTCATTTTATCCTATGTATATTGCAACCATCAATATTACCAAAGGCGTTGATGGCGTAGAGGTTGTGAATATGACAAAGCCGCAAACGGGATGCTTGCATGATTATCAGCTTACACCAGAAGATATGAAAAAACTTGAGAAGGCAAATGCATTTGTCGTCAATGGTGCAGGGATGGAAGCTTTCTTGGATAAAGCGGTAAAGCAGCAAAAGGATATGAAAATTATCGATGCATCGCAAGGCATTGAGTTGATAAAAGATGCAGAGGGTGAGAATCCCCATGTATGGGTGAGCGTCAGCGATGCAATTTTACAAGTAAAAAATATTGCAGAGCAGCTCGAAAAAGCAGATCCAGCTCATGCTAGTGCTTATGAAGCGAATGCGAAAGGGTATATTGAAAAACTTGAAGCCTTGAAAAAGGAAATGCATGCAGAAATTGATAGTTTGCCTAATCGAAATATTGTAACTTTCCATGAAGCTTTTCCGTATTTTGCTAAGGAATTCAATTTGCATATTGCAGCTGTAATTGAAAGGGAACCAGGCAGTCAGCCAACGCCACAAGAATTGGAAGAAACGGTTGCACAAATAAAAGAGTTGAAGATAAAAGCACTCTTTGCTGAACCGCAGTATCCTGCCGATGCTGCACAGACGATTTCGCGAGAAAGCGGCGCGAAGGTATATGCTCTTGATCCGGTTGTAACAGGAGATGCTGATGAAAATGCAGCGGACGCCTATATAAATGCGATGAAGCAAAATGCAAAAGTTTTGCGTGAAGCTTTACAATAATATTTGAAAAATCTGCCTCGATCAATGGGGCAGATTTTTTTGTATAAAGCACTTGCAAAAAGTCAAAAAGACAAATATAATGAGAATAAAAATCAAATGGTCAGAAAATGAAGGTGATTGTTTTGAGCAATATTGCGGATTTGATTGAAGAATATATTCTACGCCGACTGGCGGCAGAAAAGACGAGGCGGATTGAGTTACAACGGACGCAGTTGGCAAATGAAATATCTTGTGCGCCATCGCAAGTCAGTTATGTGCTTAGTACGAGGTTTACGCATGATAAGGGTTTTATTGTCGAATCACGGCGTGGTTTAGGCGGCTTTATCAGAATAGCTCAGATACCTTTGCAAAATCTGATTTATCAAGATATTTTAGATAAGCTCAATGAAGAAACAACAAGTACGGAAGTCCAGTCCATGCTCCGATATTTGTTGCAGCATCAGTTGGTATTGCATCGTGAGGCAGCTCTTGTGATGCAAATGGTTACGTTTATGTATGAAAAGCTGCCAGCACAAGAACGTGTAGAGTTGTTGCGATCTATTTTTTTGACGTTGGCAAATTTTGCCTGAGAGGATGATTGAGATGTTATGCGATGATTGTAAACAAAATGAAGCTTGTGTCCATGTGGTACAAATTAGCACGGAAGGAAAGCTCGATAAGAATCTGTGTGAAAAATGTGCAGCTCAGTATGGCAATCTAGTTTTTGATGGAAATAAAGGCTTTTCGGTAAATGATTTTTTAAAGGGAATATTCAGCAGTGGACAAGCAAGACCTGAGGCAACAACAGCCCAGCCAGAGCTTATTTGTCCAAATTGTGGGATGTCATATAATGATTTTATGCATACCGGGAAGATTGGCTGCAGCATATGCTATGAAACTTTTGGAAAACGACTGGAGCCACTATTGCGCAGAATTCACGGGTCAAGTACACATAGCGGGAAGATTCCGCATCGTTGTTGTGGTGAAATTGAAGCAAAACAACACATAGCTGCTTTACGTAAGGAACTCGAAGCACATGTGAGCAATGAGGAGTATGAACAAGCTGCTCAATTGCGTGATCAGATAAAAGAAATGGAAAAAAATTTAACGAAAGAGGCGGAATAGGGAGGTTGCGCTATGTCAAGAGATGAACTGTTTACAAATCCTCAAGTTACCTGGTTAAATGGGGAAGGCGCCGAAGGCGATATTGTTTTATCGAGTCGGATTCGATTAGCGAGAAACTTTCGTGATATTCCGTTTCCTAATAGAGCGGATTTAGCTCAACTAGCAAGTGTAAAGACAATGGTGCAAGGAATTTTACCGGATCTAGAAGGTGTGATGAATTGTGCTTGCCGATACATCAGTTTAGATACGCTGGGAAAACTAGAAAAAAATGTATTGATTGAAAAGCATTTAATCAGCAAAAATCATATAAAAAATCCCGTTCATCGAGTTGCTTTGATCAGTGACGATTTGAAAGTGAGCATTATGGTCAATGAAGAAGATCATTTGAGGCTCCAGTGCATGGTTCCAGGTCTTGATCTGCAAACGCCATTGGATTTGGCATCTAAGTTGGATGATATGATCGAAAAAAAATTAGATATAGCATTCAATGAAAAAATGGGATATCTTACGTCTTGTCCGACTAATCTAGGAACAGGGTTAAGGGCATCGGTAATGCTTCATTTGCCAGGATTGGTATTTACGCAGCAGATTGGTAAAATCATCAACATTTCGCCACAGTTAGGCTTAGCTGTTCGAGGCCTGTTCGGTGAAGGTACGGAATTTACCGGAAATATATTTCAAATATCGAACCAATTGACATTGGGTTTTAGCGAAAGCGAGCTGATTGCCAATTTGACAGGAACGGTCAGAGAAATCATTACGCATGAGCGAGCTGCTCGGAAAGCCTTGATGGCGTATCCCAAAGATCGAGTTGTCGATGATATTTGGCGCTCCTTTGGTATACTCAGGTATGCACGATCGATATCGGATCAAGAAGTGCTGGCCTTGTTGAGCAAGGTTCGCCTTGGAATCGATTTAGGCATTATAGAGGAAATGCAAGCCCAAATTTTTAATGAGCTTTTGGTAGCAGGGCAAACAAATTATTTGCAAAACTTGCAGGAAAATGAGAATATGTCGCAAAATGAAATAGATAAAAAGCGGGCGGATATTATTCGTGCTGCTTTTATAAAATCGACAGTGGAGGTGTGATATATGAACAACAGGTTTACAGCTAGGGCAATAAAGGTTTTAGAGCTGGCTCAATATGAGGCTGGCGAGTTAGGCCAAAATTATATAGGAACCGAACATTTGTTATTAGGGCTTATACATGAAGGTGAAGGCATTGCAGCTAGGGCGTTGATGTCTTTAGGCATAGATTTGCTTACGGTCCATAATCGATTGGAAAGTATGATAGGGCCTATTGATGAGTCACAAGAAGGACGCTTTTCTTATACACCAAGAGCTAAAAGAGTTATGGAATTGGCCATAGATGAAGCACAGTCTTTAGGCCATAATTATATAGGAACCGAACATATTTTATTAGGCTTGATTAGGGAAAATGAGGGCATTGCAGCTAAGGTGTTGATTTCATTGGGGGCAGATCTTGATATCGTTCGAGAAACTGTTATTGATATGTTAGGTGGAGAACAATATGATGCTTCTACTGCCGAGGGTGGACAGACTGGCGGCAGCCATAGTCATCAAACGCGTTCTGCGACACCTACTGTAGATCAAGCCGGTACTTATACTTTGACCGTAACAGCGCCGAACGGATGTACATCAACATGTGAGACC
>CBDTTM010000188.1:0-4973 GCA_965363355.1 uncultured Selenomonadaceae bacterium | reverse complement strand
ATGGTGACCCTGGCAGGACTTGAACCTGCGACCCCTTGATTCGTAGTCAAGTACTCTAATCCAACTGAGCTACAGAGTCATGTTATGAAATATCCAAATCACAAGTAAGCTATCATTACCATCTTTAAATGGTGGGCCCATTTGGACTTGAACCAAAGACCGACCGGTTATGAGCCGGTTGCTCTACCAACTGAGCTATAGGCCCGGAATATGGAGCGGAAAACGAGGCTCGAACTCGCGACCCCCACCTTGGCAAGGTGGTGCTCTACCACTGAGCTATTTCCGCACTACATCGTCAAAGGTTGTTGTTACTCCCTAGCGACATTTTTATATTATACATATCATTTCATTCATTGTCAACACTTTAATAAAAAAAAGCTGTATTGCATACTTTCTTTGCAATACAGCTTTTTAATCGATATTTTCTTTATCGTTTTATATTTACTTTTGTATAGCCGTTTCTTGCACAGCTTTATGTTTTTTGATCTTATACCAAACCATTGGTACAACCATCATCGGAATACCTACATAAAGTGTAGAACGCAAATCCGGAGTAAAAGCAATTACCGCAAGGCAAATAACCTGAATCCAAATACCAAACAAAGTAAGATACGGGAAAAACGGGGTTTTATATTTGAGCGTATTTTCAAGTCCAGCAGCAATTATCTTGCACCTGAAATTATACTGGCTCCAACAAATCGATATCCAGGCCATAGCCCCTGTAAATCCAGAAACAGCCAAAAGATACGTATATGCAGTTGAACTGGCATCAAATGTGTATATCAAAATAACCAGCCAACAACCACAAACCGATAATAAAACCGAATTCTGCGGCATGCCGTTTTTATTTAAAGCACCTAAGACTTTTGGTGCCATGCCAAGTTTTGCCAGTGCATGCAGCGCACGCCCACTTCCATATAGACCAGAATTTGAACAAGAAATCGCTGCCGTTAAGACTACAAAAGCAAAAATAGCTCCAAATTCATTGAGCCCATAATGATTGAGCGCTGCAGCAAAAACACTCTCTTCTAAAGTCGCTTGATCCCATGGAAGAATTGAAATCAACAACGAAATTGGAATAATATAGAGAGCAACGATTCTCCATGTCACATTTCTGACAGCAATCGGAATGCTCTTTTCCGGTTCACGGCATTCGCCTGCTGCTAATCCAATGATTTCTGAGCCTTGGAAATTCACCAAAATAATCACCATAGTCAAGATAATGGACCAATACCCATTCGGAGCAAAGCCGCCACTGCCAAGCAAAATGCTGGTCCCGAGTATTTCATGGCCGCCCACTAGACCCAAACAAATTAAAATACTTACTATACTAAAGGCAACCAATGCTATGATTTTAATGATTGCCAGCCAAAATTCACTTTCGCCAAACTTATCCACATGAAAGAGATTTATCATCGTCACAATCAATCCAAACAAGACAGACCACCAAAGTTGGCTGACGTCTGGAATGAATTTATTCATAATGATACCCGCAGCTATCATTTCTGATGGAACATACACAATCCAGTTAAGCCAATAAGCCCAACCTACTCCGCAAGCCCATGTCGATGATATATTTTCCTTGGCATATGTAACAAACGAACCCGATACCGGTTTTGCCACTGCCAATTCTGCCAAACAAAGCATTACACAAAGAACAATGACCCCGCCAAGCAAATAAGCTAAAATAGATGCTGGCCCTGCCTTTTCTAAAACATAACCCGTTCCCAGGAAATATCCACTGCCAATGATTCCCCCAAGAGAAATCATTTGAAGATGCCTGTTCTTTAAACCCCTATTCATTGTTGGTTCTTTCATAACCTTATTAACACAACCTTTCACTTATACATAAAATTTTCAATGCATATACAGAATACTACAAAACCTAAAATTTAGCTATACTAAACAAAGTATATCGCTCTATCTTTTACTTTTTCTTAACTTTTATCGTTTAAAAGCATTAAATTATTCGTAAACCTGGAAAAAAGCTAAATTTACAAAGTAGTTCTATATCTTGTATACTTAAGAAAACTACTGCAATCGAGGTCAATATGATAAATTATAAAACCATTCACGGCAGCGGTGAAGCTCTTTATGAAATCCAAAAATCTCGTTTTTTGACTTTCGTTCAACATGTTTCAACCGAAGCTGATGCAAAAGAATTCATTGAAAAAATTCGAAAACTGCACTGGGAAGCGCGTCATTGTTGTTCAGCCTTTATCATCGGTGAGCACGGCAGCCTGCAAAAAGCCGATGACGATGGCGAACCAAGCGGCACTGCCGGAAAACCTTTATTAGAAGTACTAAAAAAACAAAGTTTAAGCGACCTTGTCATCGTTGTCATCCGCTATTTCGGCGGAATCAAGCTCGGTGCCGGCGGGCTCATTCGTGCGTATGGCAAGGCCGCTACTCTTGGTATCGAAGCGAGCCAAGTTGTAGTAAAGACCCTATTTGCACGAGTAAAACTCTCAATCGATTATGCACTTCTCGGCTCTGTTGAAAATCATTTACGCCAAGAAGAAATCAACGTAGAGGATAAATTTTTTGCTGATAAAGTAACTTTAGTTCTTTTGTTTCCTGTAGAAAAAGCTTCTTTATTGCAACAAGGCTTGCTTGATTTAACATCCGCGCAATGCCATTTCGAAGAATGCGGCTCAACATATCTTGATATTCCATATGACGAAGAAAAAAGCTAGGCGTAAACAGCCTAGCTTTTTTAACGCAGTCCCAAATCAGCAGCAAACTTTTCTTTAAGATAGCCGCCAATCGTCTGCCCAATAATTCTTTTTCCCTGCATATCCGGATGAAGCCCATCGGTCGTCAAAGACGAAGACAACCAGCCTCGCCAATCGGTCAATCGTGGTGTAATATCAACATAATACGGCTGACTCGCTACCCAATCATTGATTTTTTCCTGCTGTGCCTTCCAACCGGCTGCAGCGATAAGTCCCGCAACCTTTTTCATGTCAACTGGATTGATTGGAGCTACCGTCACAAAAACTGGCGTAATATGGTTTATTATGCATTTATATTGTAATACGCTGAGTCCTTGAATAACTTGTTGTGCCGAATCTCCTGCCCGAATATTGTTTATTCCGCCCATGATCACTAAAATTTTAGGTTTAAATGGCAATACATCTCGTTCGAAACGATTATTCATCGCCTCTATCGTATTGCCGCTAAACCCCATATTCAAAACAGGCAGTCCCGCGTAAGTCTCCCAATCGTAGAGCTTATAGCCTGGAGGTGTCGATACAGCGCCTCCTCCATGTGTTATGCTATCACCCAGTGCCGCAATTTGTGCATCCTTTGCCACTGAAAAATAGCTGCGCTCCGACCAGTCACTGATGGGATTGGTGCCCGCATCCTTGGCTCTGACTCGCCACCAATAGGTCCCCGCCTTAGCATAAGAGGCACTGTCATAATAATCATAACTATTTGCGCCAGTTACCCAATCGGTCTTAATCAGCTGATCTTGGGTCTTTGGGTTGTTATCATCATCGTAAAATACCTGAATCTCATACTCACTGGCATATAGATAGGGAATCCAAGAATACACCGGATAAAGCGGGGTATAATCCATTTTATCGAATTCCGTTGTCGTCAAAGGCGCTTTAGGATTTATCGTCCCTGTCAAAAGTGACTTAGCTTCTGTAAAATCAGCTAAAGGTTGCCCATCCTCATCCAATCCCTGGACTTTCCAATACAAATTATCTTCCACTACATTGAAAACAGACGTATCTAACTCATATCCATTGGTGAAGATTTTATCTTTTATAGTAACAACCGCATCAGGCGAAGCCGACTTCCCCTTGGTTATGACCAACTGATACATCACAGCTCCAGGAACCAGCGGCCATGTCAAGCGAACTTTGGTGATTTGTTGTTTATCCTGCAATACTGCAGCAATATCTTTTGCTAATTCATTATCTGTTATAGGAGCTGACGCAGCAGGTGCTTGTGAAGTTCCATGCTTGGCCGCCTCAACTGGATTGATTGCACCAAATAAGTAAACTACAAGTAATCCGGCGCAAAAGCATCTTAATTTTCTTGTCATAAAACTACTCCTAAGGTTACTATCTTAATTTATTTCCCAATAGCGCAATAAACGAATGCGCAAAATATAAAATGGGAGTCCTGTATTTTCACAGTACTCCCATTATACCATAAAGTACAACTTTCATCTGATAAATCGTATTTTATGCAAATATTTTATTCATCGAGTTTTATATTCGTTATGATACGTCCAAGCCTGGTCCCTGACAAGAGATTCCAAGTCCATTTCAAAGATACCGTAACATTAGTATGCGTCCCTGCCAAGCGCATTAGATGGACAACCATCCAAGCGCACCAAGCAAAAAATCCTTTCATCGTAAAGCTGCCCTTAAAGACTACGGCATCGCCTCGACCAATTGTTGCCATCGAACCAACATCTTTATAATAAAACTCTTGCAGCTCACTCTCTCCATTGATGAGTCGTTTGATGTTTTCAACACAGACTACTGCCTGTTGCGTAGCAACTGGAGCAATCGTTGCCAAAGGTTTCCCATCTTGTAAAAAATGTGCATTGTCACCAATCGCAAAAATATCCGAATACGGCGGTATCTGCAATGTCTTGTTGACAATGACCCGCCCAGCCCGGTCCACTTCAGCATTAAGCCTTGCTACAAGCGGTACTGCCTTGACTCCGGCTGCCCAAATAACAGTTTCGGTCGGAATGACCGTACCATCTTTGAGCGTAAGGCTCTTTTCGTCGCAATCAGCGACCTGTGCATTCATCATGACATCGACTTTTTTGGACTCCAATACACGCTTTGTCTCAAGCCGCAATTCTTCCGGCATCATTGGTAAAAGCTTATCCGTCGCTTCAATCAATTTGATACTAACCTCAGAAAAATCCAATTTATGATATTCATCTTTCATTACATGATAAATAAGTTCAGATAAAGAACCTGCTTCTTCAACTCCCGTAG
>CBDTTM010000187.1:0-5009 GCA_965363355.1 uncultured Selenomonadaceae bacterium | reverse complement strand
GCAAAAACTGGACTTTAGCTATTATTTTTCAGGGCATAGCGAAGTTAAGGAAAAAGAGGAAATCCTTCGTATATTGAAATGAAAAGTGCCAGGCGATAAGCTTGTGCTTTTAAATTGATTTTGACAGAAGTATGAGGAGGAGTTTTTATGGAATATCGGATTGAAAAAGATTCTATTGGAGAAATCAAAGTGCCGAATGATCGGCTATGGGGCGCGCAGACACAACGAAGCTTTGAGAATTTTCAAATTGGCACAGAGAAGATTCCTTCCGAGATGATCCGTGTGTTTGCTTTGCTCAAGCAAGCTGCGGCAAAAGTAAACCTGGATTTAGGATTGATTGATGAGGAACGTTCGACAGCAATTATTGAAGTCTGCGAAGAAATTTCGCAAGGGCTATTAGATGAGCATTTTCCTTTGGCAGTTTGGCAGACAGGTAGTGGAACTCAGTTCAATATGAATGTCAATGAAGTCATTGCGCATCGTTGCCAGCAAATTTTGCGAAAAGAAGGCAAAGAGATACAAGTGCATCCAAACGATCATGTAAATAGATCACAGAGCTCAAATGATATTTTTCCTACAGCATTGCATGTGCTCACGTTTACCTTAGTGAAAAATACGTTGTTTCCAGCTATGGAAGCTTTTATAAAAGTTTTGGATGAAAAGGCAGAGGCTTTCAAGGATATCATTAAAATTGGCCGGACGCATTTGATGGATGCAACGCCGCTTACGTTAGGCCAAGAAATCAGTGGCTGGGCTGGCATGATAAAACGAGATAAGGCTATGCTGGAGCAAGGCTTGTCCTTTGTTCAGTATTTAGCGATGGGCGGAACGGCTGTTGGCACTGGCATCAATACACATCCGGATTTTGCTGTGCAAGTGGCAGCTGAAATCAGCCGATTGACGAAGGAAAACTTCACGACCGCGCCGAATAAGTTTCAAGCCTTGTCAAGTAAAGCAGAACTTGCGGCCGTGCATGGTCTTTTAAAGGCTTTAGCAGCAGACTTGTTGAAAATTGCGAATGATGTCAGGTGGCTTGCCAGCGGACCTCGTTGTGGAATCGGTGAAATAACGATTCCTGCCAATGAACCGGGAAGCTCTATTATGCCATCTAAAGTCAATCCTACCCAGGCGGAAGCTTTGACTATGATTGCGGCGCAGGTCTTTGGAAATGATACAACGATCGGTTTTGCCGCCAGCCAAGGAAATTTCCAGCTCAATGTATTTATGCCAGTGATTGGGTACAATATGATTCAAAGTATTCGCTTGTTGTCCGACGGCATACGTTCGTTCACGGATAAATGCGTAGTTGGAATAACGCCAAACACAGACCGTATACAAGAACATTTGGCGCAGTCATTGATCTTGATTACCGGTTTAGTACCTGTAATTGGCTATGATAAGTCCGCCGAAATCGCGAAAAAGGCAGCAAAAGAAAACATTACCTTAAAAAAATCTGCATTAGATTTAGGCTATATCAGCGAAAAGGATTTTGATTTTTATATGGCGCCGGACCGTTTGATCCATCCAGAAAAATAATCGGTCTGAACATAAAAAAGCATACGCAAAGAGAGGGATAAAACTCTGCTATTGCGTATGCTTTTATTGTGCGTGAAGATTTTATTCTTGTGAAGCAGATTCATCCGTGTCTGGATTTGAGGTCATCTGATCATCTGCTTGGTGCATCCTGTGGTGCGGACCTTTGTCGAGGAAATCGTGATTACCGGGCATGGCGCAGCGAAAATCTTTTGTGTCTGCAGCAAAGTCATCTTTGCTGATATTAAATCCCGCAGCAACATCTTCCCAGCGATTGTTGATTTTTTTTGCATCGAGAACGGTTTGGATATCTTTGTCCGCTTTTTTTGCCAGCAAACCAGCCATCATGACATCCCTTGGATGGTAGCCATTCTTTAAGAGGTTACTGACGGTTGTTTGATCAAGGTCTATTTTGCCAGCAATCATTTTAGACATATGGTTTTGTTCGGATTCATGCAGCTGATCTTCCGTGACACCATAACTTTGGCAGACATCTTGCCAGGAGTTGGCTGCGGTTTTGCTTGCCAAAACAGTTTTCCATGGCTTTTGGCTTGCATCGGCAATGTTGACTGCCATATGCAAGTCGTGAAGATCATTGCCTTTAGAGAGAAAGTCAACAAGATCGGCTTTTTCGATACCGAGCGCTGCTGCCATTTCCGTCAATTGCTGATCACGATCCATTTTTGGTGGCTGTGCATGATGGACTTTCATGTGCTCTGTGGCGGCTGCGGCAGAAATATTTTGCATAAAAGAAATCCCCACACCAGTGAAAGCGAAAGCTCCAGCAATTGTCAGAATAAGGGCCTTTTTTTTCGTGGATGTTAATGACATGATTGGGTACCTCCATAAATTTTAATTTTCTTATATATAATATAAGATTTATTTCTTTGAAAATCCTTAGGATTTTCTTTGAATTAACTAAACTATATTATATTTTTATGAAAGATATGAGGAAAAGAATTGCTGTAAAGTCCAAGGATTGACAGCGAAGATATAGAGCGTTATCATTTATATTGTAGCTTTGTAGTAATGTAGTAAGGTAGAGCAGGGTAAGCAGGCTGGATCATATGGATGGTTACGGGTTGTTTAGCTGCAGGGAAAATCAGGGTCTTGTAGGAAGGTAGGATGGAAATGAATATTCAGTTGGTTATTATTTTGTTGTACATTGGGGTTTTATTTGGTATCAGTATTTACGTGAAAAGACGCTCGAAAAGCAGCAGTGGTTTCTTGTTTGCGGGGCGTAAGCTTACGACGATTTTGGTTGCGGCTAATATCGCAGGTACGGCAATTGGAGCAGCTTCGACGATTGGCGTAGCTGAAAATGCATTCCAGTTTGGCATCGCAGCCGGGTGGTATAATGTGGCCTGGGCTGCTGGGGCAGTTACGATGGCACTTGTTGCAGCGGGAAAATATCGTGAGCTCAATTGTACGACGATTCCGGAGCTTTTCGAGCGCTATTATGATAAAAAAGGACGAGCTGTTGCTGTCTTGGGGATGATTACGATACAGCTAGTTATCACTTCGATGCAGTATATAGCGGGCGGCGCTATTTTATCGGCTTTGCTGCCGGAGATATTTTCTTTTAAAGGCGGGATGATAACGAGTGCAGTCGTATTTATTGGCACGACGATCCTTGGTGGTTTGTGGTCATCAGGTTTGTCAAATATACTCAGCACAACCTTGATCTACATTGGGATATTGACCAGTACGTTTGTTATTGTCAGCAATCAAGGCGGCATTTCAGCTATTGCAGCTTCGCTGCCTGCTGGTACGGATTGGTTTGGACCTTTGGGTGGATTTGGTTTATCTACGATTGTTGGCTGGTTTGTTGTTATGATGACGCAGACCGTCACCGCCCAAGGACCGGTACAGATTGCTTGTTCAGCGGTCAATAAAAAGACGGCAAAGCGAGGCTTTTTATGGGGAGCCCTGTTGATGTTTCCTATCGGGTTTGCTTCGGCAATTATGGGAATGGCGGCAAAAGCAGCTTATCCAGCGATGAATGCGACGATGGCACTGCCAAAAGTCATTATGGGTCTCGATCCTGTTTTGGCAGGCGTGACTTTGGCAGCTTTGTGGGCTGCTGATGTCGCTACGGCCTGTCATATTTTATTGGCAGCGGGAACGTTGTTTTCTCAGGACATCTATAAACGTTTCTTAAAACCAAATGTTGATGATCAAGAGTATACGCGTGTCAATCGATATGCTATTCTCATTTTGGGGGCGCTTACCTTGTGGTTTGCCTTTAATGCGGTCGGTATCGTAAAAACGATGCTGATTGGGCTCAGCCTCACTACAGCATTCACTTTGGTGTTTTTGTTGACGATGTTTGTTCCTGGGCTTTGTCGCCGCAGTTCAGCTTTTTATACCACGTTGGCGGGAATTTTAGCATTGTTTGCCTGGCAGCTGGCCCCAGGTTTGAAACAATGGGTCGAGCCGATTTATTTAGAATGGATTGTTTGTTTGGTGACTTTTTTTGCAGTTTCCTTATTTGATAAAAATAGGATTACTGCTCAGGATATGGTGTCAAAAAAGCAAGGAAGTGCCTCTGTTGTGAGCGTAGAGGGGCAGAGCTGAGTATCATGCGCAGCTTTTGCTAAGAATTTTTGATAGAAAAACAGCTTATACGAGTAATCAACTCATATAAGCTGTTTTTTAAAATGATTTATTCGTGGCAATCGTGTTCATGACAGACAACCTTTGAATCGGTGATGGATCCATTAAGCCATTTTTGTGCGACTTCATGTAAATCTCCTGAGCAGCCGCGAATTACATTTATTCCAGCTTGTTGCAGAACATTTACAGCCCCGTCGCCCATGTTTCCTGCAAGAAGAACGCTCACGCCCATATCGGCAAGAGTAGTAGCAATGCCGGACTTGCAACCACAGCCCGTAGCCGAAGGCAAGGTTTCCTGGTTGACGATGCGATTATCATCAATAGTAAAGACGGTGAAGTACTCGCAATGGCCAAAGTGGTCATCGATAAGGTTTTCTCGAGAAGGTAAAGCGATTTTCATAAAAATATTCCCCCATTGCAATTTATTTAAGTATATTAGTTATTGACATATGCTTTTTATTATAACTTATAAATGACATATGTCAATAACTAAAAAGAAGGGAGCTGTAAATATGCCAAGACCACGAAAATGTCGACGGGTTTGTTGCTTGCCACTGTGCAGTCACTTTGGCCCATTGAACGCAGATGAAAATCCATCGCAGTATATACAGATGACAGTTGATGAATACGAAACGATTCGTCTCATCGATTTAGAAGGGCTTATGCAAGAAGCTTGTGCAAAACGAATGAATGTGGCGAGGACAACAATTCAAGCGATATATAATGAAGCGAGAAGGAAAATTGCCGAAGCTTTAGTGCTTGGGAAAATCTTATATATTGAAGGCGGTGAATATAAAATATGTGAAGGTGCGCTGCCGGAGTGTGGAAAGAAGATTTGTCGAAAAGAGGCTTGTAGCCGG
>CBDTTM010000186.1:0-5017 GCA_965363355.1 uncultured Selenomonadaceae bacterium | reverse complement strand
TAAAAAACCAACGCTTCTATGATGCCAACAACAATCTGGTCGCTACGATAAGCACCGAAGATAAAACGACCGTAGGCCCCGATTCTGTACAAAGCAAAGTATACAGTGCTATTTTTGAGTGGCTCTACGAAAATTAAACACAAAAAGGTAAATGATGCGACTACAAGCATCATTTACCTTTTTTTATTTTAATGATTACGTCTAAACTAAAAACCGATGAAGGTCTCAATCTTCCAAACTGAAATTATAGTTTTTTTTAAAATACCAACGAATGCCTTGTCCTTGCTTATTCTTAGCTGGACTGAACGTTGATTGGTCAAATGCCGTCAAAGCTGCTTGATCGAATTCATCTACGCCTGAAGAAGTTACGATATGCGACTCTTCAATATTTCCATCTGCACCAATAGTAGCACCAACCGTGACTCTTCCCTTGATTTTTTGTCGACGAAGATTTTCTGGATAGATCGCCGAAACATGGGTCAATAGCCGTGCTGGCAAAGCAGCCTGCCCACCACCTTGTAAATTTCCAGCACCACCGCCAGACTCTCCTAAAGAACTTCCATCGCCTTGCGATCCCATAGTTCCCGATTTTTTGCCAGATTGACTTTCCAAGCCTGAATTTGCAGCAGTGCCATCGGACAAGGATGTGGTCGCTTCGCTAAAATCAGCTGCGGCTGATTTATTTGCAACCGAACCACTTGCTGAGGCTGCTCCATTTTGCGGCAAATCAATTTGCGGCATTTTTCCTTGGCTAGAATTTTTCGCCCCTACTTCTTGATAAATATTGATATCAACCGGTGGCTTTTTTGCCGGTTTCGCAAATGAGCCCCACAAACCACTAAATGATAGCAATAAAAAAAGAACAATATGCAGCAAAATAGATAGGAAAAAACTTTTACCAGCCGTATTTTCTTTTAGCCTCAGCATTTAACTATTGCCTCCACTATTTACCGCCAAACCAAAAAGATGTATCCCTGCCTCTTTCAAATGGTCTATACAACTTATGACTCTACCATACGCAACATCTTTATCCGCCCGAATTACTAGAGAAACTTTATCTCCACTTGCATTTGCTATTTTTGCCTGCGCAATCAGATCTTTTTCATTTATTTGTTGATCTGCAAGCCATAGTGACCCATCTTTCTTTATCGTCACCAAAAGTTCAACTGCCGAGGCCTTTTCAACCTGTTTAGCTACTGGCAAATTAACCGAAATCGTTTTTAAATCAACCATGTAAAGTGTACTCAACATGAAAAACACCAGCAAAAAGAACATAATATCGATCATAGGTATAATCATGATTTCCGGTTTAGCCAATACATGACGATTACGAAGCCTCATCAATTGCACCTCGTTCACTGTATTCTTCTAAATACGAAAGGCATTGTTCCATATCCGTTATGATTTGCTCAAGCCTTTGAGAAAAATACGCATGAATCGCTAAGGAAATAATCGCTACACAAAGTCCTGTCGCTGTGGCGATCAAAGCTTCTCCAATTCCACCAGTAATAGCCATCGGCTCGCCTGCTTTTAAATCAAAGACGCTGAAAGCTGAAATCATCCCACCAATAGTACCTAAAAGCCCTAATAACGGTGCCATGGTTACAATCACACTAAGGTAATATAAACGGCGGCGAAATTTCGACAAAATAACGCCTGTTTCTATGTCAAAAAAATTATGGATTTTCATTGATTCTGCTCCACGTCTTTTCATCGCTCTACAAATTAAACCGGCCAATTCTCCTTTTGCCTGTTTGGCTAGCTCAAAGCCTTCTTGCCAAAGACCATTGCTCAGAGCCTGGCAATAAGAATCAGCAAACGTTCTGCCCGAATCCGCCTGTTGAAAATATCGCCAGCGTTCAATCGCAATCGATCCGACAAAAACCGAACAGAAAAGCAGTACATACATAATGAAACCGCCTTTTTCAAAATAATCGATTCCTCGTAAAACAACTTCCATAAAGAACCCTCCACTCCACCGATTTTTCTTGTAGCAAATGCCGCAATCTCTAAGTTTTTATCTTACCAGCTCTTGCTCAGTTGAAGACCATAGGTAGCACCTGTATCATATACGTACATTCCCGTAGCATACCGCTGGTCGGTGATATTGTTGCCAAACAATGTAATCGTTGTATTCGCATCCAAATCTTTACTCAAGTTGATATCAATCGTAGTAACGCCGGTCATCGTAAAATCTGTACCGCTTCCGGCATTCACCCCACTGCTTGTGCCTTGATACTGGCTATTATGGTGAAGTATCAAATTGGCCGCAATCGTTTTGTTTCTGTAATTAAGTTCTGCATTATACAAATTATGAGGCGTACGGGCATTATCAAGCTCATTGCTTGATGTAAAGTACGCATAATTCAAACGATAACCAAAGTGATTATCAAAATCGCCATGCAGCCCTGCTTCGAAACCTTTTCTCTGTAAATCTCTTGCTATATAACTGGAAAGAGGATAGCTTTTAGTCGTATCCCACGATTCATAGTATTTTTTACCACTATCAACTCGCGCATTGTCGATATCATAATAAAAAGCTGTCAGAGAAGCATTAAATTTTTTGCTATAATTGCCCTCTACCCCGGTTTCGTACTTCAATCTTTTTTCATCACCCAGTTTTTCATTTTCTTCTACAAGCGCAAAATTATTATCTGCTTGTTTTGAATAACCGATACGTGCCGTTGTCTTATAAATCTTATTAACCTGATAAGAAGCGCCAACGGAGGAACTCAATGAATTCCCTTCCCACAAATCGCCAAAAAGTTCATCATATGCAGACAAAGTCGAGCTATCGAGATATTTACCAATTCCTGAAGTAATGTGTTTTCGATCAAGTCTTGCCGCCGCATCAAAAGTAACACGGTCCGTGGCTTTTCGTTCTCCATACAAATAGAAACCATATAATTCTTCCGCTCGCGGACTGCCACTATACTGGCCCATCCCCGTAGGTGCATCATACCACATAAGCTGTGTACCAAATTTTAAGGTGTCACGACCATACTTCATCGTATGCCCCAAATTTAACTGTCTCAAATAATCTCGTTCAGCGAAGCCGCCCGGGCCCTTCGTCACAGGGTCGCCATTCAATGCCCACCGATAAGAATTTACACTGCTCCAACCAAAACTAAAATCTGTTGTGTTATGCTTATCCCAGTTCTTTGCTGCGTTTACAGCGAGTACAGTTGTCTTAATTGGCAAAAAGCCTCCTAAGGCAAGCTTATTTGCCGCCGTTATGTTAAGCGCATTTGCATCCGCTACCGAATTGAAATATGCTTTATTATGAACATCTCCCTCATTATACAAAAGAGTCATATTAGCAACCCAGTCTTTGCCCTTATCACCTATTTTAAAAAGATATGTATTGAGATCTTGGCTATTATTCCATCCCGGCATTCCATTCGTCTTATCTTTGGCATAGCCTAGGCCATAATAACCTGTGTCGCTAAATTTATCCCCATGAACGTAGCTATCCTTTGTTGCATCGAAAGTACCATAACTTACCTTTGCTTTATCTATTTTTTTCGTTGGCGTCATCGTTGTTATAATGATAAATCCTTGACTTGGGCTTCCTGACTTGACATTGGTCTGAGCAAATGACGCTACTGGCCCCATCGTCAAAATCGAGGAATCACGACAAAATGAGATTGATTCAATCATATCAACCGGTAAATTCCCTAGCATTCGTGATGCCTGAGCTTCCGGCAACCATACACCATCTATGATATAACCGATTTCATCGCCACCGCGTGTCTCAACCTTCACATATCCTTTTGCCCCATAACGGATGACATTGAGACCTATTCCATTTTGAATAAGCTCCAGAACATCTTTCGGATGCATTTTTTCGATATCTTCTTGCTTGAACGTTTGCGTCGCGATTGTACTGCTTTCTGGAACTGTCAATCGCTGCGCTACGGGATCTGCCATCGCATCTTTCGTTTCTACCTCAATCTTTTTTCCCACGACTTGATCATCAGCAAGCACTGTAGTGTTTTCACTTTCCTGCGCTTGTACCGAAAGCGGATATCCCGCCGCAACAATATACGTTATAATACAGGCCGTTGCTAATTTATTTTTTTTCATCAAAAAATACATCCCTTTCCCCTTGATCTTAGAAAGTCTACGCTTTCAAAAATCAACCTCACACGATCATCCTAATACGCTTCGAACATAAAAAGTACCAAGTAAACGGTTTCTTCATCCGCTTGCTTGGTACTTTTTTGTATCCATATTGAGCGCCTTACACCACCTATAGTATAAAGCAGGATTATACAAAAGTCAACAAAACATAACTAAATCAATTTAAGTCAGTATTTTTTGTTGTTTTAGTATTATTCATTGTATATTTTAATATGGTTTTGTTGTTTTATTATTATAGAATCACAAAACACCTTCTCAACTCCCCATATAAAAAACCGCAGCAGCATAAATGCTACTACGGTTTGGTCTAAGTTCATGGAGGCACTACAGATTGCTTTGTTGCAATAGAACTCATATACCGGAGTCATTTTATTCATCTACTTTTATGATTCGTCAAGAATTACTTGCATCCAGTGCCCTACGCAATTTCCATGATGTGTTCATTTTTATTTTTACAATTTTTACGATTGGCATGTTCTTTTTAGCAGCTACATACTGTTCCCACTCTTAAATGTCGAGCCATTGCTCATTGGCCCGATGCACATAATCAAACGCATAGCCACGAAGCTGTCCAATATTATCGGTATACGCTACAGTTACACGGGTAAAGCGATAGAGTTCAAAGCAAGAAGCCACGATCAGCGCAACTGGAATTAATAATAAAATATACGTCATCTTAAACAACCTCCCTTTCGTTTGTCAATGCCCATAATCAGGTTGACATCTCTTATATTTATTAGGTTTATACTAATAGTATTCGACGCAAATAATCTTTTTCCTCTATTGATAATAATTATTATTTAGTTATTTTACTGGATGGAAAGAGCTCTATACCTAATCATTTTATAAAAGGAAAGACCCTTGTTTCGTCGAA
>CBDTTM010000185.1:0-5086 GCA_965363355.1 uncultured Selenomonadaceae bacterium | reverse complement strand
TATACTATTTTCAAAAAAATAATTTACCCTATGCTCTTAAGGAAATACGCATTACATAAACACGATATTGGCTTGAGAACAATATTTATTATACTGATAGTTCATTTGGATGTCAATAGAATATTTTAAAGTTTTCTTTTTTTATTTTTTCGAGATATATCTGGACTTGTTGTTTCAGGTATTGTTTCGGCTGTTTTTTTGCCGCCGAGGTAAATAAACACGCACAGGGCAATGGCGAAAGCACACAAACTTGTCATTTGAGCAGATTTTACTAAACCGAAAACGAGTTCATTGTAATCGCCTCGTAGATATTCGAGGAAAAAGCGTGCTAATGAGTACAATAAAACATAAAGGGTAAAAGCTTGTCCTTTGCGATGATTGGTGGAGCGGAACATCAAGAGTAGAGCAAAGATTACCATATCGAGCTGCCCTTCCCAAATTTCTGCTGGCCATAGCGGTTGGTCCCCATACGTATGATATGCAAGTGTAGTTGCCGGGTAAATGATGCCAAAGGCACTGCCGGTCGGGGCACCAAAGGCATCGCCATTGAGTAGATTCGCACAGCGACCGAGTGCTTGGCCTAAGATGATTGCCGGAGCCATAATGTCTGCCAGTGCCCAGGTATCGATTTTATGGCGTTTGGTATATAAGATGCCCACCGTGACACCTAAAACAATACCGCCTTGAATTGCCATGCCGCCTTGCCATACATTGAAAATTTCAGTCAGGTGATGCTGATAATAGCCCCAGTCAAAAAATAGTACATCCCAAAGCCTAGCACCGAGGATGCCGCCCAGACCACAATAGATGCCCATGTCGACGATATGATTATGCCAGCGTCCATCTTGCTTGGCGAGAAAATAGGCAACGCCTGTGGCTAAAATGATACTGCAGCTTAAAACGAGCCCATAGGCGCGAATAGGAAAATCACCGATAAAAAATAGATATTGATGCAATGCAATGCCCCCTTTGATTTCTTTATTATAAAGAATCCAATTTGAATATGCAATGCGTAGCTGTATTTGAAAAATTTATTCACGGTAATCTTTGTCATAAATCTATAAAAACAAGTAAAGTTTGCAATATTTTATTTGAAATTTCGTGTGGTCTGTGATACTATTACAAACATAAACATATAATAAAACAATGTTGATGGAGACAGTAAATTTTAGATAAAAATCCAAGCGAGCCGGTGTAAGTGTGAGATCGGTATGAGTCGTCTAAGATGGAAAATCACTCCGGAGTTGCAGGCTGAAAGATTTCAAGTAGGCTGTGCCGGTTCCCACCGTTATCAGGGTAGCATATGTTGGTATGTGAAATAGGTGGTATAATGACAGCTAAGCTTTCATCCTGTTTTTTAGGGTGGGAGTTTTTTTAGTTTATGAAGTGCAGAAAGCTTTCATCCTGTTCGCAGGATGGAAGCTTTTATTTTTTAGGAGGGAATTTCATTGTATAACAAAGTAGAAACAAATCTTAATTTTGTCGAACGCGAACAAAAAACCGAAAAATTTTGGCAGGACCATGATATTTTCAAAAAAAGCATTGAACAAAGAGAAGGCTCGCCTTCGTTTACCTTTTATGACGGGCCGCCGACAGCGAATGGAAAACCGCATATCGGACATGTCCTCACTCGTGTAATCAAAGATATGATTCCCCGTTTTCAGACGATGAAAGGTCATAAGATCCGCCGTAAGGCCGGCTGGGATACCCATGGGCTTCCGGTTGAGCTTGAAGTGGAAAAACAGTTGGGTCTAAATGGCAAAGAACAGATTGAAAAATATGGTATGGAACCATTTATTCAGAAATGTAAGGAAAGCGTTTGGCAGTACAAAGGCATGTGGGAAGAATTTTCCGGACATGTAGGCTTTTGGGCAGATATGGACGACCCATATGTGACCTATCATAATAATTTCATTGAATCGGAATGGTGGGCTTTAAAGCAGATTTGGGAAAAAGATCTATTATATAAAGGCCATAAAATTGTCCCGTATTGCCCTCGTTGCGGAACACCGCTTTCTTCGCATGAAGTAGCGCAGGGGTATAAAGATGTTAAGGAAAAATCGGCCTTTGTCAAGTTTAAGGTCAAAGGCGAAGACGCGTATTTCTTAGCTTGGACGACTACGCCATGGACGTTGCCATCCAATTTGGCACTTTGTGTAAATCCACAGATCACCTATGCTAAAGTACGTCAAGACGATGTCGTTTATTATATGGCAAAGGACTTGATTGAAAGCGTATTTGAAGGTGAAACAGAAATTCTGGCGACTTTCCCAGGAAAAGACCTTGAGTATAAAGAATATGAACCGCTTTATCCATATGCGGAAAAATTAATCAAGAAGAAAGCATTTATTGTCACTTGTGACGATTATGTAACGACGAGCGATGGTTCTGGTATCGTTCATATGGCACCGGCTTTTGGTGAAGACGATTCACGTGTATGCCGCAAATACGATATGCCTTTTGTCCAGTTTGTCGATGGCAAGGGTGAGTTGACTGCGGATACGGACTGGGCGGGAACCTTTGTCAAAGATGCTGATCCACTTATCTTAAAAGATCTCAAAATAAAGGGATTGCTCTTTAAAGCACCTGTGTTTGAACACAGCTATCCACATTGCTGGCGTTGTGATACACCGCTTATCTATTATGCGCGTGAATCCTGGTTCATCAAGATGACTTCCGTCAAAGAAGATTTGATTCGAAATAACAACACCGTCAATTGGATTCCGGAAAGCATCGGTAAAGGCCGCTTTGGCGATTGGCTCGAAAACTTGCAGGACTGGGGGATCAGCCGTAACCGTTATTGGGGAACGCCGCTAAATGTCTGGGAATGCAGCTGCGGGCACCAGCATGCAATTGGTTCTATTGAAGAGCTCAAAAACATGTCAGACAATTGTCCAGATGAAATTGAACTGCATCGCCCGTTCATTGATAAGGTTACCATCAAATGTCCATCTTGCGGTAAGCAGATGCATCGTGTACCGGAAGTCATCGATTGCTGGTTCGATTCTGGTTCCATGCCATTTGCACAGTGGCACTATCCGTTTGAAAACAAAGATATCTTTGAAGAAAACTATCCAGCGGATTTCATTTCGGAAGCAGTCGACCAGACACGCGGTTGGTTCTATTCTTTGATTGCGATTTCTACGCTGCTCTTCAATAAAGCGCCATATAAGAACGTCATCGTTCTCGGTCACGTCCAAGATGAGAATGGACGCAAGATGAGCAAGTCTAAAGGCAATGCTGTAGACCCGATGGACGCATTGCGGACACATGGTGCGGATGCGATTCGTTGGTATTTCTATGAAAATAGTGCACCGTGGCTGCCAAACCGTTTCCATGATGGAGCGGTAAAAGAAGGCCAACGCAAGTTCATGGGGACTTTATGGAATACGTATGCATTCTTTGTCCTTTATGCCAATATCGATGGCTTTGACGCATCGAAATACGAGCTTGACTATAGCACATTGCCTGTTATGGATAAATGGCTGCTCTCGCGCCTCAATACCTTAGTTAAGACGGTCGATGACAATCTGTCCAATTATAAAGTGACAGAAACAGCCAAAGCATTGCAAGGTTTTGTCGATGAGCTGAGTAATTGGTACGTAAGAAGAAGCAGAGAACGTTTCTGGGCAAAAGAACTCACCCAAGATAAAATCAACGCCTACATGACGCTTTACACGGCTTTGGTCACGACTATCAAAGCGGCAGCGCCGATGATTCCGTTCATGACGGAAGAAATCTATCAAAACCTCGTTTGCAGTGTCGATTCCTCTGCTCCGGAGAGCATCCATCTGTGTGATTTCCCGGCAGTTCGAGAAGAATCGATCGATGCTTCTTTGGAAAAGGATATGGAGCTTGTCCTTGAAATCGTAACGCTCGGGCGTGCGGCTCGCAATACGGCGAATATCAAAAACCGCCAGCCAATTGGCAATATGTATGTGAAAGCCGATGGCGAGCTCAATGAATTCTACAAAGAAATCGTTGAAGATGAGCTAAACGTCAAACAGGTTACCTTTAAAGACGATATGGAAGAGTATTTGAGCTATAGCTTTAAGCCGCAGTTTAAGACGCTCGGTCCAAAAGTCGGCAAGCAAATCGGTGAAATAAAAGCGGCTTTGGCAACGCTCAATGGCCACGAAGCCAAAGAATCACTTGATAAAACTGGTAAGTTGGAGTTATCACTTGCTGGCGGCGAAGTAGTCCTTGTTCCAGAAGATGTTGAAGTGTCGATGGCACAGACCGAAGGTTTTGTTGCAGAGCGTTATAATGGTGTGACGGTCGCGCTCGAGACCACACTTAGCGACGCACTTGTCGAAGAAGGTTTTGTGCGTGAAGTAATCAGCAAGATTCAGACAATGCGAAAAGAAAATAAGTTTGAAGTCATGGATAAGATTACAGTTTACGTCAATGGCAATGATAAGGTAGCAGCACTTGTGCAAAAGAATGAGGCTGCAATCAAAGATATTGTATTGGCTGAAGCGATCAAAACAAATGAAAAAGATGGTTTTAGCAAAGAATGGAACATCAATGGGGAAAAAGTCGAATTGAGCATAAAATAATGTTGCTCTAATAGGCTAAAACAAGGCAGGCTGCAAGGCCTGCCTTGACTTTTTTGCCGGCATTGGGCTATAATATATAGCAGTTGTATTTAAAGCTGAAACTGAGTTTTGGCAGCTGAAATCCGAAGAGACAGAATAGTAAATTTTTCCTGCTCTACAGAAAACTGGCGGTTGATGCGAGCTAGTGCGTGGGGGAATTGAACTCGCTGTGGAGGAGCGAATTTATTCGCCGTTGATTGCGTTAAGATTAGAGAGGGCGGCATTTGTCGTCAATCAGGGTGGTACCGCGATAAAATCGTCCCTGGCGTAAAAGCCAAGGGACGATTATTTTTTTTAGTGTATGCTTTAGCATGTTTGATTTTAAGGAGGAAAAATGTATGAATGAAAGATATTCTCCCCAGGAGATTGAAAAAAAATGGCAGACGCTATGGGAAGAAAACAATGTTTATAAAACAGAACTCGATCGCAGCAAGCCAGAATACTATGTATTGGAAATGTTTCCGTATCCATCGGGGAATCTCCATATG
>CBDTTM010000184.1:0-5091 GCA_965363355.1 uncultured Selenomonadaceae bacterium | reverse complement strand
AGAGAATCTGAGGCGCTGATGGACGGGGCGAAGGATAGAGTCAAACAGGCACTTGAAAAGTGCGAAGATGGCAATATCACAGAGTGGGCAACGATAAAATCAAACGTACGAGATGCCTTAGGACGTTACTTGTATGAAAAGACCAGACGACGTCCGATGATTTTACCAATCATAATGGAAGTTGAATAAAAATACGATGAAGCCCGATGGATTTTTGGATGAAAAATCTATCGGGCTTTTTTTTTGAAATGTTGGAGTTTTCCATTGTTTTAATGGAAAGGAAAGATTTGGCATGGTATAATAGAAATATAAAATATTGCAGGCTGAAGGGGTGGATCCTTTATGAAATTGCAGTTTTTAGGCGCGGCACATACCGTGACAGGCTCATGCTTTTTACTAGAAAGCAATGGAAAAAAATTATTGGTGGATTGTGGATTGTTTCAAGGAGCAAAACGCATTCGTGACTTAAATTACCAGATATTTCAGTTTAATCCAGCCGAGATTGACAGCGTTTTGCTCACACATGCACATGTTGACCACTGTGGATTGATTCCAAAGCTCTGTTTAGAAGGCTTTAAAGGGACGATATACGCTACAAAGGTTACTTGTGAATTGGCGGAGATCATGCTTCCAGATAGTGCGAATATACAAGAATCTGATGCTGAATTGGCAAATCGCAAAGGTCAAAGAACGGGACAAGTCGAGATAAAACCTCTTTATACGGTAGAAGACGCACAGGCTTCTCTTCGTCAGTTTCAGGCAGTGCCTTATGATCAGGATTTACACATTTCAGATAACATACGCGTCGTCTATCGGGATGCCGGACATATCATTGGCTCAGCAATGCTGGAGGTATATGTTACCGAGGCGGGAGCGACGAAAAAGATTTTGTTTTCTGGAGACCTTGGGCATCCAAACCAGCCAATCATAAAAAATCCAACGATCATACATGGTGCAGATTATTTGGTTGTCGAATCTACCTATGGTGATCGTTTGCACCAGCCCTATGAAAAAGATACTTTGGCAGAGATTATAAATGACACAATAGATCGTGGCGGGAATTTGATTATTCCAGCTTTTGCCGTAGGGCGGACGCAGACGATGCTATATCATTTGTATAAGTTATGGAAAGAGCATAAAATAGGTGATGTTCCGATTATTATTGACAGTCCGTTGGCTATAGCGGCTACCCGGATTTTTGTTCGCAACAGCCAAGAGTTTGATGAAGATGCTTTGGAGATGTTGAAAAAAGACGGGCATCTGGCACAGCTGCCACAGTTAGTGCTTTGTGAATCAGCAGAACAATCCAAAGCGCTAAATACCCAAGAGGGGCCAGCTATTATCATATCAGCTAGTGGTATGGCAGATGCGGGACGTATCTTGCATCATCTCAAACACAATTTATGGCGTCCTGAATCGAGTGTCTTATTTGTTGGGTACCAGGCTGAAGGAAGTATGGGGCGGCGTTTGCTCGATGGCGTTAAACGAGTGAAGATTATGGGAGAAGACGTAGCCATTAGGGCGAAGATATATAAATTGGACGGATTTTCAGCCCATGCCGATCATAATCAGATTCTTGAGTGGATGGAACATATAAATCAGCCAAAGCCAGAAAAAGTATTCGTTGTTCATGGTGAGGCACCATCGGCAGGGGCTATGCTTGAAGCCATCGAAGAACGTTTCGCTATAGACGGATACATTCCGTTTTTTGGCGATACGGCTGTTATCCACGAGGGTACCTGTTCAATTGAAGCAGCACCAATAGCGGCTGTTTCGGTGGAAAAAGAAATGGAAGAATTTTTGGAGACACTTGATGCAGATTATCGTCAATTCCGTCGGCAGTTGCTGCGGATTGTCATACAAGAGCCTGCAATCATGGAATCTGTTATTCGGACCGTCGAGAAGGGGTGGCGGTATTTAAAGAAGCTCTTTACGCGATTTGATCATTGAGGGGACAGATAGATAGCTTTTGATAGAAGAAAATAATTGACAATTGATTCTTTATATAATATGATTGAGTGTATGCAAATTGTAAAAGAATGCATCAAAAGCATTCTTTTTTCTTTTTGGTATGGATGCTCAATTCGGCAGAAAAAATCTGCTTGAAAGTTTTACTTTTTTAGGAGGAAAATAATATAATATGGATACAAGAGAAGCTTTAAGAAATATTGCGATCATCGCCCATGTCGATCATGGTAAGACGACTTTGGTGGATGCAATGCTGAGACAAAGTCATGTGTTCCGTGCGAACGAACAGGTTGCTGAACGAGTAATGGACTCTAATGATTTGGAACGGGAACGCGGCATTACGATATTATCAAAAAACACAGCAGTTATGTATAAGGATACGAAAATCAACATCGTTGATACCCCGGGCCATGCTGACTTTGGGGGCGAAGTTGAACGTGTACTTAACATGGTTGACGGCGTTTTATTGTTGGTAGATGCTTTTGAAGGTCCTATGCCACAGACGAAGTATGTACTTCGTAAAGCATTGGAACAGAAATTGAAACCAATTGTTGTCATTAACAAAATTGACCGTCCAGATCAACGTGTCGATGACGTTTATGATGAAGTTCTTGAACTTTTCATGGAACTCGGTGCAGATGATGATCAGCTCGATTTCCCAGTTGTCTACGCAGCAGCTCGTGCTGGTATCGCGAAGATGAACATGGAAGATGAAAGTGATAATCTTGAACCTTTATTTGATTTGCTTGTAAAAGAAATTCCAGCACCAAAAGGCGATCTTAACGGACCACTTCAGGTTATGGTCACTACACTCGATGCTGACGAATATGTTGGCCGTGTAGCTATTGGCCGTATTATCCGCGGTAAAGCTTTCGTTAACCAGAATGTTGTTTTGGTCGATGGCGATAGCCAGACTAAAGCAAAAATCGGTAAGATCTTTATTTATCAGGGTCTTAAAAGAGTTGAAGTACAAGAAGCTGCCATGGGAGATATCGTTGCTATGACAGGTCTTGGCGATGTAAGTATCGGTCACACGATTGCTGATGCTGAAAATCCAGAAGCTTTGCCTACAATCAATATCGATGAACCTACTTTGTCGATGACTTTTGGGGTAAATACAAGTCCGTTTGCTGGTAAAGAAGGTCAATTCGTAACATCGCGTCATCTTCGCGATCGTTTATATAAAGAAGTTGAAACCAATGTCAGTATGTCTGTTGAAGATACAGATTCAGCGGATACATTCAAAGTTTCCGGCCGTGGTGAATTGCATTTATCCATCTTAATCGAAACAATGCGTCGTGAAGGCTTTGAAATGCAAGTTGGTAAACCAGAAGTTGTTTACAAGCAGATCAATGGTCAGCTTTGTGAACCAATGGAAAATCTTACGGTTGAAGTTCCGCAAGAATACATGGGAACTGTAATGGAATCCATGGGAACTCGTAAAGCAGAACTTTTGAATATGACGGAAGTATCAGGTTACCTTCGTATGGAATTTGTTATTCCAGCTCGTGGGCTCATTGGGTTCCGTTCACAGTTCTTAACGAATACAAAAGGTAATGGTATCATGAACCATGTATTCCATGGTTATGTTCCTTACAAAGGCGACATCCCGGGCCGTGCTCGTGGTTCGCTGGTTGCATTTGAACAAGGTGAAACGACAGGTTATGGTCTGTTCACTTTACAAGATCGCGGTGTAATGTTCATTTCGCCAAATCAGGCTGTTTATGAAGGCATGATCATTGGAGAAAATACACGCGAATTGGATATGGATGTAAATCCTTGCAAAAAGAAAAATGTTTCCAACATGCGTACGAGTTCGTCAGATGAAGCAATCCGCTTGACGCCTCCACGCCTTTTGAGCTTGGAACAGGCTTTGGAATATATCAATGATGATGAATTAGTTGAAGTTACGCCGGAAAATGTCCGTATGCGTAAATCTGTTTTGGATAAAGCACGTCGTGGACGCGAACGTAAATCCAAATAAATAAATAAAAAAGTCCTGCAAAAGTCCTGTTTTTTGGATTCTTGCAGGACTTTTTATTTGGTTGTAGAATAAAAAAGAAATGACACTAATTTAGGATGATATTGCACGAATAGATAATTTTGAGGTGGAGGCGGAAAGCATGTCAGGGATTCTTGAAAAAATAACGAATTTACTAATGCCGATGGAAGAGGTGGAAGAAATAGTAGAACAGGCAGCAGAAACGACAGTTGCGCAAGAAACAAAGCAAGTCGTTAATGGTGCACCACTTTCTTATGAACCAGCGGTTCAGCGTCCAGTCCTTACCGTGCATACGACAAAAGTACCGGAGCTTAAGATGTTGGTTTATGTGCCGACATCGTTTGATCAGGCACAGATTATTGCCGACGCGTTGAAGTCAAAGAAGGCAGCTGTAGTCAATTATGAAAAAATTGATGGCGAAGAGCAACGTCGGTTATGTGATTTTATCAACGGGGTTTGTTACGTCATGAGCGGTGAAGCAAAACGCATATCAGAAACTATGGTTTTATATGTGCCGGATAATGTTGAGATTGGCCGGACGGTTTGTCCACGTACAGCTAGCATATAAAATATCATATGAAAATTTAGACAAAGTGCTGTGAAACCTTGTTTTTGCAGCACTTTTTGTGCTGGCATTTTCTCGCTGGTTCCAGTGATGAACAAAAAATAAATAAGGCAGTTTTTAGGAGGATAAATATGCAGCAAGATCAGAGTATTATGGAAAGTGTTTTAAAAGAATTTAATAAAATAACACAAATTCCTCGTCAATCAGGTCATGAGGAAAAAATCAGTAACTATTTACTCGAATGCATTAAGTCGATGGGGCTTCATGTCCAGCAAGATGAACATTTGAATATCATTGCAGATAAACCAGCGACACCGGGTTATGAAGCGGTGAAACTAACGGTACTGCAGGCTCATATGGATATGGTTTGCGTGGCTGCCGATGGCGTTGCGTTCAATCCATTGACAGATGCGATACAGGTGGTGCGTGAGGGTGACTATCTTCGTGCAGTCGGAACAAGCCTTGGTGCTGATGATGGAATAGGGGTTGCTGAAATACTGTATATCCTTCAAGCCGATTTTTCACATGGGCCGTTGCGAGCTATTATAACAGTTGA
>CBDTTM010000183.1:0-5111 GCA_965363355.1 uncultured Selenomonadaceae bacterium | reverse complement strand
AAATGAAGATTAGCTGAGAAAAGCTACTTATTTCAATGAATTCAATAAAAAAGTTTTGTTCATTGGCCGTATTTGTTCTATAATAAGAAGTAATATTATCAAGGGAGGATTTTTTCTCGTGAACAAAAAACCATTTTATATAACTACCCCGATTTATTATCCAAGTGCAAAACTTCATATCGGGCATGCCTATTGTACGACAATTGCCGATTCCATAGCTCGTTTCAAACGTTTAGCCGGATATGACGTAATGTTTTTGACCGGATCGGATGAACATGGTCAGAAAATCCAGCGGAAAGCCGAAGAAGAAGGTATTACGCCAATCGAATACGTCGACAAAATCGTTGCGGGCTTTCAGGATCTTTGGCACCGCTTGAATATTTCCAATGATGATTTCATTCGTACGACGCAGGAACGTCATTATAAAGTGGTACAAGAAATTTTTCGCAAGATCCATGCAAAAGGCGATATCTATAAAGGTGCCTATAAAGGTCTATATTGTACGCCGTGCGAAACTTTTTGGCTTGAACGCCAGCTTGTCGATGGAAAGTGTCCGGATTGTGGCCGTCCGGTTGAAGAAGTTGCTGAAGAAGCGTATTTTTTCCGCCTTTCCAGTTATTCGGATCGTTTACTCGAATACATAGAAGCAAATCCAGACTTTATCCAGCCGGTATCGCGCCGCAATGAAATGATTAATTTCATCAAACAGGGACTTGAAGATCTATGCATTTCAAGAACTTCCTTTGACTGGGGCATTCCGGTGCCGCTTGATGAAAAACATGTCATTTATGTATGGTTCGATGCCCTTTCAAATTATTTGACCGCAGCTGGATATTTGTCTGATCAAGAAAAATTCGAGAAATTCTGGCCGGCAGACCTGCATCTTGTCGGCAAGGAAATCGTTCGTTTCCATTCGATTATTTGGCCAATCATATTGATGGCACTCGATTTGCCGTTGCCTAAAAAAGTCTATGGACATGGATGGCTCATTGTTGAAGGCGACAAGATGTCAAAATCAAAAGGAAATGTCGTCGACCCAATCGGTTTGATTGAAGAATTTGGCCCAGATGCAATCCGTTATTTCCTATTGAGAGAAATCAATCTTGGCATGGATGGCAATTTTTCACGAGATGCTTTGATTCAGCGCATCAATTCAGATTTAGCCAATGACCTTGGCAATTTACTGCATCGTACGCTCAATATGAGCAACAAGTTCAATCAGGGCGTTGTTGCTGATCCGGGCAAAGCTTCGGTTATCGATCAATCTCTTATTGATATGGCTATGCAGACTGTACAAGATTTTAAAGACTCCATGGAAAAAATGGAACTTAGTGCTACGATTAAAAGCGTATGGGCTTTTATCAGCCGTACGAACAAATACATCGACGAAACAGCACCTTGGGCTCTGGCGAAAGACCCGGCGAAGAAAGCTGAACTCGATGCGGTCCTCTATAATTTAATTGAAAGCCTCCGCATCATCAGTGTACTTATTTCACCGTTCATGCCAGTTACAGCACCTAAAATATGGAAACAATTAGGCCTGACGCAGGAATTTTCAACGATTCAGATGGCGGATATTGAAACATGGGGCCAGACGCCTGTTGGCATGCATATTGGTGAGGCGGAACAACTCTTCCCGCGCATTGAAATTGAAGCGGAACCTAAGGCGGCTTTGCCAAAAGAAGCTCCGAAGGCAGAAGCTCCTGCTGTGGTAGAAGAGAAAGTAGAGGTGTCAATCGAAGAGTTTTCGAAGATGGACCTTCGCATCGTAAAAATCCTGGCTGCTGAAAAGGTAAAAAAGACAGAAAAACTCCTGCAACTGACGGTTGACTTAGGCACAGAGCAGCGTACGATTATTTCAGGTATCGCCAAGCATTATGAACCAGCTGATTTGATCGGAAAGACTGTTGTGATGCTGATCAATTTAAAAGCCGCTAAGATTCGTGGCGTTGTATCACAGGGAATGGTCTTAGCAGCATCACAAGGTGACGAACTTAAGGTTGTCGAAGTTGACATGCCAGTTGGCAGCAAGGTGAAATAAAATGTTGATAGACACACATGCACATGTGCAGGATGAAAAGTTTGATGAAGACAGGGCTGAGGTTATAGAACGAGCAATGGCTGCAGGTGTTGAACGCATCATCAATATTGGTGATACGATTGAATCCTCGGCGCGAGCGGTCAAGCTGGCCCAAGATTATTCTGGTGTTTATGCAGCAGTAGGGATTCATCCGCAAGAAGCAGGGAAAATGATGCCTTCTCATGATGAGCTTTTAGCTAGCTGGGCAGAACTTCCTAAAGTTGTGGCAATCGGAGAAATCGGTTTAGACTATTATTATGAGAATTGTTCAAGGGAGCGTCAGCGTGAAGTCTTTGTTCGCCAGCTCGATGTTGCTCGCCAGATGCATTTGCCGGTAAGCATCCACGACCGTGAGGCTCATGGAGACCTTATGGAGATCATCAAAAAAGAGGGCAAAGGAATTAGCGGCGTCATCCATTGTTTTTCGGGAAGCTGGGAAATGGCTCGTGAGCTTTTGAAGCGCGGCTGGTATCTTGGCATCGATGGACCGCTTACTTTTAAGAATGCGGCGAAGCTTCCTGAAATCGTCCAACAGATTCCGCTTGAACGATTGTTAGTCGAGACCGATAGTCCGTATTTAGCACCCGTTCCCAAACGCGGCCATCGCAATGAGCCAGCATTTGTTCGATTTATCGCAGAAAAAGCAGCTGAGATCAGAGGCATTGCTTTTGAAGAATTTGCTGCGGCTACGACGCAAAATGCTCGTGATTTATTTGGAATAAAATGATTTGCAGCTTAGGGAAAATAGCTCTAGAGTGCAGAGCAAATGAACGGTTTTGGCGCTTGAAAAATATGCATAGGGACAGGAATAATGCTTAAAATCATTTATTTACATGGTTTTTTATGTATGAAACTTCAAAAATATAGGTGAAAATCATAGAAGGAACTCAGAAAATATGACAAATATTGGATGAGTTCCTTTTGTTTTTTTAGAAATATTATGTTTTTACGGGGAAAAAACTTTCAATTATTAGTTTATAGTCATTTATACCTATAATCGTTCGTAATTTCAGCAAAAAGGAATTATATGTAAAATGAATGTAAAAATTTTACATATAAAGGGAAAAAAATACATAAAAAGCTATAAATTTACATAAAAATGGAAGAAAAACAATACAAATATTTACATTTAATACAAATATTAGTGTAAAAATGGCTGGAATATCGCTGCTAATTTGACATGACAGAAAAAATCATGATATAATTCACAAGTTCTTCGGAAGGGGGAATTGAATGAGTTTAAAAAAAATGATTTCGATGATTTTAAATCAAAAAACGAGAAAGAATTTAACGGTTTGTATCGTATTACTCTTTATATTGATGACAGTGACAGGATTCGTCAGCGGCTATAAGACAGTTAATGTTCTAGTTGATGGGAACACACAGGTGGTCAATACATTATTCAGTAGTCCGGGGAGAATATTAGAGCAAGCTGGCGTGCAATTGCAAGACAAGGACGAATATCGCTTATCGACTGACGAAGTGAAAAATCATACCGTAATAACCGTTTATCGTGCAGTGCCTGTTACTGTAGAGTTTCAAGGAAAGAAACAGGAATTTATAACCGGAAAGCCAACAGTGGGAGAATTGCTCAGCGAGCTGGGCTATAATGGGGCAGGCTATGATGTTACCCCAGGAATGACTTCGAAAATTCAGGAAAAACTAAATATAAAAGTTGAAGCAGTTTCTGAAAAAATTATTGAACACGAAGAACAAGATGCATATCAGACCGTTCGACAGCCGGACCCGGACATGGAAAAAGGCAGTGAGCAGGTCGTACAGTATGGAGCTAATGGTGTAAAAACTTTAAAAGTTAAAGAACTTTACCGCGATGGAGTGAAGACTGGAGAAGAAGTTATTGACTCGACAGAGACAGTTCCTTCACAACCTGAAATCATCAAAGTAGGAGCACGTGATACGGTCACGACATCAAGAGGGGCTATGCGCTTTAATCGAACGATTTATATGGAAGCGAGTGCATATCTTCCTAGCGATGGTGGTGGCGCTGGAATCACCGCGACGGGTATGGCAGCAAGACGAGGCATTGTGGCTGTCGATCCGAATGTGATTCCTTTGGGGACTAGATTGTTTATTCCTGGGTATGGTATGGCAATTGCCGCCGATACAGGAGGAGCAATTCAGGGCAATAAAGTAGACCTTTGCATGGAAAACTATGGAGAAGCCATGGATTTTGGCCGTCAGACCGTAAAGGTATATGTGTTAGACTAACAAGATGGGGTTGCTGTACTAAGAAATTAGTACAGCACTCTCATCTTTTCTTGTTTTTATATGAATATTTAGGTACACTATATATTATAGAAGAATTAAGACTTGGAGATAGCGAAAATATGATAAAAGAAGTTTTGGTAGTAGAGGGCAAGATGGATGTCGTAGCTATAAACAAAGCGGTTGAGGCCGATTGTATCATAACAGGAGGATTCAGCCTGCAAAAGCATACGATTGATAATATTCGCCAAGCGTATCAAAAGCGGGGCATCATCATTATGACAGATCCGGATTCAGCCGGAGAAAGGATTCGCTCCTATCTGAGCAAACGATTCCCCGAGGCAAAACATGCTTTTGTGCCAAAAGAAGAAGCAACGGCGAATAATGATATCGGTGTAGAGCAAGCTTCACCAGCTGCTATTCAAAAAGCTTTGGCAAAGGTACGGACACTTGGCTGGAATCCGCAAGTGATCTTTGAAGGAGCGGACTTGATCAAAGCTGGGCTCAGTGGCAATTCTGATGCCAGCAACAGACGAGCGCTTCTCGGGGCGAAGCTCGGCATCGGCTATGCAAATGCCAAAACCTTTTTATTGCGTTTAAATCATTATGGCGTTACGAGAGTTGAATTTATAGCAGCTCTTGAAGAACTCAATGCCGCTAAGGGAGATAATTTATGATACAGCCTACAATCGCCAAGCGCGAAGTCACAAAACATATATTGAAAAGCTTCAATATTCACATGAGCAAGAGGTTAGGACAGAATTTTTTGATTGATGAAAGCATCGTTCAAGGCATTGTTGAAGCA
>CBDTTM010000182.1:0-5147 GCA_965363355.1 uncultured Selenomonadaceae bacterium | reverse complement strand
ACCAAGTCTTTCGTGTTCCTTGTCATCAGCGACTTGTATTATGATACAGGCTTTTCCTTTGTTTGTCAACACTATTTCAAATTATTTTTCAAACTCGTTTTTTAGCGATTACTTGACGCATTTTCTGCATATGGTCAACATACTCCTCACTATTTTGTAGAGAGATTCCCGTATACAATAAATCCGCTATAGCAAAATGTACAAACCGTGAAGCAACTGCTTCTGATCTGTATTTTACCTCTCGGCCCATCCCATGAAGGACAATATCTGCTTTCTTTGCCAGAGACGACCGCACATAACTTGTAATAGCAATGACCGGCACCCCATTCGCTTTGGCTATATCTACAGATTGTAAGAGTTCAATTGTGGCACCCGTATGAGAAACCGCGATGACCGCATCCGCTTCAGTTAGCAAAGATGCCGAGGTTACCTGCATATGGGAGTCACTATAGGCATTGACCATCATGCCAAAACGCAAAAACCGCGTTTCAATGTCTTGGCAAACCGTTGCTGAGTTGCCAAAACCATACACCGCAATACGCCTTGCCTTGCACAATACGCCAATTGCTTTTTCTATAGCCGCAAAGTCAAGTACTTTCAGTGTATCTTGCAATCCATCATTTATATTACGAAAAAGCTTTCCTGCTATAGCTTCATAAGAGTCGGCTTTTTGTATGTCGAGATAAATAGATTCATCAGGCCCCAGCAACTCACCTGCCAAAGCAATCTTTAAACTCTGCAATCCGCTAAATCCTAATTTTTTGCAAAAGCGTGATACTGTTATTTCTGAGCTCTTTGTTTTGACAGCAATATCTGAAATCGTTTGCTCCATAATATTTTTCTCATTTTCTGCGATATAATCGGCAATACGACGTTCCGACTTAGTCAGGTCATGATAACGACTCCGTAAAATCGGCAATTGAAAAAGCTGTTCTTTCTCCATATCCGAATTCCTCATTCCAATAATTTACTCCTTGGTTATTATACCTTAATTTCCAGTAAAAAAAAACAAGAGCGTCTATTTTGCCGCTCTTGTCCATATTTAAACGTGCTATTTCAACATCCTCTATTATTAGGAAGAAAGATGTTTTTATACCCTTATCCGATAACTGCATTAATTGCCAGAACCCCAATGAGGCCTACTACTGCAATCGTCGTTTCCAAAGCGCACCAGGTACGAACCGTTTCTTTTATCGTCAAACCAAAAAACTCTTTGAACAGCCAAAAGCCAGGATCGTTTGGCGGACTGACAATCAAGCTGCCAGCTCCCGTTGCCAAAACCATGAGTTCTGGGCTCACACCGCTCACGGCAATCAATGGAGCAACAATTCCCCCTGTAGTCAAAGCTGCCACCGTAGCCGATCCAACTGCGATACGTATGACAGAAGCAATCAGCCATGCCAGCAGCAATGGCGAAAGATTCGAACCAACCATCAGATCACCGATATAACGACCAACCCCACTGTCGATCAAAATCTGTTTTAAAGCGCCACCAGCACCAACGATCAATAAGATCATCGCTATGACCAAAACAGCTTGTTCAATCGTCTTCATCACTTCCGATATACTCTTGCCACGATTGAGACCAAATGTAAAAATAGCTACTGCTACCGATATAGACATTGCCATATCAGGCGAGCCTAAGAAAATCAAGATATTCTGTAAAACAGAATCCTTTGCCATTGTCAGTTTCGCTATTGCAGATAACGCCATTAAAACCACAGGAATCAATGCTGTCGAAACACTGACAAAAAACGATGGCATTTCTTCTTCCTTAAAGACTTTTGGACTGTAGAGCCCCTCCGGAACAGAAGGATTGAGATCCCGGACTGTATTATAAAGAACCGGACCTGCTAAAATCACTGCTGGAATGGCAATAATAGCACCGTAAATAAGCGTCAAACCGATATCTGCATTGTAAATGACCGATATCGCTGTCGGACCCGGATGTGGTGGCAAGAAACCATGCGTTGCCGACAAGGCAGCCGCCATTGGTATTCCAACTTCTAAAAGTGGAATCTTAGCTTCAACTGCAATTGTAAATACTAAGGGAATCAATAAAACGAAACCTATTTCATAGAATAAAGCTATCCCAACGACAAACCCTGTCAAACAAACGGCCCATTTCACATTTTTTCGACCAAACACATCGATCAGCGTCGTCGCAATTCGCTGAGCACCACCGCTTTCAGCCATAAGCTTACCAAGCATCGCCCCAAAACTGATGACAATCGCCAACCCTCCAAGAGTCGCCCCTAATCCGCTTTGAATCGTTGGCATGATTTTTAATATTGGCAGCCCCTCAGCATAACCAACCAACATGGCAACCAAGATCAAAGACAAAAAGCTATTCAATTTCAATTTCACGATTAGAAAAAACAACAATAAGATACCACAAGCTAAAATAAATAAAGGCATTTTTTTATCCTCCCGGTAAATATTTTTTGAAATCAATAAAAACTCAGTTTATTTATGATATTATGTATTCTTTTTTGTTCATCAATTTCGATATTATCATATCATTTTAATTCATTTTTGTAAATATATTATCATTTAAATTTAAAATAAATGATAATATATTATCATTTATTTTGTTGAAAAAATCAGGACACGTGTAAGACATCCTGATTTTTTCATTTCGTCCCATTTTATTTATACTCTACTGCATGTCCGCCGAATTGATTACGCAGAGCAGCAACTACTTTACCTGAGAAAGTATCATCTTCAAGTGAACGATATCGCATCATCAAAGACAAGGCGATTACAGGCGTACAAATCTGTTTCGAAAGCGCTTCTTCCACTGTCCATTTCCCTTCGCCTGTCGAATTCATGATACCACGCAGTCCGCCAAGGTCGTTCCCCTCCTGGAAAAAAGCATTCTCAGCCAATTCCATGAGCCATCCTCGAATAACCGATCCGTTGTTCCACATCTTCGCCACAGCAGCCATATCGTAGCTATAATCGCTTTTATTTAAGACCTCAAAACCCTCAGCCAATGCTTGCATCATGCCATATTCAATTCCATTATGTACCATCTTGCAGTAATGTCCACTCCCTGATGGTCCAGTGTATAAACAACCATCTTCTACGGAAATGCTTTTAAACAGACTTTCACAATGACGATATGCCGTTTCGTCTCCGCCAATCATCACGCAAACCCCCGCTTTGGCTCCATCACGGCCACCACTTGTACCACAGTCCAAATAACGGATGCCTTGCTCTTTCAACTCAGCTGCACGTTTTACCGCATCTGCATAATGAGAATTCCCGCCATCAATGATGATATCGTTTGGCCCAAGCAACCCCTTGAGCTTTGCTAAAGTTGCCTCCACTGGCTTTCCTACTGGTACCATCATAAAAAGTACCCGCGGACTTTCAAGTTTTTCAACCATATCCTCAAGACTTTTTGCAATTTGCGCACCTTTTTCATCAAGCCCTTTTGTATTTTGGGCCATGATATCATAGACCACGACTTCATGGCCGTTTCCCATCATATTCAAGGCGAGATTATACCCCATCTTACCAATTCCAATCAATCCTAATCGCATATTATCGACTCCTTTTCTTAGCTATGAATATTATATATTTTTTTGATAGGCTGCTATTGCGGCAAATTCACTTTGCACATTGGTATAGAGCCTTTCGTATATTTTATAGAGCTGCTCATAGACGCGAGCATCTTCTATTTGCGGCCGATAAATTTTCTTTGGCTGTACCAGATTCGCTGTATCTTCGATATCTTTCATCACACCAACTGAAATAAAGCCAAGCACTGCCGCACCAAAAGCAGCCCCTTCACTATTATCCGGCAACGTAATTTCTTCATTAAAGACATCCGACATGATTTGCAGCCAAAGTGGTGATTTGGTAAAACTGCCACTCACACGGATATCCTCGACCGGGCCAAAATCACGTAAAGCCATCAATACACTGTTGAGGCTATAGCAGATTCCCTCCAAAGCTGCCCGTATCATATGCGATCTACCATGGTTCAGCGACAGGCCAAAAAACATAGCTCGCAGCTCTGAATTCCAATGCGGCGCACGCTCTCCCGTAAAAAACGGCAGCATGATGAGTCCATCTGCCCCCGCGTCGATACGGCCAGCTTTCATGGTCATGAGATCATAGGCATCAATATCAAGATTTTCCATCTGAGCACCACCATAATGGCAGACTTTGTCACGAAGCCAACGAAGGACAATCCCTCCATTATTTATGGCACCGCCTGCAACCCACATGTCATCGGTAAGATTGTAGCACCATGTCCGCCCTGCTGGATCGACCTTAGGTTTTGGGGTCAGCATCCGCAAGGCACCGCTTGTGCCAATGGTCGCACTGATTTGACCTGATTTCACTGCACCGATACCGACATTGACCAACACGCCATCGGTGGCACCTATTACGATGGGAATGCCTTCTGGCAAATGCAGCCTTGCCGCGACGTCTGGCAAAATCATTTGTTTATATGTCGTCGAGACGACTGGTGGCAAATGATTTTCTGTAATCCCTATATATCGGAGAATCTCCTCATCCCACCTAAGTTGTTCAGCATTATAAAGTCCTGTGCTGCTAGCCACCGATTTATCGACAACCCATTCACCCGTGAAATTGGCAAAAACATAATCCTTGATTGAACCAATATAGCGCATGCGCTTAAACAAGTCAGGATGATGCTTCTTCAACCAAAGGATCTTCGTCAACGGGTAGCAAGCATGCACTGGACAGCAAGTCTTTTGGTAAAATTTCTGGCAAAGCGTTTCATCTTGTTTCATTTCTTGGACGATATCTGAACTGCGGCTATCTGCCCAGGTCATCATATTCGTCAACAAATTTCGTTCTTCATCCATAGCAGCAAAGCTATGCATGACCGCACTCAGCGCCACCCCGCCCAGAACTTTGCGTTTATAACGCAAAGCATCTGCCGTCTCTTTTACAACTTTCTCCACCGCATCATAAATTTGTGCCGGGTTTTGCTCGGCCCAATCAGGATGCGGGGTGTCCAGCGGATATAATGCCTCAGCGGCAGCAATGCTCTTACCATCCGGTTGATAGGCAATAGCCCTCACTCCTGTCGTCCCGATATCCACACCAATCCAAACATAATTTGCTAAGAGATCCGTTTGCATGAAACCAGCCTCCCAAAATTC
>CBDTTM010000181.1:0-5173 GCA_965363355.1 uncultured Selenomonadaceae bacterium | reverse complement strand
GCAGCACTTGTTTCGCAGTCAGCGCTTAGAAGCGGTGCCGGAGTCGTTACCTTAGCTGTAGCGCAGAGCCTGCAAGATATTATGGCGGTGAAACTAACAGAAGTAATGACGCGTGCAGTGCCAGAAAAAGAAAAAGGAAAGTTAGGCAAAGAGTCACTTTCCGCGTTGCTCGATTTGGCGATAGCATATGATACAGTTGTTATTGGCCCGGGACTTGGCAGGGATGAAGATACAGCAATCTTGATCAGGGATTTTGTAGCAAAAGTGGAAACGCAGTTGGTCCTTGATGCAGATGCAATTGTTGCCTTTGCAGGATATGCACATCTTTTGCGCGATTGTAAAATCACGCCAATACTAACACCGCATTTGGGTGAGATGGCAAAGCTGCTCGGTGTTTCCGTAGCGGAGCTAAGAGAAGACCGCATTGGTTTGACCCGAGATGCAGCGAAAGACTACAATTGTATTTTTGTATTGAAAAGTGAAAGAACGATCGTTGTATTTCCTGACGGAACGGTATCACTTTCTACCAATGGAAACCCTGGTATGGCTACGGCTGGAAGCGGAGATGTGTTGGCGGGCGTTATTGCTGGGTTAAAAGCACAAGGGATGTCTCGTTACAATGCTGCGATGGCAGGCGTTTTCCTACATGGATTTGCCGGGGATTTGGCCGCAGAGCGTGGGATGACTGGGCTTGTCGCCAGTGATATTATGGAGGCTTTGCCGGCAGCTCGATTTGCCTTAGGAAATGAATGAATTTATCAAATAAAACCTGCCTTTTAAATTGACATTTTCTGATAATAAATCTATAATTAAGCTGTGTCTGGTGATAAAATACTGCGGGGGTGTAAGGGTTGACCGAATTAAAGCGAGTAATGATCAGCATACCGAATCAGATGCTTGAAGAAATTGATTCGTTTGCCGCCACGGAAAAGTTGAGCCGCAGCCAGTTTTTTCGTGATGCGATGGGCAGTCATATTGAGAATTGCAAGCATCAAGCTTTCGTTGAGAGTATGCGAAAAGGCTATCAGGAGATGGCGGGTATTAATTTGACTTTGGCTGAAGAAGGCCTATTTGAAGAAACGGCAGGTCGAGAATAGCCATGGTCGTAAAACGTGGGGAAATTTATTATGCAAATTTAAATCCGGTGATTGGTTCTGAACAAGGCGGGCTTAGGCCAGTGTTGATCATTCAGAACGACGTCGGCAATAAATATAGTCCAACGGTGATTGTTGCGGCAATTACAGCTCAAATCAGCAAAGGCAAATTGCCGACCCATGTAGAACTGCAAGCAGCAGACTGCATGTTGGAAAGGGACTCCGTTGTTTTACTCGAACAGTTACGTACGATTGATAAGCGTCGTTTGAAAGAGAAGATTACAGTATTGCAGGATAAATTTATGGTCCGCGTTGACCAAGCTATGGGCATTAGTGTCGGTTTGGTAAAATTTTAATTTTGGCTGGATATCTAATAGGCAGGTCCTTTCTGCCTATTTATTTTTTTTGCGGGAGGAACTATGGGAATCGGAAAGACAATAAAATCAGTAGCCTGTCTGTTGTTGCTGTTTGCTATGATTGTAGCAACTGGTTGCAGCGGCAGCAAAAATACAAGTGAATCTATGGCCGAAGCACCGCTGTCTATACGAATGCTTGATGTTGGACAGGGAGATGCCTTATTGATTCAAACACCAGAACAGACCATTTTAATTGATACAGGTGATGTGGATGAGCGGGATAAGTTTTTGCAGTGCTTGAAAAAAGCAGGTGTCAAAAAAATCGATAAGCTCATCATAACGCATCCACATGCAGATCATATAGGTGGTGCAGCGGTTGTCTTTAAGGAATTTGAAGTCAAAGAAGTTTATGATAACGGACAGCCAACCAATACGAATCTATATCGTACATATTTAAAGACAATCCGTGATCGAAAAATGACATATAAACACCTTGCAGCCGGCGATGAACTTGATTTTGGCGGCGGGGTGACCTTTAAAGTTTTTAGTCCAACAAAAGCGATGGTCAAAGATGGCGATGACCTCAATACAAACTCGATTGTGGGGCGACTCAGCTATAAAGATTTTTCCATGTTGTTTACGGGCGATAGTACTGCAGAAGCAGAAAAAACAATGCTCAATACGTATGGAGCAAGCTTGAAAAGCACGCTCTTAAAGTCGCCGCATCATGGCAGCAAGACTTCTTCAGATGTTGCTTATTTAAAACAAGTGGCACCGGAGGCGGCATTTATTTCGCTGGGGGCAGGCAATGAATATGGTCACCCGCATAAAGTTACCTTGAACAAGTATGAAAGGCAGCATATCAAGGTATATCGCACGGATACAGATGGAACGATTACCATACAAAGTGATGGCAATGCGTATAATGTGTCAAAGGAGAAGTGAGCACAATGCAGGCGATTATTGATCGATTTGAGGAAGATAAGGCAGTTTTACTAATTGGCGAAGATGAGCAGAAAGTCATTTTCCCTTGCAGATATTTACCGGAAAATGTAGCTGAGGGAGATTTTCTCGATATAAAAATCACCTATGATGAGGAAAAGACAGTTGCGATGAGGGCAGAAACAGAAGCATTATTGCGGTCCTTAGAAGAATCGCAATGATATTGCGATTGTTTAGCACAGAAGCAAGATCGCGTTTTACGGATGGGAGTTGAGATTTTTGCAAAAAAAAATAGTAAGCTTTATGCTGTTTGTTTGTTTATTTTGTTTGCAGGGATTTACTGGGGCAGAGGCGCAGGCTGCAACTAAGATAACACAATTTCATTATGCTACCGTGAAGGATGTCCTTCAAATTGAAATTGGGCTTAGTAAAGAAAATCCAGGAATTGCTTTACAGGTGGGAAAGACAAATCCTAATACGTTAGTTTTGGATTTGAAGCAGGCACAGATTGGCAGCATAAAAAAGCAAATTGCGATGGATGGTAAAATTGCACAAGCTATTGAGTTTAAGCAAATTGACCGGAGCAATGGGCAGATGGTTATTTCCTTAACGCAGCCGGCTGCGTCTTTAAAATATAAGATGTATACTTTGCCAGCGGATCGCAAAGCGGGAAAGCCGTTCCGCGTTGTTGTTGAAATTCGAAAAATACCTGTAATAGAAGGTTTTTCTGCGGATAATGTAAATGGAAAAACGATTGTTATCGATCCGGGACATGGCGGCAGTGATACAGGCGCGGTTGGTCCGGATGGAATCATGGAAAAAGATGTAACCTTGGCAGTTGCGCTAAAGGTAGAAGCGCTTCTTAATGCTTCTGGGGCACATGTCGTTATGACACGTGATACGGATTGTGATGTATATGGTCCGGGCGCAACAGACAGGCAAGAGTTGCAAGCTCGCGTTGATGTTGGGGCAAATACGCCTGGGGCAGATGTTTTTTTGAGCATCCATGCAAATGCATTCACGAATCAGCAGGCCAATGGGACGGCGGCTTATTATTATGCAAAAACTGGGGCTGATGGAGTGTTGGCGCAGTCACTGCAAAGCCGAATGGTACAGTATGGCGGACTATATGACCGAGGCACCAGCGAGGCGAACTTTTATGTGATGAAGCATTCGGCGATGCCTGCATCTTTGGTCGAAATGGCATTTATCTCAAATCCAAATGAGGAAAATCTATTGGCATCCGATGATTTTCAAGATAAAATAGCTAGAGGGATATGTTTGGGCTTGAACGATTATTTTGGACAAATTGGGAATTAGAGGGAGGCGGCAAGGCGATGAAAAAATATAGGATAGTTGTGGCAGTCATTATGTCAATCTTTTTGCTACTGAGCATAGGCTGTGATTCTGCACAGAAGGCACAAACACCAGCAAGCTCATCATCGACGCAGCAAGCTGATGATAAAAAAGCAGTACAGCAGCCAGAAAAAAAGACGGTTGCACAAGAAGAAAGCATACAAGTATATTTTCCGAATGCCGATGGAACTAAGCTCATTGCGGTGAACAAAAAGATAAAAACAGGCAATGATAAATATAAAGCAGTAATGCAAGCTTTGCTGGAAGGAACTACGGATAAGAAATTGACCGTTGTCATGCCGAAGAATACAAAACTGCAGAGCGTTAAAATTGATAAAAATATCGCTTATGTCGACTTTAGCAAAGAATTCACAAAGAATTTCACTGGGGGTTCGACAGGTGAGATTATGTTGGTGGGTTCTATTGTCGACACCTTGACGGAATATCCGGAAATCAAGGCTGTACAGATTTTAGTCGATGGCAAAGAACTCGATTCACTCAGCGGACATATGGATTTAAGCACGCCAATCCAGCGAATGAAAGATCTTTTGAAAAATTAAAAGATTGTATTTTTAATCTGTTTTTGTTAAAATTAGCTTGTTTGTAAAATATAATATGTAGATCCACTAGGGGAGCGAAAGCTGAGAGACATGATGTCGACCCTTGGAACCTGTTGGGGTAATACCTGCGTAGGGAAGTGGCGGTTTGTATTTGTAGGGAAAACCGTTCAGCTCTTTAGGCTGGACGGTTTATTTTTTTTTATTTCGTTAGGAGGAAAAAGAATGAACACACAAATGGACTGGGCAAGACAAGGCAAAATAACTGATGCAATGAAAATTGTAGCAAAGCAGGAAAAAATAGAGGCAGAAGAACTGCGTCAGAGAGTTGCTGCTGGTACAGTTGCAATTTGCGCGAATGTAAACCATAAATCCTTGGTGCCGCGTGGCGTTGGACAAGGATTATCGACAAAGGTGAATGCGAATATAGGCACGTCAAGCGCTTATCCGGATATTGAGCCGGAACTTGAAAAGCTTGATGCGGCGATAAAGGCCGGCGCCGATGCTGTAATGGATTTGAGCACGGGAAATAACATAGAACAGTCACGTCGCCAAATAATTGAGCATTCAAGTATCATCGTTGGAACAGTTCCGATTTATCAGGCGACCGTAAAGGCGATCAAAGAGCATGGTGCAGTTGTCGATATGACAGAAGAAGATTTGTTGACGGTAATTGAAGAACAGGCACGTGATGGAGCAGATTTCATGACAATCCACTGCGGGCTGACGATGGAAGCCATCAACCGCATGCGCAAACAAAAACGCGTGATGGATGTTGTAAGTCGTGGGGGATCTTTTATTACAGGCTGGATGCTTCACAACGAAAAAGAAAATCCATTGTATTGTTGTGTAAAACATCTCCATTTTG
>CBDTTM010000180.1:0-5186 GCA_965363355.1 uncultured Selenomonadaceae bacterium | reverse complement strand
CCCTTAACTTGAAGATTACCTGTCTTGACCTTAGCCTCGGCAATCGTCACATAAGGTGTAAGGGCTGAGCCCAAGCTTGAAACACAATATCCAGTAAACAATAAAACTACAAGCAAAATGATAAAATGACGCTTTTTCATATGCTTTCCCTCCCTGCATTTTTATAAAGCAGATAGAAGTACAAAGCTGTACACCACAAAAGCGACGCCGCCAAAACAAACAGCATGACCATTTCCATTTCTATTTTGCCTGCACTATTGATCACCGGCTCTGGATGAAGAGAAAAATAATACCGAGGAATAACAAATACCAAAAATGGCACAGCCGCAAAGGAAAAAAGCGAATACACCGCTGCAATTCTCGCTCTTTTATTCTCATCATCTACCGCTTGGCGCAAAGTAAGATATGCACCATACATAAGCAAAAGAATAAATATCGTTGTTTGCCTCGGATCCCAGTTCCAATAAGCTCCCCACGTCAATTTTGCGAAAACGGCACCACTGGCACAAGCTAATAAACAAAAAATAAATCCTAATTTCGCCGATTCAAAGCTCAATGCATCATAGTGCCTTTTCGGATTGCGCAAATAGCGCAGTGCCCAAAACGCCGATAACAAAAACGCTAGTACTGAAACCCAGGCAACCGGAATATGGAAAAATGCTAAACGAACATAGCCGCCTAATCCCTGTGCTTCTGGCACAATGGCAAATACAAGCCAGACGACAACGAATAAACCAGCCGCTAATGCTTTGCCCATATAATCACTCCTCCCATAAATAATCAAATAAAATCGATGCGATCCCGCCTACGGCACCATCGTATGCCAATAAAACCGAAAGCTGCTGCCAATCAACTATTGGAGAAACAATCGATCCTTCTGTCAGTTGAATCACTAACATGAACAATGGCAGCAATAAAGGGAAAGAAACAATGCAAAACAAGCTGCTTCGGCCCCCAGCCATCGCTGTAATTGCTGCTGTAAAAGTCAGTACCAGCGCTATGCCGATGCTGCCAATGAGCAAAACCAAGAAAAATGCTTCTGGCCCTGCAATTTCCAAATCCATGAATAAAATATATAAAGGCAGTAAAACGAGCAGCAAGCAAAGCAACAAGACGGTATTATACAAAAACTTTCCAATAAGCACCGCTTGCGCTTCGGCAAACATATACAGCGACCACAAAGTTCCCTGGTCTTTTTCCCGCGTAAAGCTGCGATCAAGCCCCGCCAATGCCGCAAAGAAAATAACGACCCATAAAAGACCTCCTCTTATTTTGGGCGTAACAGGCTCTCCTCCAACAGCTATAGTTACGATCATCAGTGCAACCACCGCAAACATACAAGCCGTTGTTATTCCCTGCCTATGCCTCGCCTCAACAGACAAATCTTTTTTAAACAAGATTTTTATATTCGTCCAATGCCAAAACATCTGTCGCATATTCCACCTCAACTGGATCATTTGTAGCCATGACAACAATTTTCCCTTGCCGTGCTGCTTTTTGTATCTGTTCTTTCACCAATAGACGTCCGCTTTCATCTAGATTTGAAGATGGTTCGTCAAGAAGCCAAATTGGAAGCTGGCTTGAAAGCAAAATAGCCCACTTGACCCTCTGCTGCATGCCTGTCGAGAATTCCTGAATTATTCGCCGACTATCACTGAGCAAGCCCACCGTAGCGAGGCTTTCTTCGATTACAGCTTGTGTCAAAGAAACATTACGCAGACCAGCAAAAAATTTTACATTTTCATAAGCGGTAAGCTCACGATACAGGGCAAAATCCGGTGCTATCATACCTACTAAGCGGCGATGTTCCTCCTTACTGATATGGATTCCATCCTCTTGCGCTGTAATCTTGCCTTCATCAAGGTGCATATAACGTGCAATACACTTTAACAAAGTTGATTTACCACTGCCATTTTCACCACAAACACAATGACAGTTGCCCGAAGAGAATTTCGCCTGCACTCCGACAAACACAACCTTTCCGCCAAAATTCTTAGATACATTTTGCAAACAAATTTCCACAGCTTCACCTCCTCATAAAAGTATCATACGATTTATTTTATTTATGCAAAATATTATACGTATGTTATGTTGATTTTAAAAATTCTAAAAATAACAAAATTTTTAAACATATTATATCATAAACATCGAGTTTAAACTGTGATGTTTATCACACTAAAGGGATATTATACCAACTAAGAAAAATACTCCCATTAAAAACAAAACCCGTAATGTAAAAGACCTTTAATACAATAAAAAGGACTACACCACAGGTTATCCGCCATCGAAATGACTAGATTAAATATAAGTTAAACAAATCGACATAATCGTTTTGCCACATTTTCAAAAATATACATAAAACATTCACTGCAAAAAATTTTCACCTACACCGGATCCTGTCTCTTATTTGTTTCCACTCCATCGGCTTCCATTTTATCGAGCACAAATTCACGCAAAAGATTTAAATGCGTCGCCATGAACCAATGTGCACTAATAACATTGCCTTCATTGACTGCCCGAGCGATTTTCTGGTGATAAAATACTGTATTTTTTTCCCGCAGCGTATCCAGGGTTATTTCAATATTTTTCGAAACAGACGAATGAAGTATGCACATGAGCTTACCGATCACGCGATTTCCACTGGCTTCTGCAATCATCTGATGAAATCGACAGTCCTCATCCGCATAAGATTCTCCTCTACGAATAAGCGATTCAATATATTTGGGGTGTTCAGCTATTTCTTTTCGTTGCTGCGCCGTCGCATTTGCGGCCGCAAGTTCAGCCGTATGAGGTTCAAACATCAAACGCACCTCGAGCATATCAAGGGCCAAACGATGATCATCATAAATGAAGTTAAGTCCCAATGGATCATCCGGTACACCCCTTTTAGGAGATATGAATGTTCCAGCGCCTTGTCGTATCTCTAATATATTGCGGGCAACAAGTGCTTTGATCGCCTCTCTCAAAGTTCCTCGACTGACTTCAAGGCGCTTCAAAAATTCTTCTTCAGTTGGCAGCCGATCTCCTGGAAGCATTTTATTATTTATGATAAAACGTATAATCTCTTCCGATGTCTTTTCAACGCGTGTCGGGCTTCTTTTTTCTATCATAAAAATCTCCCTTTATAAAATCCATTTCATAAATAGATTTTAAATCTCTATTACTTCAAATTATAACGTATTGCAACAAAAAAGGTAAAGTTTTTATAATTCAATATCAAACAATTTATTTCAATAGAAATAAATAAATTACATTCAAAAACATTATATGAATTTTCATTTCCCAAAACGTCTATTTTTAAAATTTTTCTACAACTATATTTATAATTTATTTTATAATTAATAAAATAAATTCATCGTCTTTCTTCTTTAAAACTATGTCAAAGGGACAAGTCCCCTATAATTAAAGGTTCCATCCGTATTTTTTAAGATTATACAAATAATTAAATAAATTCTGTTTATTTAATTATTTGTATAATCTATTCATCCGCAAATATTAATCATTGACTTATATTCATATGATGAATATAATAAAACCAATAAATTCATCATATGAATTTTAAGTTTTAGGGGGAATATACGATGAAAAAAGTATGTAAAGACTGGGTCTCTAACGCCTTTGATGACAAACTCGTAAACGCCAGTTACTGGCAAGAATTCGAAGAAAATGCCAAAGCCGCTTCCGCCGAAATCATTCATGTTAAAAATCTTCAGTCTGCACAAGCAGCTATAGCTGATCTCATTGTTACTCTAGGCGCAAAAAAAGTCATTGCCGTCGGCGATGATACTGTGCCCGAACTCAACAATTTATATAGCAATATAAAAAAAATGGGTCCCTCTTTATACACAGACAAGTTTGACATTGCCGAACACGCACCTACAGCTGATCTCGGCATTTCCATGGCTGAATTCGGCATAGGTGAAACTGGCAGCGTCTGTGTAGACAACTATTCATACGAAGCTCGCATCGTTGGAATGCTGCCGCCTAGCCATATCATCTTGCTCAACGCAAACCACACCGTAAAAAACATTACGACGGCCTTTGAAGTCATTTCTCGCGTATTCAACCGCGGCTATATGGGCTTCATCACGGGGCCAAGCCGTACCGCGGACATTGAACGTGTCCTCAGTCTTGGCGTCCATGGGCCAAGCCGTTTCTTTATTGTCGCAATCGATGAAATGACCGATCGGAGGATGAACTAATGAGCACAGAAAATAGAAATCTCCATAAAGAAATCAACGAAAAACTGCATAATACAGTTATGCAGACAGCACTTTCCCGTTTTGCTGACCAATATCCCGGTGCCCGTCTCAAAGCCTATGAAAATGTCGATAGCATCGAAGACCTACGAGATGACTTGCGTGATATGAAACGAAAAGCCGTCGATAATATCGATCAAGTCGCCAATACCTTCGAAAAATCCGTTAAAAATCTAGGTGGAGAGGTTTACCGAGCCAAAGACGGCGATGATCTCAAGCAACACCTGCTGCAAATTTGCCGTGAGAATAATGTCCAGCGCATCGTAAAATCAAAATCCATGGCTACCGAAGAAATCCATCTCAACGCATATCTTCAGGATAACGGCCTGCATGTACGCGAAACAGATTTAGGTGAATGGATGCTGTCCGTCGCTGGTCAAAAACCATCGCATATGGTCATGCCAGCTATTCATCTTGATCGCAAGGAATGCGCCGGATTTTTTTCCAAGGCACTCCACGAAGAAATTCCCAGTGATATTCCCTTTATGATTCAAACCGCTCGCCGCGTGTTACGTGAAGAATTTTTACAAGCAGATATGGGAATCACGGGCGCAAATTTTGGCATTGCTGAAAACGGTGCCATTGGGCTGGTTACAAATGAAGGCAATGCCCGTATCGTCACTACATTGCCACGTGTACATGTAGTAATCATAGGCTACGAAAAGCTCATCCCCAAAATCGAAGATGCAGCCAAAATTCTTCGTCTGCTGCCGCGAAACGGAACCTGTCAACGCATGACCAGCTATATGACAATGGTAGATGGACCGACTCCTGTCATCTATAAAAAAGAAGACAAATGGGTAGAAGAAGACCGCAAGCTCTATATCATTTTGCTCGACAACGGTCGTTTAAAAGCTGCACATGACCCAAAACTCAAAGAAATCTATCAGTGTGTGCGCTGCGCTTCTTGCTTGAATGTCTGTCCAA
>CBDTTM010000179.1:0-5205 GCA_965363355.1 uncultured Selenomonadaceae bacterium | reverse complement strand
AATTATTGGATTTTCAAGGTACATAGCCTTTTATTGATCTGCGAAGTTTGAGTTACATATAAAAATGCCGCGCCACAAATGGCGGGCAATAAATGCAACGTAAAAGAAGAATCCACAAAAACAAAACGCATCAAAGCGAGTAATAAAGGTGCCAACGGTGGGACATCGACATAGCCAAAATCCAAATGACTGCTCATTGCAAGATAGTAAAATTCATCGCGAAAAATCCCATATTGAACAGGAAACAGTGCAAGAATAATTTTGGTGAACAAAAATACAAAAACAATAAAAACTTCGCTCTGTAAAGCCCATTTAAAGTGTAACTTTGAGTTTTTATCCACATTAAAAATCCCCTTCGCAAAATCAAGCCCTTTAAATATTTTTAAATTCTGAATATTATATTATGCTTTATTTATGGGACTGTCAATGCTATTGAAGCGATACATAAAATGCATGTGAATTGCTTTAAGAAAAATAATCTGCTATCATTGTAGGTCACAGAAGCACTTTAAAATATAATGAAAATGAGGGACCAAATTGAGCCTAGATCAAACAATACATGAACAAGAGCTCCCACATAAGCGGCGTGTTCGCTATAAAGGCACCCATCCAAAAAAATACAGCGAAAAATATAAAGAACTTCACCCTGAACAATATGCCGAGGATGTTGCCAAAATCATCCAAAAAGGCAATACACCTGCGGGAATGCATATTTCTATCTGCGTTAAGGAAATCCTCGATTTCCTTCAAATCCAACCTGGACAAACCGGCTTAGACGCAACCTTAGGTTATGGTGGTCACACGAAAGCCATGCTCACACAATTAAAGTCTAGCGGTCATCTTTACTCGCTTGATGTTGATCCTTTGGAACTCCCACGAACAAGAGAACGCCTGGAAAAGCTGGGCTTCGGTCCGGATATCTTAACGATTCAGCAACGAAATTTCGCTCAAATTGACCAAGTTGTTCCCACACCTGCTGCTTTCGATTTCATTCTGGCTGATCTTGGTGTATCTTCGATGCAAATCGACAATCCTGAACGAGGTTTTTCCTTTAAAACAGACGGCCTTCTAGATTTGCGTCTCAATCCAGAAAAAGGCATCTCTGCTGCTGACCGCTTAAAAGAGCTGACTGTCGATGAACTCGAAGAAATGTTGATTGAAAATGCCGATGAGCCTCACGCTCGCCTGCTCGCAAAAAAAATCGTAAATGCCATAAAAAAGGGGACTCCGCTGGAAACGACCACAGAGCTGCGTGACCTCATCAAAAACACTTTGAAAAGCATAGCTGATATTGAAGAAAATGATATTAAAAAAGCCTGCCAGCGTTCCTTTCAAGCACTGCGGATCGATGTGAACAACGAATTCGAAGTACTTGATGAATTTTTAGAAAAGTTACCGGATGTCTTACATGAAAATGGCAGAGTTGCCATTTTAACCTTCCATTCCGGTGAAGACCGCCGTGTAAAAAAATCCTTTAAACGTTTTTTTAACGAAGGCATATATCGTGAAATAGCCGCAGATCCGATTCGGCCTTCCGCCGAAGAATGTCATATCAATAGCCGGGCTCGCTCGGCAAAACTTCGCTGGGCAATTAGAGCCTGATGTTTTCCTTGCAAAAAATTTTATAAATTGCCCCATAGACAAGAAGAGCAGTCAAAACGAATTTGATTGCTCTTCTTATCTATGTACAGTAAACCTACTTTTTGCCAAACCTCAACATTTTACAAGTTTATGCTTTGCCGCCCTCAAACGTCTTCGCATCTAAATCTTCCTCATCAAAATACAAATGCCCCCACTGGCACATCCCTTCTAACGTCGGCATCAAAGTCCAGCCTCTTTCCGATAAATAATATTCGACCTTTGGCGGAATTTGATGATATTCTCTACGAACTATAATATGATCTCGCTCAAGCTCCTTTAACTGACTACTCAACATTTTATGCGTAATGCCCTTTATGGATTTTTTCAGCTCTCCATACCGCATAACATCTCGTTTTGACAACCAGAACATGATAATCATCTTCCATTTTCCGCCGATAATAGATAATGTATATTCAAATGGCGCAGAAAAAACCTCGTTCGACCCTTTTGTCATCACATTACTCTCCTTTTGGTTAGTATCTTACAATTAAGTGCATACTACTATTTAATTCTTATTTGTATCATAATATAACAAGAGACATTTTTCAATGAATTTAATGAACAGGATGATGATACGATGAAAAAATCCCTTGAACCAAACACTTTTGCCATGCCCAGCCCTGTCTGGGTTATCGGAACCTATGGCGACGATGATGTTCCAAACATCATGACCGCTGCCTGGGCTGGAATTTGCTGTGGTATGCCACCTTGTGTCGCCGTATCGCTGCAAAAACCAAGAGCTTCTTATGAAAACATTATCAAGCACAAGGCTTTCACGGTCAATATCCCTTCGACAAAGCAAGTCGCCGAAGCCGATTACGTCGGCATCTTTAGTGGGAAAAAAGTCGATAAATTTAAAGCTGCCCATCTGACCGCAATCAAAAGCAATGTTGTTGACGCTCCTTACGTCGATGAATTCCCACTCGTCTTAGAATGCCGCTTAGTGAACACCATTGAACTTGGCATCCACACACAGTTCGTCGGAGAAATCATTTCCATCAAAGCCGAAGAAAACGTCCTCAACGAACAAGGTCTTCCCGCACTAGAAAAAGTCGATCCTTTCGTTTTCAGTTCTTCTGATAAAATGTATTACAAAATCAGTGGCGAATTGGCTAAACCATTTTCCGTGGGAATGAAATTCAAAAAATAAACATAGTCTTCTGCATTAAAAAATTTCACCCACTTATCGCAAATCCTCTTTATGAAAAGGAGCGATTGTCTGTCTATTAAGACCGGCAATCGCTTCTTTTTTATTTACCTCCACCAAAATATTTTAAATAGTAATTGACAATGATTTTAAATAAAGATATGATTAGTATATTAATTGATATTGATTCTCATTATATATGCAAAAGGAGGTAAGCGCATGCCACCATTCATCACCTTTGATGACTTACATGAAGTTGTCGATGCTCTAACGACCGCACTAGATGCCAAAAGCCATTATACAAGCGGTCATTCCGAAAGAGTGGCAGATTTTTCTTTGCTGCTCGCACAAGAAATGAACTTATCTTCTGTTGAACAAAAACGCATTCATATAGGTGCCCATCTACACGATATTGGAAAAATCGGCATACCTGATTCTGTTTTGAACAAAGCCGGAAAATTAACGGATATTGAATTTGCTCAAATCAAGCAGCATCCTGTTATCGGCGATGAAATCATCGGTAAAATCAAGATTTTCAATGAAGTTTGCGATATTGTCCGCTTTCATCACGAACGCTTCGATGGCAAAGGTTACCCGGACAGACTAAAAGGAACTGATATCCCGTTAGGTGCAAGGATCGTCGCCGTTGCCGATTCTTTAGATGCAATGATAAGTTCTCGCCCCTACCGGGTCTCTTATGAGCTATCCACTGCAATTGCTGAAATCCAGCGTTGCCGCAGCACCCAATTCGATCCATCGATCGTTGATGTTTTACTCAAGCTATATCACGATGGCAGTCTTTCTGACAAAGCGAGTTAAACCGTATCTTTATGATTTTATCAACCATTGCTATGCTTGGTAAAATCTCAAATAACATCATATAATAAGGAGTGATTTTTATGTCTATTGTAGTTTTTGGTGGTGACAGTCTCGGTAAAATCGAAAAAAATTTGTATGCATGGGGAATCACGAATATGGTACATATTTCTGGGCGCAAACCTTTCGATAAAAACAAAAGTACCTTACCTAAAACAACTTCATTCGTATTGGTACTGACTGATTATGTCAATCACAATACCGCAAAATCGGCCAAAACATTGGCAAAAGAACAAGCTGTTCCCATTATTTATGCCAAGCGTTCTTGGTGTTCCATCGAGGGTCAGCTGCAATCAGATCGTATCCTCAAAATCAAGAACTAAATCATAAAAACACTGTGTATGAAATAGGCTATACGTTAGATTCTTCTAAACGTATAGCCTATTTCACATGCAGTGCTTTTCTTAATTCATATAGAGCCCGCAGTTGACATCAAGGGTTGTCCCCGTAATACACCTAGATTCTTCTGAAGCCAAGAACAAGATAGCATTAGCGATATCTACTGGTTCAGCAATGCGCCGCAACGGAATGCTCTCGAGCGATATTGTCATTTCCTTTGTCATATCCGTACGCACAAACCCTGGAGCAACGGCATTTACATTGATATTGTACTTGCCGACTTCACGGGCCAATGATTTTGTAATTCCCATGATTGCAGCCTTACTAGCAACATAATCAGCGGCAGTTGCAATACCACCAACCTCACCAGCTAACGATGCCAGTTGAATGATTTTTCCAGATTTTTGCTTTTTCATCAATGGTAATACCGCTTGAATAAAATTCACATTTCCGTATAGGTTGACTTCAAATGTCGCTTGCCAATCGGTTTGCTTTATTTCTTCAAAAGGTGTCGACAAACGACAATCCCCGGCATTATTGACCAAAACATCAATATGTCTCCATTCATCCTGCAATTGTTCAACAAAATCGTGTATAGCCAACGAATCTTTGACATCCAAGGATGCCACTTTGATGACAGCACCCGGCACAGCCTTTTCAAGTGCAAGTTTCGCTTTTTGATTCGCCAGTTCTGATCGGCCCAGTAAAACAACATTAGCACCTGCTTTTGCTAACGCTTCGACTGTCGCATAGCCAATGCCGCGGTTACCGCCAGTTACAATCGCATTTTTCCCATCTAAACGCATAAAACCGCTCCCTTCGCTTATATATTATACTCCTCTTGCGGCAATATACGGCGAAGAAAAGTTTTTGTTCGCTCTTCTTTTGGCTTCAAGAATATTTCCTTTGGCGGACCTTCTTCAACAATTTTTCCATCGGCCATGAACACGACATGTGTTGCGACATCTGCTGCAAACTTCATTTCGTGCGTGACAATCACCATCGTTTTCCCCTCTTTTGCCAGTTGTTTGATTACTGCCAAAACCTCACCGACCAGTTCCGGATCAAGCGCCGAGGTTGGTTCATCAAATAAAATAACGTCTGGTTCCACAGCTATTGCCCGGGCAATACCGACACGTTGCTGCTGTCCACCCGAAAGCTGTGACGGGTAATAGTCTGCTCGATCTGCCATACCAACTTTT
>CBDTTM010000178.1:0-5320 GCA_965363355.1 uncultured Selenomonadaceae bacterium | reverse complement strand
CAACATTTTTTTGCCTCGCTTTGGAGTACGTGGTTGAGCTCTTCTGTAGATACAGTGGCAGTGCCAAGCTTACGAACCGCAATGCCTGAGGCGAAGTTTGAAAGCTCTGCCGCCAAAGCAGGCTCGATGCCTGCCGCCAAGGCCAAAATCACAGTTGCCACACAAGTGTCGCCAGCACCTGACACATCATATACTTCCGTCTTATCTGTCACCGGGATATTATGGATTGCGCCGTCAGCTTCAAAGAGCGTCATCCCTTTTTCACCGCGCGTGATCAATACTCCCTTAGTCGCAAGTTCTTTCAAAAGCTTCGTGCCCGCTTCATAAAGGACTTCTTCGCTCGTAAGTTCATAGCCTACCGCTGCGGCAAGCTCAGCGTCATTTTGCTTTATGTAATCGATTCCCTTGAAACGATGAATATCGTAACGAGAATCGACAATGGTCGGAATACCATGCTGACTGCAATACGTCAGCAAGAAATCTTTGATTTTCTCCGTAATCGTCCCGCTGCCATAGTCACTCAATACCACGCCATGTGTCTGTGGCAGAACCTGCTTCAAATACTGCAGCATATTTTCCTCAAAGGCGCGTGACATCGGCATTTTCTTTTCTTTATCGATACGGACCACTTGTTGGCTTACGGTTGCCCGCCCACCTGCTACCACACGGGTCTTCGTAATGGTCGGACGCTTCTCATCACAAAAGAAGCCAGTGGTATCCACGCCGTTTTTGCCAAGAACGTCTTTGAGGCCGCGAGCCCCGTTATCAAGGCCGACCAATCCTACAGCAAAGACTTTGCCGCCAAGGGTTGCCGCATTGTTGGCAACATTAGCAGCCCCGCCGGCTATGATTTTCTCTTCCGCTTGCTCTAGGACCAAAACGGGAGCTTCCCGGGATATCCGAGAGATGTTTCCATACAAATACACATCGGCAACCATATCACCGATGACAAGGATATTCTTTCCCTTCATCAATTCCGTTTTATCTATCAAATCTTTTTTCATTGATTGCACCCTCTATACTTTTATATCACCAAGGTGTAAATTCGAAATGCACATGCCAGCTCTGGCGCTTTTCGCGATAGCGAACAACCATCTGGGCACAATGGATATCATGGTACCAATAGTAGTCGACATCCCTTATCTGCTTGGAGTCCATATCGTAGTTTTCACCAATGACGATGCGATTGCGATCATCTATACGATAACTGATGCCACTTTCCCATTTCTTCGCATAATCTTCACTGCCATAATTGAACAGGGAATTGGCTTTTGTATTTTGCGTATAATGATACCCCGAATAAAGTGCCACTCGATCATTAACTTCTTTGACAAAGGTCGCATTATAAGAAAGTCCATCTACCCTCGAATCATCATAAGATTCTCGTGTAATCGAATACTGCGCATTCGTATACAAATGCAAAGACTTGCCAAAGCTAATCGGATCGCGGCTGAGATCGACATAATATTTTTTATGCGTACTTGTTTTCGTGTCGTCTGTCCATTTTCCGATTTCTGCACCGATATCATAGTTAAATGGCGAACTGCCTATTTTTCGTGACCCATAAACATAAGTCAACGTAGGTTCTTTTTTTATCCAAGCATCATCGCTGTCTTCAAAAGATCCATACTGTAAATTCGCATGATTATAGCCATTATTCCAGGCAGTCCCATAGACATTCTTAAAACCATGCTTGGAATAATAATTGACATCTACATAGGCATCCACATTTTTGCGGAGCGGATAGTCAAACGACTGTGTCACATAAACCCCATCATCATTGTTATATCCAACTTTTGGGAAAACCTTATCTTTTGCATTTTTCGATATATCCACTTCATAGAGATTTTTAGTCGCGATGACTTTGTTTTTTATCCAAAACTTGACCTTATGCATAACCATGCGTTCATTTGGCCAAATCTCGATTTTTTCCGCACTCGTGTGATAATCGGGATGCTTAGCCGAGCATTTTGTTGCCGTGCCATTATAGATGACAACGCGTTCTGGGTAAAAGTCGAGCTTCTTGCCGGTGATATACTGCTGCTCTACTTTCCCTTTGGCATTATTCATCGTCCCGGTCTTTTTCTGGTAGTTATAATCCGTCTTATAACCATCAAGAACCACACGAGGCTGGTTGACCTGAAGCATATGAGCCTTATCTTCGATATGGACATCGGCGCTTTTGGTATTTCCGGTTATTTCATCAGCTCGCACGCGCGACTCCGTCTGCGTAATCACTACATTTCCTTTGGCATAAACCGCGCCGTTTCGTTCATCATAGGAGATATCGTCACCCTCAAAGGTAACTGGTGCTGGCTTGGTTGCATCGACTGGTTGTACCGGTTTTTTCTGCGCCTGTTCAACCGCTTCTTTATGAAGTGCCGCAAGCTCTGGATCGAGTGCATTTTCTCTGGCGTTTTTCCTCTGCCATTCGATATAATCTAGAATCTCCGTACCTGTATCTGAATCCGTAGTTGCGGATGCGGCCGCATAGCTCGGCAGCAATGCCAAACATGCCAACAGTCCCGAACAAATTTTCGTTTTATTTTTCATCAGTAATAAAAATCTCCTGTCGTTGTAATATAAGCAACTATTAACTTTTATATCTTCGTTGAAAAAAGCGAAAATCCTGCAAAAACATATAAAAGTCTATTCAAAGGCAGATAAAAGCTCTCCGACAAGACATCCTTTCCTAAAATCAGGAAAAATTATGGATTTCATCGTTGCCGGAGAGCTGCCTGTTTTACTTTGTAGTTGTCTGTATTCCGTAAAGGATGTTATCGGACTTTGTCTGAATATACATTTCCGTACCAGCTGGTAAATTGATGTCCTTACCACTCACAAAAGCTCCGGTTACAATTCCTACAGGACCAAGAAGTGCCATACCTGCAACACTTGCACCAGCAGCCATCGCTACTGATTTCATTTCTTTCTTGGCTTCTTCCCCCAAGAATGTATCTACTTGGGTGCCATCGATTGCCCGAATCTGAGCAAAATCAATGTCTATTTTAGCATCGCGGCCAAAGTTACGAGCCGGCGTCACCTTCTTGACCGTTCCTTCACCAGGAGCTCCCTGAGCAAAAATCACGGTACCATTGACCGTCACATCGCTCGCTACCTGATACTGAATCTTGTCGCCTGCCTTAAGGCTTTTGGTATTGACTGGCGTCACCAGGCTGATTTTGACCAAAGTATTGGCTGGAATCGTAACCTGGGTCAACGGAATGTTGCTGCCACCAAAGGCATAAGCCGATAAGCTTTCGATGCGAGATTTATATGTACCTTCCTTTGGTGCACCTTGAATGATTTTTTCCATATTGGCAACACGAGCTTGTATCGAGTCCATGCTGACCTGATGAGAAATCGTCCATTCAATCGCGTTCATCTGCGTCAAAAGCGACGGGGAAGTGCTGTTCTCAAATATCGTATTATAGAGCGAATCTACGCGAGCTACCATGTTGCTCTGCGTCGGATGCGTTCCGCTATAATCTTTTTCCAAACGATTGATGCGGTCGAGAAGCGATCCCGTCTGTGTCGTCCCATACATTACGTTCTCTATTGCTCCAAGCCGACCTTGTACGGTCTGGTTATCCTGCGCTGCTGCCGACGCCAATGGCAACGCCGTAGTGAAGAGACAAACTGCCGCTAGAAAAGCCGCCATTAATTTTTTCAAATACATGATAAACCTCCTATTTTATAGATAACAACCTACTTTAGCTTTATATCTTGACGTCAATTTGTGCTGACACACCTACACCCTGTACACGAGAAAACTTCGTCGGATTTTTGCTATCGATTGGAATCAATGCCTTTATCCTAAAGGTATCTCCACTAAAATCGCCTTCAACCTGCAAAACCGCTTGCGTCTTGTCCACAAGTTCTTGTGGGCCTGTCACCTGGGCTGCTCCAGCATATGTACCACTGCCGACCGTGATGACCGGAACGACTTTGGTCGCGTAATCTGAGCTGACACCATTTTTTGCCGTCAATGTATTGATAAACGTATTCAAAGGCCCGGCAAACCGATCAACCAGCACAGCTATACCGCCGGCTTTAAGAACGCCGCCCAAACTGCCAAGACTAAAAGCCTGTGTTGTCTGCACTGCTGCCGTTGTCGCCACAACCATGGCAATCAATAATGCCGCTAAAGTTTTCTTCAAATTCATCTTCGTTCCATCCTCTCTACGTTAAGGCTTGACGAGCATAAAAGAAACCTATTCTTTTTAACTTCGCCACAAAACCACTGAATCCTTTCTTTATACGGCTATTTTAACAAAAAGAGATGAAAAACAGCTGATAATTCAACGCACAAAAAAGGCCTTGCCGAAGCAAGGCCCTTTCTTATTTTGTTAAAATCAGAAGAAGAAGTCAACGTTTGCGAAGACTTTCGAAGCATCTTTATCTGTATCAAGGAGATCTTTACCATCAAAGTAAAGAACTGTACCGACAATATTTTTGTCGATTGTGTAGTTTGCTCCGATTTCATAGCCTTTTTGGCCGATGCCAACGCCATCAAATGTAGGATCCAAAACAGCACCCTGTCCAAGATAACGATATGCTGCATAGACACCGAAGGAACCAGGATTAGCAGCCTGTGCACCTTTGTAGCTCAACTGCACGTTGTAGACTTTCTTGTATTTGCTTTCAAGAGTAGCCCCAGCTGTATTTCTGCCATATAAACCATTCAAAGCAATGTTTTTGTCAAATGCATAATTGCCGCCAACAGTCCAAATTTTCATGGATTTGTCGCCAGTCCATGTTTCAATATTGTTATCGCGCAAAACTTGATATCCAGCAACTAAACCAAGTTTATCCGATACTGCGTAATCGAGCTGTAATGCGCCATAGCTTCCTTTACCTTGTAATGTAGTAAGTGGAGTTGTTGCATTTTGAAGCTTCGTGTTTGAATCATAGCTGAAGTTACCAACTGTAACCGTTGTTTTAAGCGTTTTTCCAAAGGCGAATTCTGCACCACTGATGCGATCATCAATTACAACGCCTTGTGCACTGAACGTAGGCAATTTACCTAATTTCGTATCTGCGCCAAAAAGTTTACCCTGTACATAGACACGGTCAACCGTAGTAGTATTTGCATTGGAATCTGTATCTAAATTTGATTCCCAATCCAAACGAGCTTTAGCAACCCAGTTATCATTGATTTGCGCCGTTGGTTCTAAACGGAACAAGAATCCATCAGCATTTGTATTATCCTTATCAGCATGTCTTTCACTTGTATAACGGTAACGAGCTTCACCAGTGAACTTCACATTGTCAACTTTCTTTTCGAGGTTGTCAACGCGAACGCCAAGGTTGTTGAGTT
>CBDTTM010000177.1:0-5383 GCA_965363355.1 uncultured Selenomonadaceae bacterium | reverse complement strand
TACAGCCATTGGCAAAAGCTCTGAGAAGCAGCAGTACCATACTCCAATTGAATTGGTGTTCAAGCGAAGCTGCTGGGATGACGGGAGCGCTGCTAGTCAATGCCTGCCAGGCACCGGTGCCGATCAAAGCGATGATACCAAAGATGAAGGCATACGTCGGATAGACGAAAGCATTGGAAGCCTCGCGGATGCCGCGAAGGTTCACTAGCATCAAAATAAAGAACAAAACGAATAAGTCCAGGGCAACCTGATATTCGATCAAGGCTGGGAAAGCGGCAATCAATGCGGCTGTACCGGCGGAAATACTCACAGCGACCGTCAAGGTATAGTCGGCTAGCAAAGAAGCTGCCGCAACCAATGCGGAACGTTCGCCCAGATTGTTCATGGCAACGGCATATGAGCCGCCACCGCCTGGGTTAGCTTTGCCGACCTGGATATAGGAAATCGTAACGATTGCCAGCAATAGCAAAATGGCAATGGCGACATGGCTCAAATAACCATAGGCCAGTATGCCCGGAATAGCGAGAATAAGCATGATTTGTTCTGGACCATAAGCCACAGAAGATAAAGCATCTGAAGAGAAAATAGCTAAAGCTTTCCACTTTGGCAGTTTTTCCGCTGAGATTTCCTGGTTGTGCAGCGGTCTGCCGATAAATAAGCGTCTTAATAAACGCATCATGATGATAACCTCCGGTTGATTTTGTTATTGAGACAAGTTAGATAAAAAAGCGCACAAAAAAAGACCATAAAAAGGTCTTCGACCCTCATTTTAGCCGACGAAGTTAGCTGACGGGTAGGATGATAAGAGAAAACATCCTTTCTACAAGTACTAGAATTAACCCCCAAAAATTGGTTCCTCCGCTTCTTGAATCAAGAACTAAGCTGTTATTTTAATTTAGAACCTAATTATACTCTTTTTGCAAAAAAAGTAAAGAGGAAATATTATCTGATTTACTGTCTTTTGAACTGTCTGATTCTATTTTAAAGAGGCAGAGAAATCGAGAAAATAACTGGTAAAGATGCGTTACCTCAATTTACAGTTTTTTGACAATGACATTTTTTCTTTTTGTGATAAAATATAGACAATACATGCAATGAAAAGCTAGGTTGATTTTTACTGTGGACTATCGAGTGAAGAAGGTGTGGCCATGGACGAACGACCGCTTGTGATGATTATTGACCAAGAAAAAAAGAATAGAGAAGTTTTACAAAAAATCTTTTCGTTAGAATATGATCTGCTCGAAGCTTCTAATGCAGATACTGCAAGACAATTGCTGCGGGAGAATAGCACCATCAAGCTCATCATTGTGGCAGTTTTTTTGCCGAATGTCGATGGATTCGATTTTATTGACCGATTGCAGCAGGATGATTCATTGCAAAACACGCTCCTTATGGCGGCGGTTTTGTCTGGTGATGAGGGCAGTGAGCTGCGTGCTTTGCAGCTTGGACTTACCGATTTTATTTCTTTTCCTTATAATGAAAGCTTAGTTCTCCTCAAAGTTCGAAATGTTCTGAATCGATATGGGGGCAATCCGCTTTTAGCTTTTCCGCCATTGCCTTTTTGTGAAGAGGTGTCAACTCGTGATTCATTGACAGGTCTATTTGCGCGAGAAGAATTTGCTGGGAAAACGGCATCCTTGTTAAAGGCAAATAGAGAAGGCGAATACCTACTGCTTTATTTTGATATTGACTGCTTCAAGATCGTCAATGCACTGTTTGGGACTGAACGGGGCGATATGGTCTTGCAGAAAACAGCCAAATGCTTTGAGCAGATTGCCGGTACAGATGGTCTTTGTGGTCGTCTTGAGGGAGATCATTTCATTGCCTGCCTTCCGGCTGCTGCATTTAGTGTAGAGGGAGTACTGGCTGATTTGGCTAAGTCTTTGGCTGTTTTTGAAGATAGCTATCAAATCAATTTTTCTTTGGGAATATATGAAATTGCAGATAAAACGCTGCCCGTCGACCAAATGTGTGACCGTGCCAGATTAGCGGCAAATACAGTCAAAGGGAATTATATGAAGCATTATGCTTTTTATGATACGCAAATGCGTGATAAGATGCTGCGCGAACAGCAAATTCTGCGCGAAATGGACTTTGCCCTACGGCATGGCGAATTTGTCATTTATTTGCAGCCCATTTTCAGCGTTGCCAAAGAATGCCCAGTGAGTGCTGAAGCTCTAGTGCGCTGGAAGCATCCAGAACGCGGCATTATTTCACCGGGAGAGTTCATTCCATTGTTTGAAAAGAATGGGTTCATTGTTAAACTAGATGCCTTTGTTTGGGAAAAAGCGTGTGAGGTCTTAGCGGAATTGATAAAGAATGGTGACAAGGTTGTACCAGTGTCGGTAAATGTATCGCGGCTCAATTTTTATAATCCTAATTTTTGTGAATTTATTATCGCTTTGGTCAAAAAATACAATCTGGAACCGGAAATGCTTAAACTTGAAATTACAGAATCAGCTTATACGGATAACCCGCACTATATTCTCAGTGGTATGGAAAAATTGCAAAAAGCTGGTTTTGAAATATTAATGGATGATTTTGGCAGTGCATATTCTTCGCTGAATATGCTCAATGATGTATCCGTAGATGCACTTAAAATCGACATGAAATTCGTCAATGCGCTGGGTACCTCGGCTAAGGCCGGCAATATCATGACGAGCATAGTTCGTATGGCAAAATGGCTTGATATCACAGTTATAGCTGAAGGGGTGGAAACCAAGGAACAGCTTGATTTCCTGCGCAGCATAGGTTGCCCGCGCGTGCAAGGGTATTATTTTTCAAAGCCGCTGCCGATAGATGCCTTTCGCAATTTCTTGGCGCAGGCTCAGCCGGAAAGCAGTAACGTGCGTTCAACGGAGGCTGCATCTTTTGATTTTGATGCAATTTGGGATTCAAGCAAAGTGCTGAGTGAATTGTTCAATGGACTCCTTGGCAGTGTGGGGATTTATGAACTTTATAATGATTCTTTGCTCGAAGTCTTACGGGTCAATGACGATTATTATGAAATGACAGGCAGTACGCCGCAATCGGTATTCAATGAAACGACCAATGTATTTTCTTGGATACATCCAGAAGATAAGACCTTGTTGCTCCATGCCTGCCGCCAGGCAGAGACGGAAAAAAGCAGCAAACAAGTTTATGTGAGGCGGTACCATCAGTCGGGAAATGTTTTGTGGCTTGAGCTCAAAATTCGATTTTTAGGGCATAAAGAAAAAAGTGCATTTTTTTACTTTGCGGCCAATGATGTGACTGAAGAAATTTTTCGGCAGCAAAGCAATATGCGCTATCATCTGCTTGAAAATGTATTGCGGGAGTTCGATATCGACTTTTGGACAATTGATATTGAAAAAAGGACTGCTAGCATATCGGATGTGGTCAGTAGGCAATTGGGCTTGTCTGAGCAGCACTTGCTAAATGTGCCGCAGTCGTTGATTGATGCGGGCCTTGTACAAGAAGACTCTATACCGATCATTAGAACGATGTTCGAAAAAATCTATCAAGGTAAAAAAATCGTGAGTGCCAATTTAAAGCTCAAAATGAAAGATGGAAGATATCATTGGAGCAAAGTCAAGCATGTCGTTTTTTTCGATGATCAGGGAAAAGCTTATAAGGCTATCGGCAGTTTAAAAAGAGTCACAGATTCTCAGGAGGCAAGAGTATCAAGGTGGCAAGCACTTCAAAATCCTTTGCTGATCAATCGTGATTTCCGGTATGCGGTGGATTTGTCTGCAAATGAGATCCTTCGGGTCGACCGGGCCATCATGCCGCGGGGCCCAAGTCCTGGCGATGTGTATTCAGAAGTCATCGACCAATTGGCACAGCTTTATATTCATCCCCAAGAACGTCAGAAGTTCAAGTTAGCGATGGATAAAGACACATTGCTGGCAGTGTATGCTTCAGGTCAGCAACTCACTACGTTGAGTTTTTTAAGCCGATACAATGGAGATCGATATCGGTATTTAAAGATTATGGTTCAATTTTTCCCGGACAAGGAAACGGGACATATTTATAGCCTTGGCGATGTGAAAATTGCAGAAGAAGAGCCTGTCGCGATGAAGTGACAGGCTCTTTTTATCAAGGATTTCCGGAAAGTTCGTTTGTCTGGAATTCTTTTCGATTGTGGTATACCGTGTGATAAACCCAAAAGGCATTTAAGAGCAGCAAAGAAGCTGTGAAGAAAAACATGACAGGGATGCCCATGATGGCGGCAATATGGCCGCCGAGAAAGGCGCCACTGAACATGCCGATGAATTGGGCGGATTGGTTGAATCCATAAATTTGTCCGAGGATTTGTGGCGGAGTGCTCTGCCGAATCAGACTGTTGATTGACGGCAATAGACCGGCAGTCGCTATGCCGAGAACAAAGCGCAGCGCTCCGAGCTGCCAAGGATTTGTGACAAAAGCTTGAGGAATAAAAGTGATTCCAGCGACTAACAGGCAAATGAGCAAAATCTTTTGCGGCCCAATTCGGTCAGAAAGATGGCCAAGGCGACTTGCGGTCAGCATGCTGGCAAGGCCTGCGCACGAAAAGACTAGTCCGGCAATCAAGGCGATATGCTCTGTATGAGCCGTCAATTGCATGATGTATACGGTGATGATCGGTTGAATCGACACGAGTCCGAGCTGCATGATGAGTGTCGTCAAAAACAAACAGCCAGTGAGCTTTGGATTTGGCAGATTGGTCATAAGTTCACGAAACGTAAAGGATTGGCTTTCTCCAGGCTTGAAATCCTCGTGGACGAAAGCCGAAATCGCTAAAAATCCACAGAAGCAAAAGAAGCCAATGATGAAGAAGGTTTCTCGGTAGCCGATGAGTTCAGAAAGATAGCCGCCAACCAGAGGGCCGAGTAGTGAGCCACTGACCTGCCCTGTAAAAATCATGCCAAGGGCCCAGCCAGATTTTTCCTTCGGGGTCTGCATGGCAATGAGGGTTACGATTGCACCTTGGAATCCAGATAAGGCACCCTGTAAAAGGCGCAGGGCGACCAAGTGATATACGCTCTGTGCCAATCCCATGCCAACCATTACGAGAGAAAGCCAAAGGCTGGCGCGCATGGCCATCGGTTTCTTGCCATATCGATCGGCGAATTTACCCCAGATAGGCGAGGCGATGGCAAGGCTTACGAAATTGCAGCCAAAGATGATGCCAGCCCATTTTTCGATTTCGTTGAGGTCATGTATGCCGAGATGTTCAATATAGAGGGGAAGAATCGGGGCGAGTTGGCTCATGCCGATAGAGACGATGAAGACAGCCCCGCAGCAGACCCATAAGTTTTTTTGCCAGATTTCCATATGTATTCCTGCCTATTTCATTAAATTAAAATCACTTTATATCATACCCCTGTTTTTAGGAAAAATCCATAAAAAAACTGCAGCGGGC
>CBDTTM010000176.1:0-5426 GCA_965363355.1 uncultured Selenomonadaceae bacterium | reverse complement strand
CGGGGCGAATCGGCATCCTGGATGCATCGGAATGCCCACCTACCTATGGCACCGATCCAAGCCTCGTGCAAGGACTAATTGCCGGTGGAATTGAAGCAATCTTTCGTTCACAAGAAGGTGCTGAAGATTCTTTTGATTTAGGTGCTGCCGATCTTGATGAAAAAAACTTAAACAATAAAGATGTCGTCGTCGGACTGGCAGCTTCTGGCCGCACCCCTTATGTTCTTGGAGGGCTCGCTTTTGCCAAAGCCAATGGAGCTGCGACAATTGCTGTTACCTGCAATCCGGATTCTCCTTTGGCAAAAGCAGCAACAATTCCTATCATTGCCGCCGTCGGTCCAGAAGTCATTACAGGTTCAACTCGCATGAAAGCCGGCACCGCCCAAAAAATGATTTTAAATATGCTCTCTACCGGAGCTATGATTCATCTGGGGAAAGTTTATGGCAATCTTATGATTGATGTAAAAGCCTCCAATAAAAAATTAGAAGAACGTGCTTGCCACATTGTCCAAGAAGCTACCGGCTGCAGTCGAAGTGACGCTCAGGCCGCCCTCAATGAAAGCAACGGACAGGCAAAGCTTGCCATCTTCATGATTCTATCTGGGCTGAGCCTTGAACTATCACAAAAAGCTCTAGAAAAGAGCGAAGGCTTCCTCGCCGAGGCCCTGACATCGATTCATCCTGACCTGTCAACTAAGGAGGCTGCGCGTTCTTGAACTACGAAAAAATCGCACAGTCCATCTACCTGCTCGTCGGTCCGAGAGAAAATATCCTCCAAGCTGAAAACTGTATGACTCGTCTGCGTTTAGTCTTAAAGAGGCGAGACCATATCGACTATGCTGCGTTGAAAAACATTCCCGGTGTTCTTGGCGTAAACGATCAAACAGAAGAACTCCAGATCATCCTAGGGCCAGGGCGCGCTAGTCAAGTCTTATCTATCTTCAAAGAACTTCTTCACTTGCCGCCAAATGAAGAAGCCCTACCGCCAAAGACCGACAATGGCGAAGCCCTGCACGCGAAAATCCAGCAAAAAAACGCAACACCTTTCAAATTACTATTAAAGCGGATTTCAAGCATTTTTATGCCCTTAATTCCAGCATTCATCGCTTGCGGTCTCATTACTGGTCTCTTAAATGTTTTTTTGAAAATCCAACCAGAATTCAGTCAAAGCGCTGCCTTTTCAATTCTGCAAATTTGTGGCAGTGCTGTTTTTTGGGGCATCAACCTTTTTGTCGGTGTCAATGCCGCTAAAGAATTCGGTGCCTCCCCCATGCTCGGTGGCACATTAGCTGCAATCATCAGCCATCCAGGGCTTAGCAGCATTGAACTTTTTGGCACAACGCTCGTCCCTGGGCGCGGAGGAATCATTGCCGTCTTACTGGTCGTCGCTTTTTCCTCCTGGCTCGAAAAAAAATTGCATCAATATATCCCTGAAATCTTTGATTTATTTTTGACGCCACTCCTTGTTATCTTGTTGACCAGTCCTATCGCACTCTTGCTTTTACAACCACTCGGCGGTATTATTTCGGAAAGCATCGGTAAAGCAGCTACTACAGCAGTCACCAGCGGCGGTATGCTTACAGGATTTTTCCTCGGCGGTACTTTTTTACCACTGGTCATGACCGGACTGCATCAAGGGCTCACCCCGATCCATGCAGAACTTTTAAACCAAAGCGGCGTCACCATCTTGCTCCCTATCCTCGCAATGGCTGGAGCGGGTCAGGTCGGTGCTTCGGCAGCCGTTTATTTCCGAACGAAAAATTCCCGACTCAAAAAAATCATTGTATCCGCACTGCCTGTCGGCTTAATGGGGGTAGGTGAACCACTGATTTACGGCGTAACCTTACCACTATTTCGCCCTTTTATCGCCGCTTGCTTAGGTGGTGCTTTTGGAGGTGCAGTGCAAGCTTTCAACTTGGTCGGTGCAACCTCAATCGGGCTTTCGGGCTTGCCTCTAGCCGCCAGTACGAACAATATTCCCGGCTATTTCGCTGGACTGCTCACAGCTTATATCGTGGGTTTCCTTTTGACGTATATCATTGGATTCAATGATCCTGAAGAATAATTTGACCACTATTAAAGGGAGGTGTTTCCATGCAAAACGGCATTGCTATTTACTTAGGCTTAGACAATACATTTGAAGAAAATATTGAACTGATTGACACCGCTGCAAGCTATGGAATTCAACGTATTTTTACGTCTTTCCATATTCCGGAAACAGATCTACCCGTATTCAAGGCTCAAGCAGGTGCTATTTTCAAAGCTGCAAAAAGAAAAAACATGGAAATCATCAGTGATATTTCTCCGATGATGCTCAATCTGCTTGGCATTGAAAAATTTAGTCTTTCTGCCTTGCAATTTTTAGGCATTACAACGATTCGCTTGGATTATGGCTACTCTAATGACGAGATTGCCAAACTCAGTCGAAACTCACAAAAAATCCGCATTCAACTCAATGCTTCGACGATTACACCGAAAATACTTATGGATCTGCACAAAAGTGAAGCCAATTTCGCCAACATTGATGCTTTGCACAATTATTATCCACGAGAAGGCACCGGCCTTAGCGAAGAAACTCTCGTGCGGAAAAATGCACTTCTCCATAAAGCCGGCATTCGAGTCGGCGCCTTTGTCCCAAGCCATAATCGTCGGCGTTCCCCGCTTAAAGCAGGTCTGCCGACTCTAGAAATGCATCGCGAGTTTGACGTCAGCCTTGCGACTAGACACCTAGCAGCCATTGGCATTGATTCTATTTTCATAGGCGATTCCTTGCCTTCAAAAACAGAATTGCAAATCCTTGCCAACACCCAAGAAGATATGATTCGAATTAAGGCTCATTTATCTACTACCAACCCTTTCCTGCAAAACTTGCTGACAACGCCCTTCACTGCTCGTATCGATGAAGCACGCGATGCCGTTCGGGCACAAGAGAGCCGCTTACTGCTCGACGGGCATAGCATTGAACCTGAAAATGCAAAAGTTCGCTCTTATGGGGCGATTACTATCGACAATAAAGACTACCTTCGCTATATGGGGGAACTACAGATCATCAAACGCCCGCAACCGGCAGACAAACGAGTCAATGTAGCTGCCCAGCTGCTTCCCGAAGAAGATTTTTTAGTCAATTATATCATTCCCGGTAGAAAATTCTCCTTTGAATTCGTTTAATTCATATAAACCAAAGTTGCTGCCATATATTTAGAAATGCCCCCAAATAGTTAGATTTAGTAAATCCAACTATTTGGGGGCATTCATTTTATCAATAACGCTGTTCTTATATAAATTCTAAAGCCATAAATAAACACGCACCGACAATGGCGCCAACGATAGAACCATTCATACGAATCCATAATAAATCTGGTTCAACCTTGCTGTAGATCAAACGGTTGATTTGCTCATCCGTCATGCCCTTTAAAGCGGCTTCTGCGATTTCACCGACCAAAAGCTGTGCTTTTAGCGCAGTTCTTCCAACCATATCGTATAGCAAACGATCTACACTTTTTTGTATAGAAGTGTCTTTTTTTAATACTTCTATACCACTGTCAATTTCCAATTGTATGATATGCCCTAGTGAGTTGTAAACACCAGGCACATTGCCTTCTTTAGCGGACGGACGTAACAGAACTTGCAGCATATCAGTGAAACAAAGTTGTAATTCATTCTTAAAGCTGATATTTCCCAATAATTCATCGCGCCAATTGTTTGCAAACTCCTGCCATTTTTCTTCCTGGACTAAATTTCCCAAAGCCAAATAGAGCGAACCCAACAATTCTTGTCGAGCTGGATTATTTACATCCTGTAATTCCTCAAGAATCTGCAAAATCCTCGTTTGCAAAATTTCAGCCGCTTCACTGAAATTCACAAAATTTGAAGCTTCTGCTAAAACACTAAAAAATGATGCCAACGCATTTCCCTTGACTTTTTCTTGACGAAAATCCTCAAGCATCGTTTGTATTTTTTGTCTGCCATTGTCGCCACTAAGCGTCTCCGATGCTGATTCCAAAAGAAATGACAGCCATTTTTGATCTTTGCCGCTTTGTGCGAGCCAACTGCCAAGCCCTTGATAAATCATTGCCTGTGGAATGGAGCGAAGTGCTTCTTTTATGTCTGTTTCCCATTTCTCGGCTAGTTTAGGCAAATCCATTTGTTTTGCCATATATTCAATATACTGTAAGATCCAGCCAGTCAAAATATTTTTACGTTCAGGCGTATCGAGCCAATTAAGTGCCAAATGCAAAAAGTTTACTCGTTTGATTCGCTGAAAAATACTTTTTTTCGAAAAAAATTCTTCTTGCACCATTCGGACACAAGCTAAAGTAAACTGTTCCCGCCGCCGTGGCAATATAGCTGTATGATAGGGAAAGCCCAATGGTTTTTTAAATAAGGCCGTCACTGCAAACCAGTCGGCTACACCACCAATCAATGCTGCTTCTGCACAAAATGAGAAAAAACGAATTGTCATATCCGCTGGATTTTTCACTTTCAAGACAAGCGTAATGATGAACAGCAACGCGGCAAAAAACAAGGTCTTATCTGCTTTATTTCCCCAACGCATCAGCCCCACATCCTTTCTGCCAAAAATGTCATTGCATACAAAAACATCCCGACCAAGGCTCCAACCAAGGAACCGTTTATGCGGATCATCTGCAAATCATCGGCAATGCGAGTTTCCACAAATTCCACTAATGTCTCATTTGAAAAAGCCTTGAGCTTTTCTTCAATCACTTGTATAAGGAATCCATGCCGAGCCTGAATAAAATCATTCACCGCCAAATTAATCCGCTCATTGAGCTGATTTTGCATCTGTACAGATTCTTTTACTTGGTCGATGCGAGTATCAATAAAGACATTGATGGCACGTTCGGAAGACAAAATATCGCCCCCACCATTTTTCATTTGCTGGCTTAAATACTCTTCTATTCGCTGGGCAATCGGCAGACGATTTTGCACGATATCATCGGCCCAGGCCCGTACAGCCTTACGATAAGCTTCACTTTTCCCCGCATGCGCAAGCTGTTCAGATAGCCAAATCTGAAAACGTTGGTGCGTACTGTTGTCTTGTTTTTTGAGGTTTTCCATAAAATTTTCTAGTTCAGCTGTAAAAATAGAAGTGAGTTTTTCATCCGATAAATCAAACATTTCAAGCATCATTTTTCTGCCTGATGATCCATTTGTATACGCGTCTTTTATCAATGCGATATTTTCAGTCAAAATCCGTTGCACTGCTGGATCTTTAACTAAGCACGCGGCACTGCCTGCCAAGAACTCTATGATTTTCCCACTGTGCTTAGTCTGAAAAGCCTCCCGTAAAAGCCGCAGGCACAGTTCTGGCATGTCAATTTTTTCCAGACTTCCTTTGATTGTTTTTTCCAGCTCAGAACTGATTTTTTTTGTATCCATTTCACTGAGCACAGCATCAACAAGAC
>CBDTTM010000175.1:0-5529 GCA_965363355.1 uncultured Selenomonadaceae bacterium | reverse complement strand
TGGTGTCACAGTTGGCTCTGGTGCCATCCTAGTTGTTGATGACCGTACCAGTGTCCTTAACTTCTTGCGGACAACACAAGCCTTCTTTTCTCATGAAAGCTGCGGCCAGTGTACCCCCTGCCGCGAAGGCAATCGACATATAAAACTCATATTAGAAAAATTAGCCACCAATACGCATTGCAGCGAAGACATCACTGCACTTAAAAAAATTGTCAAACTAATGGCAATGTCCTCTCTTTGCGGCTTGGGTGAATCCGCGGAAAATGCTTTGCTTTCAGCTATGCAGCAATTTCCCGATGTCTTTGAAGTTAAATAAAACGAGGTGTAGTGTTAATGGAAATGGTAAATATTAGAATAAATAACATCCCCTTGGAAGTTGAAAAAGGGACCAAAATATTAGAAGCTGCGAAAAAGATCCATATCGATATTCCGCATCTTTGCTATCATCCTGACCAAAAAGTCAAAGCCCACTGCCGCATCTGCTGTGTAGAAGTTGTTGGCAATCGTCGCCTTCTCGCTGCCTGTTCCACCGAAGTTTGGGAAGGAATGGAAATCCACACGGATACACAGATCGTCCGTGACACACAGGTTGGAATCTTACAGCTCATCTTAGCCAACCACGAACAAAACTGTTTGACCTGTGCCCGTAACCAAAACTGTGATTTACAGCGTCTTTGCAGTCGCTTCAACATTTTGAAATCCAATTTGCCGGATGTCTGCGACCATCTACCTGTCCAAGATACTAACCCAAGCATTGTTCGCGACCCATCAAAATGTATCAAGTGTGGGCGCTGTGTTCGGGCCTGCAAAGATGTACAGGGGGTTTGTGCTCTGACCTATGCTGGCCGTTCGGATTCGATTTCAGTCACCACGGCTTACAACAAGCCTTTAGAAGAAACCGACTGTATTTTATGCGGGCAATGCAGTATTGTCTGCCCGACTGGTGCCATTGTCGAAAAAGACGATACACAAAAAGTTCTTGATGTCTTGCAAGATCCGAAAAAGCACGTCATTGTCCAGGTAGCACCATCAGTACGCGTTGCCCTCGGCGATGACTTTAAGCTCGGACAAGGAACGATTGTCACTGGCCAAATGGTAGCTGCACTCAAGATGCTCGGCTTCGATCGCGTATTTGATACAAACTTCGGCGCCGATATGACCATTATGGAAGAAGGCGCTGAACTGCTCGACCGCATCCAAAATGGCGGCAAATTGCCGATGATTACCTCTTGCAGCCCTGGCTGGGTAAACTACATGGAAAAACACTATGGTGATTTCACTGCACATTTATCCTCAGCAAAATCGCCACAGCAAATCTTTGGTGCGATTTCTAAAACCTATTATCCAAAACAGGCCGGTATCGACCCTAAAAGCATCGTAACCGTTTCTATCATGCCATGCACTGCCAAAAAGGCTGAAGCAGCTCGTCCAGAAATGGGCCGCAATGGTATGCAAGATGTTGATATCGTCCTAACGACACGTGAACTTACCAAACTCATCAAATACGTCGGTTTGAACTTTGAAAACCTCGAACCAGCTGAATTTGATAGCCCATTAGGCTCTGGTTCCGGTGCTGCTGTAATTTTCGGCACAACCGGCGGAGTAATGGAAGCTGCTTTGCGTACAGTCTATGAAAAAGTAACCGGTAAAGAATTGAAATCCGTCGAATTTAAAGATGTTCGCGGGTTCCAAGGAATAAAAGAAGCCACAGTCAAACTTGGCAGCAAGGAAATAAAAGTCGCGATTGCCCATACTTTGGTCAATGCAAAAAAAGTCATGGAAGCAATCAAAGATGGTTCCTGTGATTATACCTTCATTGAGATCATGGCCTGCCCTGGCGGTTGCATCGGTGGCGGCGGACAGCCGATCGATACAACGATGGATATCAAGAAACTTCGCATGGATTCACTCTATGACATCGATAAAAACAATGTCATTCGAAAATCCCATGAAAATCCTGACATTCAAACGATTTATAAGGATTTCCTTGGCGAACCGCTTAGTGAAAAGGCACATGAATTACTTCATACACACTATCACAAAGTAAAAAAACAACATGATTTCAGCTATTTAAAACCTGAAGAAATTTATTCCATTTAATAAAACAGATACATCTCTAAACTAATCTGAACTGGCCGCTAAAAGTTAGGCGCATTGCATCTAACTTTTAGCGGCCAGTTTTTTTATCGCACGTAAAACTTTAATTATCCCCACTAAATTTTTTGCCAAACACCATGATCTATATAATAAGCCTATTCTATATGTTATATATATGCTTTTGTGTTATACTTAAGGGATATATTAGTTTACGGAGGATTTTTCATGTCTATTTACAAACGCTATTTATTATTTACACTTGGTATGTTTTCCATGGCTTTCGGTATTTCCTGCGTCATCAAAAGCATGTTGGGAAGCTCACCGATTTCAAGTATTCCTTATGTTTTAAATCTCGAATATCCCTTATCCATTGGAACATTTACCTTTATTGTGAACATGGGATTTTTACTAATTCAGATTCTCTTATTACGTAAAAATTTTCAAGCGATTCAGCTTTTACAAATTCCAATAACAATTATTTTCAGTTTTTTCATTGATTTGAGCATGCACCTTCTAGCACCTTTGACCCCGGAGCTTTACAGCAGCCGCCTTATTACCGTCTTAATTGGCACGAGTTTCTTAAGTTTCGGTGTATCTCTTGAAATGATTGGCAATGTTGTAAAACTTGCTGGTGAAGGCATTGTTCATGCAATTGCAGTTACTTTTCATCTTGACTTCGGTAATACTAAAACTGGTTTTGACCTTTCCTTAGTCATTATTGCCGCACTTCTTTCTTGGATTTACTTCGGAGAGTTCCGTGGCATCCGTGAAGGTACTTTGATATCGGCCATGATAACCGGAACGATAGCCCGCTTCTTTATAAGACATTTAAGCTACATCAACAAAAATGGTGAACTCATTTTTCAACTGCCATTTTTAAGTGCAAAGAGTGCTAACGTTAGCCTCGAAGAAAATAATAAACAAAAATAAAAAGATTCCGGACATCACAAAATCATTGATGTCCCGGAATCTTTTTTATTAACATGAAAACTGCTTTACCTCTGCCATTTTTTCTCTTTTATAGAAACTAAAAGCTGCACAAGCACCTAAAAAAGCTAAAACCGACTCGCCATAAAACGCCGATTGCAAGCTTATATGCTGCACAGCAATCCCAGCAAGCACGGGAACAAATGTCATTCCTATCGCATAAATTGCCTGATGAAGGCCCATTGCTGTCGATTTTTTCTCCTGAGGAACGTTTTTCATAGCCTCCGCCGTAGAGTATGAAAAGAGCATTCCGGTCGATATCCCAGCTAAAATTTGAGCAGCAAATACTGCCTTCACATTCGGTAATAGGGGAACTGATAAACAATAAAATGCCAAGATCAAAAACACACGAGGTATCCAATACCTCATACCGAGACGTATAGCTTTGGCGGAAGCGGCAAAATAAGCACTGCAAACCGCAGCCACGATATAAGTAACCGCTGAAAAACCAACTTGAAAAGAAGTTCCCCCTAAGTCGGTAATGACTTTTCCAGTAAAGGACATACAAGTCGACATCAATATACCTTGCTGCAAAAGTGCTAATAATGAAAAAAACCAAAGTCGTCGATCACGATAAACCGTAACTAATTCGCAGATTGGAAGCGGCGTCAATTTTTTAGGCACATCGTTTAGCTTAAACACTAAGAACAATGCTGGAATTACAGCTGCTACACTCAAATAGCAAAGAAACGACATTCCCCAGTCTTCATAAAAAAAAGAGCAAGCAAAAAATCCAATCAACACGCCAAAATTGTTTGCCCCATTGATCAATCCCATAGCTCTGCCCATATCTCTTGCTGAAAAATAACTCGAATACAATACCATAAAAGAAATCCACATGGTAGAAGCTACTCCAGATAGAAGATTGCCTGCCAAAAAACCATATACATCCGCGCTATATAAACGAAGCACTGATGCGCTTCCCGCTGCTAGAACTCCAAATAAAATAAATTTTTTATGATTACCTTGACGGTCTGCCAAAATCCCTATAGGTAAACGCAGTAAAAGCTGCGTCAATCCATAAGCACCGATTACAATCCCCACCATAGAAGGCGCCGTACCGATATGGAGCAAATATGGCGCTTGCTGCGGAACATAGACATATTGTGCAAACCAAAACAAGGCTACAATACTTAATAATAACTTTTTTTCCATAGCATATCACGCATCCCTATAGAATTTATATCTTCCATACATTTTTTCTCATTCGTTTGCCAAAACCTCATCTTTGTTCTGGTGGCAATTCCAGCAAATCATAAGCCAATCCCTTAAGTGCACGTTTTGCAACTGCTACCGGACAATCTGGTGTGCATACAGGGCATTTTCCACACAAAGAATCCACAGCTGTAATTGCCAATCTTGTCTTTTCCAGCTGCGTCTTTGATTTACTCAAATGAACCAGTGCCGCTTCCAATGAATTTGCCGTTTGAAGTTCAAAATATTTTATAATCTCTTCGCTGAACACATCAATTTGTTCAGAAAGAAAATTCAATCTATTTACAACAAAAACAAATTTTTTACACTCTGTTTTCGCCATAGCTGGCAACCATTCCTTAAGTGCCCAGATCAAATCCAACGGCTCATCTTCAAATCCAGTTCTAGTATCACTGATAAAATCACTGCCCTTATGTTCTCGCAGCAAACCCAAAGCATATCGCAGCGGTTCTCGATAATCCTCTCGCTGGCAAAACTGTTTCCATCGTACCAATACCGCATGATCATTTTTTAAATAATTTACTTCACAGAATTCAGATTCAAACATAGCAATCCCTCCACGTTTAATCAAATACAAAGAAGCCTCTCCAAACAAAAAAAAGACCCTATGGTCTAGTAAATAAATGGTGCGGTCGATGGGACTTGAACCCATACGATTTGTGGTCACTACCCCCTCAAGATAGCGCGTCTGCCAATTCCGCCACGACCGCCTATTAAATTTGAGCAAAAAAAAACACCATATGAATGGTGCGGTTGATGGGACTTGAACCCATACGACTTGTGATCACTACCCCCTCAAGATAGCGCGTCTGCCAATTCCGCCACAACCGCGTATACACATATACTGGACAGTAAACAAAATGGTGCGGCCGAGTGGACTCGAACCACCATGGAGTTGCCCCCACTAGCTCCTGAAGCTAGCGCGTCTGCCATTTCGCCACGGCCGCATAAAATAATAATGCGAGGGATTTTTTCAGTTAAACTAATGGTGCCGAGGACCGGAATCGAACCGGTACGGTTGTCTCCAACCGCGGGATTTTAAGTCCCGTGCGTCTGCCAGTTCCGCCACCCCGGCATATATAGTCTTAAAATGGAGCGGGTGATGGGAATCGAACCCACGTGATCAGCTTGGAAGGCTGGAGCTCTACCATTGAGCTACACCCGCGTGATAAAAATGGAGCTGGCGAGAAGAATCGAACTCCCAACCTGCTGATTACAAGTCAGCTGCTC
>CBDTTM010000174.1:0-5547 GCA_965363355.1 uncultured Selenomonadaceae bacterium | reverse complement strand
CCAGTTGTTTGATTACTGCCAAAACCTCACCGACCAGTTCCGGATCAAGCGCCGAAGTTGGTTCATCAAATAAAATAACGTCTGGCTCCACAGCTATTGCCCGGGCAATACCCACACGCTGCTGCTGTCCACCCGAAAGTTGTGATGGATAATAATCTGCCCGATCTGCCATACCAACTTTTTTCAAAGCCTGCATACCAGCTTCGATTGCTTTCCCCTTAGCCATGCCTCGCCCAACGATCAAACCTGTCGTTACATTTTCCAGTGCTGTTTTATTTTGAAAGAGATTATAATTTTGAAACACAAAGGCTGTTTTCTTGCGAATTTCGCCGATTTCCCTAGATGTTGCCTTATTCATGTCTAAAGAAATCGTATCGAACTCTAAATTTCCCTGATCGGCTTTTTCTAAAAAATTCATGCAGCGAAGCAATGTCGTCTTGCCCGACCCACTCGGGCCCAAAACAACGACGACATCTCCTTTGGCAACGGTGATATCGACGCCCTTGAGCACTTCTGCCTGCTTGTATTTTTTGTATATATTTTCTACTTTCAACATGTTTTCACCTACTTTTATTTGCTCAGCCGATAGCGGCCTATATGCGCTTCAGCAAAATGGAAGAGCACCTGCACAATCGAGCATATGATGATATATCCTACAAAAACATCTACATAAGCTTCGATGTAATTGTACCCATACGATGCAGAAACCTTAGCTACCGCAGTCATATCCTTGACCGTCATCAAAAAAGCCAACGATGTCCCTTTAATTAAATTCACCGTGAGATTACAAATATTGGGCATTGCCACAACCATTGCCTGTGGAAGCAAAATATGAAGATACGCTTGAACCTTGTTAAGCCCAACGCATTCGGCCGCCTCCAGCTGCCCTTTTTCAAGACTTCCAAGTGCTGAACGCAAGACCTCTGACAAAAGCGCTACCATATTGACCGTAAACACTATATAAGCATAAAAAATCGGATCCAAATCAAAAACATTGATATCCAAGGACCAGGCTTTCGCAATTACATTGAGAAAACTGGGCAGCAAACTATATACCATAAGAATCTGCAAAACAATCGGCGTTCCTCGGACAAATGTAACGTAAGCACTCACCAGCGTTTTTAAAAAACTTTTTTGTTGATGCAAACGAATCAAGGCAATTGTCAAAGCAAAAGGCGATGCTAGTAAAAGAGGTATAATGGTAAGCTTCAAGGTCGTGGGCACCGCTGCCAAAACCAAATAAAATGTATCGACCAAAAATTGATAATTGATTTCCATTGTATCCCCTCCGATCAAGCAATCTGCTTATGTTGTGAAAATCTTCGTTCAGCCCATAAAAACACTTTCTCCATCCCCAGCGTCATTATAAGATAAAGAATTGCCAATGCCAAATAAGTTTCTATTGCATATGCTCCATAATTCATCGATACAATCAGCTGCCCTTTGCCAATTAGATCTATATACCCAATCGTATAAGCTAAAGACCCATCTTTCATCAGGCTCACGACAGAATTCCCAAAATTAGGTAAAGCGACAACAGCCGCCTGCGGCAATACAATATGAAAAAATGCTTGCCAAGGACTAAGGCCTATGCTGACAGCAGCTTCATACTGCCCTTTATTGATTGCTTCATAAGCTGAACGCATGACTTCAGAAATTGGTGCAGCAAACAAAAGGGTAAAACTGATGATAACAAAAAACAGTTTGTCATAATCATTGATATTTGTATCAAGGACTTCCAGACAGAATTTAGGAAGCCCATAAAATACAATAAATAAAAGAACGATAGGCGGTGTGCAGCGAATGATATAGGTATAGCCTTGTGCAAGTCGCCTTAAGATTCTATTGTTCCCAGCTTTGGCCCATGCTAATAAGCCACCGGCAATAGAGCCCAAAAATATCGTTCCCGCGACAACAGCAAGCGTAGCTGACAAAAAAGGCAAAAGGACGGGAAATACATCAAACAAAAATTGTAGTGAAAAAGGCCTCATAATCTATCGCTCCTTTGAGCAATCAGTCTTTTACATATTGGAAGAGATCTTCGCCAAAGTATTTATTTTCAAGCTCTTTGATCTTTCCATTGTCTTTCAACTGCTGAATTGCTTTATCATAATCATCAGCCAACTGCTGATCTTTTTTATTGAAAACCGGGTAGGTTGGAATCGCTTTATATCTTACAAATAAAAGCTTATCCGCTAAATTATGATACGGTCCATTTTCTTTTTCCACATTGCTCTTATAACTCAGTTCAATGTCGATATAGGCATCATAACGACCTTCCAATACCCAGTTATACGCATCAGCAACCGTAAAGGATTCTGAAGAAACCAACTTGATTGGCGTATCTGTATGCTTTTTATTGAAATCCTCAATGACATTGTACTGTGCATTTTGTGGTGCAATCGGAACAAGCTTGCCGCTAAATTTAGCAAAAGACTCAATATCCTTGATCTGTTCTGCATTATCCTTCCGGAAAACCAGCCCTATGACACTTGCCCCCACTGGTTCTTTCGGAAAAATAAATTTCGCTTTGCGCGCTTCTGTTAACCAGGCGCCTTTTGTGCCCAAATCATATTTACCAGATTCAACGCCAATCAAAAGATCATCATCAGAGGTCGGTACAAATTCAAACTTATATTGAGGCAAAAGCTTCGCTACCTCTTTTATGACAGCAACTTCAAAACCATCGGACTCACCCTTATCATTTACAAAATCATAAGGTACATAAGCCTGCGTATGAGCCACCTTGACAATTTTTTGTCCACCTTCTGCTCCAGAAGATTTATCAGCCGCCTTATTTGCACCGCCGCATCCTGCCAAACCAAGTGCTAATCCCGCCACCATAAACAAACTCAGAATTTTTTTCAACTTCATGATTCCCATCCCCTTAATCTTTTTTCTTCAAAATTTTATTCTTTCGCTGCGCTTCTCACCCATTCCAGTCGATTTAAAGGCAACCCTCGCGGCACCGTGCAATCGGCTCCAAGCAATATTCCTTCACGCCCGGTTTCAGCAAGCAGTCTATGTGTTTCTTTTTTGATTGAGGATTCATCTCCTTTATAGAGAATATCTTCTGTAGTATTTCCAAATCCGCCGATGACTGCTTTACCTGAAAATATTTTTTTCCCTTCGGCCAAAGAAATATTTTCTACAACAGCCGCCCAGTTATAGGCCTTTGCATCATAATCTACATACCAGCTCAAATCATTATGATGGCCGTCATAACCGCAGATATGCAAAATGTTATATGGATTTGCTTCATTTGCCGCTTTGAGGATGCGTTGCTCACCTGGCGCAAAAACGTCTAAATAAACTTCCTTCGTTATTCTTTCATCATCAATATTTTGCACACTGAAATAAATACCATCTGCTTTGCCTTCCTTTATGATGCGTTCCGATAAAGTTGCTATATCTTGCGCAATTACATCAAGGCCTTTTTTGACTGCCGCTCTATCCGCTTCAATGAAATCACCCAACAAATTTTTTGTATATCCAGGCAAAGACCATTCAAGCACACGAGCTGGTGCAAAAATATTGTAAAATGTATAAACATCTTGCTTGATGAACTTTTGTAATTCTTTAACTAACAGAACCTGTTTTTCAATCCATGGATGATCTTTTCCCAAAGGCTCCAATGCAGAAAAATCGGCAGCTGTACGAATATGCTCAAAAGCTGGATGTGGATAAATGAAATATCCATCACTCATCAGCTTCACGAAGTCAGGTTCAAAAGCTTCATAAAAGGCCCGATGGCCTTCAATATTTTTTGTGGTAACGGTCGAATCAACAAATACATTCGCTTTATCTTCATTTTCAACAAAATGAAACCAAAATCCAACAGGAACACGATCCACCTTCTTATTTTCCAATGCAGCTTCCACAAGTTCTCTCTTTGACTGTGCCATGCTATCCACCAAGCCTTCCCTTTGTTTTAATGTATATAAAACATATATATATAATATGGTTTACAACGTTATAAATATAATAATAACATTGTTTTTTTGTATGTCAAGTATGTTTTTCAAGAAAAGGTTTTAAACGCATTGAAACTAAGCTTTTCTATTTCTCTAAACTAAAAGGCAAGACATCGCGATTTAAACGATGCCTTGCCTTTTAGTTGTGCTCTTTAATAAATTTTCTTTAGCCTAGGCGGATTCAACCCATATTTTTACCAAGCACCATACCAGTCATTAATACCAGTTGGGCTTTCTACTTGCACTTTATCATTGCCTGCAGGATATTTAAAGAAAATCAACTTTGTATTTGCCTTTGATTTTTGTGCATATATTGTATCTTTATGTATTACAAAAAAATCACCTTTTTTTATATGATACTCTTTATTTTTTTTGATATCCAAATATTTGCATTCGCCTTCAAGCATGTAAATATATTCTGATGTAACCTTATGATAATGAGGTTTTTCAACGGTCCAGATCTTGTAGGCAGTGATACCTGCTTCAACATTCGAGTCATGTATGTAATTTAAGAACTGCGGCAATTGCAATTCTCCGACCAGATATTCTCGATTTGAATTTTTTAAAGATGCTTCAATATCTTCATTTGTCAGAATTTCTATTGTACTCATAGTTCCTCCTTAAATATTTTTTATTAAAGAATGATATGTACAGTTTACCTCATCCACATATCAGGCGAAAGTAAAACTTTAAATATGACATAAAAGCATGAGGTTATCATTGTTAATAAGTGTACACATATTCATGCATTCACATATCTTTTTTGAAAGCCTCATGCTTTTATTATCTTTATGAAGATTTTTTTATAGCTTAGTTTCTTCCGTACATAGCATCCTGTTCTTTTCTTGTTTTATAAAGCTGGGTGCTTGTATCTAACGCTACCATATCCAAAGTCAACAGCTGACCTTTTTTTGCGTCCTTGACCATGCGAGCTTTTTTATTGACCAAACCAAAAAGCACATATCCTTTTTCATAGGTTTCTTTTGCAGTAGCAATCGATCCATAAGTAGTATAACCACCGATACCATCGATGTATTCACCTGCTTTAAGATCTTTTTTAGCTACAGTGATGCATTCACTCACTGGACCATCAATTGGTATAATCGTTGGTTCTCCATCAATTACCGCTTTTGCAACCGTTAGAGGCGTTTCCAGATTGCAGAGATGATATGGGCGATACAGTGTCCAAAGCGGGCCCGGCCCCATGCTGTGATATTGCATTTGGTAAGCAATTTCTTCATTTTCTGTTGCTACTGTTACAAATACCCCTGGCGCTATGCCGTTTACAAATTCAACAACACCGTGCTTGCTCAAGATTCCGCCGTCTTGTTTGAGTTTGAAGATATCATTGAGTTCCTTGCATCTTTCATCCGGTGATGCCTTTGGGCCATGTCCACCAATAACATCTGGAACCAAGCCAGTTGCATTCGACATCGCTGTCATTTCAACCATCGTTTTCGTACCATCTTTAAATGCACAAAGCATTCTCGAACTCATCTTGCGGCGCGTAGCTTCTTCCAAGACGCTGTCTGGGTTGCATTCATAGTCAAGCTTATTGTTCTTGCCTTTTCCC
>CBDTTM010000173.1:0-5549 GCA_965363355.1 uncultured Selenomonadaceae bacterium | reverse complement strand
TCTATTATTCTTTATAAATGTAACCATAATATATATTTATTGATTTTATTTTTTCCCCATAGTATCATATGTATTACAGCTTAAAAAGGATTTTAAGCAAATGCAACAGTATTATTTTAAAGGAGTTTTACCATGAATTCAAACCTATTTACCATGCGCAACAAATTCCTAGTGATTTTGCTGCCACTCTTTATTCTCAGTTTCACGATTCTCGCTCTCATCAGCTATTACATCACACAAAATATCCTTGTAACCAGTGCCGATGTTACAGCTTCTAAAATCGGTGAAAAATACGCTGCAGGAATTCGCACTGAAATGAGCAATCGCCTGATTCGCCTAGAAGAATTAGCTTCAAACCCAGAACTTTTGGCCGCTGATCAGACCGGCAAAATCAAGATTCTCAATGCCCTCAAACAACGTACTACAGATTTTGACATGATCTGTTTCATCGACAAAAACGGTATTGCCGTAAATGAAGACGGGCTCGTCATGAACCGTGCCGATCGCGAATACATAAAAAAAGTACGAGAAACACAAAAACCTTACTTATCAGATCCTTCCGTTTCACACACGACAGGCAAAGCAATCACGCTTTTGACCTTGCCTATTTTAAAAAACGGTCAATTAGAAGGATTTGTCTGCGGTACGATTTCGCTTGATAAGATTTCAAAACTCACCGATGAAATCAAGTTCTTCGACAGCGGCTACGGTTATCTTGTCGATGAATCCGGCATGACGATTGGCTTTGGTAAGAAGCCTGAATATGTCGGCAATTGGAACGTAACCGAAAAAACGCTTTCAGCCGTTCCTGGACATGAAAAAGAATCCATGCCAGACAACTTCGTCGACGGATTTAAAAATGCACTGACGAATAAACAACAAGGAGTCCTCCATTATGCGACCTCCAATGGCACAGAATCTTTAGCCGTCATCACACCAATCAACCTCGAAGGTCGTTCTTGGTTTGTATCGATTGTTGCTCCAGAAGCTGAAGTCAATGCCGATGCAGCCAAACTATCGCGAACACTCGGCTTCACCGCTTTATTCTTTACGATTTTGGCAATTGCAATCATCTATTTCTTTGCCAGCCGCATTGCTAAATCCGTTGAACAGATTCGCGATGAATGTGATGTTCTCACGGAAGGTGACTTCCGTCAGGACAATGTGAGCATCGACTCACGCGATGAAATCGGTCAACTTGCTGCCGGATTCAACAAAATGCGAGAAACACTGCGCAATCTCATTCGGCAAATACAAAACCAGTCCAACCAAGTAGCTGCATCAAGCGAAGAGCTCACAGCTAATTCGACGGAATCCGCACAGGCTTCCAGCCAAGTCGCCGCTTCCATTGCCGTCATCGCCGATGGGCTTGAACGCCAAACCACCGAAACTGGCAGCGTCAATAAGATTGCGCAAAATATTTCCGCGAACGCCGAAGAAATTTCAGCCAAAGCATCCGAAGTTGCCGGCATTGCAAAATCAACCAACCATCATGCAACCGAAGGCCGCAGTTCTATCGCACTGGCTGTCACGCAGATGAAAAAAATCGATGAAGGTTCAAAAAACATCTACAAGGCTATCGAAAACCTCAATGACGGCTCGCAAGAAATCAGTAATATTGTCGATCTCATCAGCAATATTGCCGGCCAAACAAATTTATTGGCACTCAATGCTGCAATTGAAGCGGCTCGTGCCGGTGAACATGGCCGCGGCTTCTCGGTCGTCGCCGAAGAAGTCCGCAAGCTCGCCGAAGAATCGGAAAAATCTTCAACCAAAATCGGTGAGTTGATTGGCCGCAACTTAAATGACATGCAGCTTGCTGTCAATGCGATGAAAACCGAATCCGACCAAGTCAATTCCGGTATCGAAGCGATTGAACAAGCCGATCAGACATTTGCTCAAATTGCGGATGAAATCATAAACCTCTCCCATGAAATCGAAAACATTTCTTCAGCAATCACCCATATGGCGAACGACAGCACGCATATGGTAAAATCCATTGCTCAAATCGACGACATCAGCACCAAGAATGCAGCTGAAACCCAGTCCGTATCAGCAACGACGGAAGAACAAGCCGCATCGATCCAAGAAATCGCATCTGCCAGCCAAGGTCTTGCTGACCTCGCTATGCAGCTGCAAAACGCCATAGAAAAATTCAAAATATAATTGTTTATAAATAAAACCGGTGAAGCTTCCATCAAATGGAGCTTCACCGGTTTTTTGTCTATCGTTTTAGCAATTTGCCATCTTATATATTTCATAGACATCTTGACGATTCAATTGCTTGAAATTCGCCACTGTTTTATTGCCATGATCCGTACACATATCGGCAAGATAAGCAAGCCCTGCTTCATCTTGAATGCCAATGCCAAGTTCCGTGAAATTCGTCGGCATGCCGATGGCCTGGAAATACCGTTCCATCGCAGCGATTCCCGCCAAAGCCGCCTTTTCTATATCAATTGGCTGAATACCCCATAAGCTCACCGCAAAATGGGCAAAACGTTCCGGATTTTCTTTGTAGACATAACGTGCCCACGAAGCCCAAACCGCCGTAAGTGACGCGCCATGAGGCACATCGAATTTGCCGCTGAGTTCATGACCTAGTTTGTGTGTCGCAAAGTCTTTTGGTCGACCTAGCCCTGTCAAATCATTATGTGAAATGCTGCCGCACCACATGATTTCGCTCATCGCATGGTAATCATGCGTCTTTTCGAGCGCTGTGCGCCCATTGCGCATGACATTTTTAAGCAGCCCTTCCGCCAAAATATCCGTGAATTCATTCCCATCGACTTTGGAAAAATAACGATCGATCGTATGCATCAAAATGTCTGCAACACCGCAAGCAATTTGCTTTTGCGGCAAAGTATACGTAAGTTCAGGATTCATGATAGCAAAACGCGGGCGATTGAACTGGGTATTGAGACCGCTCTTTCTACCAGAAGCTTCATCTGTCAAAACAGCAGAATCGCTGGTTTCACTGCCAGCAGCTGCAATCGTCAGCACAGACGCCAACGGCAAAGATTTTTCCAGCTTCGCTTTGCCTGTCCAAAAATCCCAGATATCCACTCCAGGGTTTGCTACCCCATGAGCTACTGCTTTTCCTGTATCAATAACACTGCCTCCACCGACAGCCAAAACAAAATCCGCGCCAAAATCAATCGCCTTTTTTACCGCTTCGCGAGCAAAATCAACATAAGGATTTGGATGGACTCCACCTAAAGACATATGCTGAAGGCCAGCCTCTTTGAGCATTGTTTCCATTTTTGCCAAAAGGCCGCTGCGAACTACACTGCCGCCGCCATAAACGATAAAAACTCGAGTCCCGCCATATTTTTTTATTTTTTCCGGTGTTTTCGCCTCAGCCTCACGGCCAAATATAATTTCAGTTGGACTATGATATTCAAAACTTTGCATGAATGTGCCCCCTTAAAATAAGCATATGTTTCATTAATTAGCCATACATCAATTCATTCCTGCCAAACACGTGAATATTGTCTAGTTATTTTTTGTGGCTTCTTTTCCTAAAAAAATTCAGCCAAATCAATTTCCTCAAGAGAATCAACGATTTTGTCGGCCTGTGACAAATCCTGCGAGCCTGAATTCGGATTGCGATAAGCAATGCAATACATCCCCGCCGCCTTAGCCGCGGCAATTCCTGAAGCTGCATCTTCAATGACCATACAATCTTTGGCTTCAATGCCAAGCCGTTTTGCCGATAGCAGATACACCGCCGGATCCGGCTTGCTCTGTGGCAAATCAGCACCACTCAATATCGACTGAAAATATGTATGCAAATGAAACTTTTCAACAACAGCATCGATTACTTGACGCCCTGAAGAAGAACCTATCGCTGCCGGAATATTTTTTGCCCGCAGAGCTTGTAAAAGCTCCATGACCCCTTTGATCGGCTTGATCGATTCATCCTTATGTAATACGGTTAAATATCTTTCATGTTTATAGCGGACCATTTCCGCTAGAGAAATTTCCACCTCATATTTTTCGATGAAGTGCTCAAACATCGCCTTTGTAGTACGGCCCATATAAGGTAGGCATTCCGCTTCAGTCAACTCTAAGCCATAATGGCGGAATGTCTGGATTTTTGTCATCGTATGGATGGGTTCACTATCGATGATGACGCCATCCATATCAAAAATAACTGCTTTCATTGCTGCCTCTTTTCTTGCAAAAGATCTGCCATCCCCCTAAGAAGTAAGAAGGCGACTCTTTCATTAAAATCTCAAACGATTCCATTATACCATTGCCCACAGAATCCAGCTACCATTTAATCAATCCAACAGATTTTTATCGAGGCAGGCGCTATGCTTTCCGCTAAAAAGAATTTTAGCATACAACTCTATATAGTTGCCCGACAACAAAGTCCGTGCTATACTTAATTTGTCAGAATAATCCATACTAATAAAATAGTATGGACATTATGTCTTTTTCTTAAATCGAGGAGGGATTTTTCTTGAATCAAATTAAACGCGAATTGTTTGGCACCACAAAAAACGGTGAAACTGTCGATCGTTACATACTCAGCAATACCAATCACATGGAAGTCAGCATCATCACGTATGGCGGTGCCGTACAATCCATCATCCTACCAGATAAAACCGGCCAAAAACGTGATGTCGTCCTTGGCTATGATGATGTCGCCAGTTATGAAGCCCAGACTTTCTACATCGGCGCATTGATTGGCAGACATGCCAACCGCATTGCCAAAGGGCACTTCACCCTCAACCAGAAGAACTACCAACTCTATTGCAACAACGGAAAAAATCATTTACATGGGGGACAAATCGGTTTTGACAAAAAGGTCTGGGCCGCAAAGGTCGATGGCGCTGATCTCGTTCTCCAATATACAAGTCCCGACGGTGAAGAAAACTTCCCAGGGACTCTTGAAGCCACCGTCCGCTACAGTCTATCCGATGACAATAGCCTCAGCATCGACTACAGTGCCGTCTGCGACCAGGATACCGTCTGCAATTTGACCAACCACAGTTACTTTAACCTCGGCGGCCATGACAGCGGCGATGTCCTTTCGCAAAAAATCCAGCTTTTTGCTGACCATTATACGGAAGCAAATGCTGAATCCTTACCAAACGGCAAAATTCTTCCAGTGGAAGGTACTCCGCTTGATTTACGAAAATTGACCAAAATCGGAGAACACATCGATGACGATTTCGAACAACTTCAATTCGCCGCCGGCTTTGACCACAACTGGGTCATCAACGATTTTGACGGCACGCTCAAAAAAGCAGCCTTCGCTTGCGATGAGCAAACCGGCATCACACTCACGGCAGCAACCACCTTGCCTGGCGTCCAGTTTTACAGCGGCAACTATTTAGAAACCGGGATTGCCGGTAAAAAGCAGGCTGACATTGTCCGGCGCGGAGCGTTTTGCCTAGAATCCCAGTATTTCCCGAATGCACTAGAACATCCTGCATTTTTGCAGCCAATCCTCAAAAAAGGTGAAACATGGCATGCACAGACAACCTACACTCTGGGATTGCTTAAATAAGAATAAAACTTTAAAAGACTTTGAGAAG
>CBDTTM010000172.1:0-5573 GCA_965363355.1 uncultured Selenomonadaceae bacterium | reverse complement strand
GAGTTCTTCCAATTTTTCAGGTCTGGTCATTACTTCAACTTTTGTAATCTTACACATAAATAATTCCTCCAAACTTTAATAAAATCAATGTTACTGCTTAAACTTCCTAAAACGCAAAGAAGCTTACGTGATCTGCGGATTTTTTCCCCAAATCACGTAAGCTTCTTTGCTTGCGTTTTCCTTTTATATATCTATACCATGAATCCGTTGATTTTGCAAGGTTTTTCTACTGAACAGATAATAAATATCCGGCAAAAATCAACGGAAACCATTTTATTCCTTGAATTCTCGTATAATGACCTGTTCCGCCTGATCAACTGTGTTGAGCTGCACACTGACGACTTCTCGAGCCGCCGTAGGAACATTCTTTCCTACATAATCTGCCCGTATTGGCAATTCTCGATGTCCACGATCAACCAACACGGCCAACTGGATCGTTTTTGGCCGTCCCATGTCAATAATCGCATCTAAAGCAGCGCGAATCGTTCTTCCTGTATAGAGTACATCATCCACTAAAACAATCGTTTTATCCGTGATATCCACCGGCAGTTGCGTCGGATGCACGATTGGCTGATAAGACAATGTCGATAAGTCATCTCTATACAAAGTGATATCCAAGACGCCTACGGGCAATTTTTTCCCCTCGATCACTTCAATTTCAGCTGCAATTCTTTCGGCTAAAGGCAACCCACGCGTGCGGATACCGACCAAGACAATATGATCGACGCCCTTATTTTTTTCAATGATTTCATGAGCTATGCGCGTTAATGCACGACGTATAGCCGGTGCGTCAAGCAATACTGTTTTATCAACCAATTCGGACATAAGATGTACCTCCTATTGTTTCATTCTTTTTCGTAAAATAGCAAGAATTTTTTCCATATCCTCTGGCAATGGTGCAATAAAGCTCATTTTTTCACCAGTAGCTGGATGCACCAAGCTTAAATTTCTTGAATGAAGTGCCTGTCCTGCTATTTTGAATGGAATCTTTTTCTGGCTGCCATATTTAGGATCTCCGAGCAACGGATAACCAATATATGTCATATGGACTCTTATTTGATGCGTACGACCTGTAAGTAAAGTACATTCAACGGCAGTATACGTTCCAAAACGCTCAAGTACTTTGAATTTCGTCGTAGCAGGTTTTCCGTGTTCAAATACAACTGCCATTTTTTTTCGATCGGTCGGATGCCGGCCAATGTCTCCATGAATGACACCTTCATCTTCTTTGATATTGCCATGAACAATTGCTATATACTGCCTTGTAGCCGTTTTTTCTTTGATTTGCTCAGCCAAGCTCAAATGCGCTGCATCATTTTTGGCTACAACCATCACGCCTGACGTATCCTTGTCAAGACGATGGACGATTCCCGGCCGTATTTCTCCATTGATGCCAGATAAATCTCTGCAATGACCTAAAAGAGCATTGACCAAAGTACCGCTATATACACCCGGAGCAGGATGAACTACCATTCCTCTAGCTTTATTGACTACAATCATGTGTGCATCTTCATAAAGGATATCAAGCGGCAGTGTCTCTGCTTTTATTTCGACCGCTGTCGGCTCAGGAATCGTAAAATCGATTTCATCATTCGCCTTAAGCTTATAATTCGCTTTCCTTGGGACTCCATTGATTTTCACAGCACCATCGGCTATAAGTTTTTGTAGATGCGCCCTTGAAAGCTCTGCATGCTGCTTCACCAAAAAAACATCCAACCGTTCATTCACTTGATCTGTAACATTATATTTTTCTTCTATCATTCTACGGTTCAATCATCCTTTGTCTGTAAAAATACACTATAGATAACCAGTCCAACACCAATGACAATGGCAATATCAGCAAAATTAAAGATTGGCCATACCCGAAAGTCAAAAAAATCGACGACTGCGCCAATTCTTATACGATCCATCAGATTGCCCACTGCACCGCCTAAAAGGAGTCCTGCCCCATAACGCAATAGCAGTGGTTCTTTTAAAAGCCGTGAATAAAAATAAGCTGCAACTACAAGTATTGCCACCGCCACAAAAATAAAAAACAAGCGTTGGTTTTCCAAGATGCCAAATGCAGCTCCCGGATTCAATATATAGGTAATATGGAATATACCTGGTATAACGGGCTGTGACATTCCCATGAACATACTACCTTGAATATAAAACTTTGTCACTTGATCCAAAATAATCGTAAAAACAAACAAAACTAATATTGGCACATAAAAAACCCCGTTTATTGAATATTGCTTCAGTCTCTATCTGAATTTGAAACCATCAGCTCTGTGGCTTCCTTCGGCTGTCCTAAAAGTTCTAATTCGGTCAAAAGCATTGTACGAAGCTTCGTACTGAACGTTTGCTTACGCTGCTCCAGCTGTTGATACGCCATATTCATCTCATTAACCCTGACAGAAGCTTCATTTATCATCTTTTCTGCTTCAAGCTGCGCCGCTGCTGTAATATTTTCTTTTTCGCGCTGTGCATTGAGTTTGACTTCTTCTGCCGTTTTTTGCGCAACCACCAAAGTTTCATGCAAAGTATTTTCTAACCTTTGGAATCGAGCCAGTTCCTTTTCCAAATGATCAATGGTTTCTTGAAACTGTCGATTTTCTCGATATAATTTTTCATAATCATTGCCTATCCGATCAAGAAAATCATCGATTTCATCTTCATTATAGCCTCGAAAACTTCTTTTAAATTCTTTATTATGTATGTCGATCGGTGTAATCATTTACCCCGCCTCCTACTAGATATATCGTTTCAATAAGATTCCCATGCGGCCTTTTTTCGTCTGCCCGCGAACTTCAACGACTTCAACGCGGCCTCTGCCACGCATCGAAATAATATCGCCTTCTTTGACCGCTTGTGATGCGTTTTTGACAGACTGCCAATTGAGCTTAAGCTTATCTGCCTCTATATCGGATGCGGCTTTACTGCGAGAACAACCAAAACCAGCAGCAGCCACTGAATCAATACGAAGAGACGCGACCGTTGCTTTTATTTCTTTGCAGCGTTCCTCACGCGGTTCAATAGCCGCTAAGTCAATCAACTGACAGCTCACTTTTGCTGCGCCGATTTGCAGGCAGTTTTGCAAAATAAAATCTGCCATTTTCGCATCACTCAAAACGGTAACAGAACCTGCCTTAATCAATAAATCGCCGATTTGACTACGGTCGATGCCAAGCCCCATGAGCGAGCCAAGGACATCCCGATGACTGATATGGTAAAATTCATCATTCCAAGAAGCTTTCACAGCGGCCATATCATAAGACGCTGTCCCCATGAAATCTTCATGCACAAAAGCGGCCTTCTGTCGTTCGGCCCCCTCATATCCTCCAGAAAAAGAAATTTTTAGTCCTGGATAATTCGCAGCAATTGTTTCTGCAATCTCGCATCCATAAGGATCCAAAAAAGCCGAAACGCGAAACTTTCTATTTTTGCTGACGGTCTCTGCCATATCCACTAATTTTACAGCAGCATCAGCACCTTCGGTTCCCTTATAATAACGTATTAGTTTTTCTCGATCTGCCATATTATTTCTTCCCCATTGCCTTTGATTTATCTGCGGCAGCCTGAACAGCATCGATAAGAGCTGCTCGAACACCACTTTGTTCAAGTACCCGAATACCTGCAATTGTCGTCCCTGCCGGTGAGGTGACCTTATCACGCAAAACCGCTGGATGCTCGTTTGTCGTCAAAACCATTTTTGCTGCACCAAGGAGCGTCTGTGCCGCCAAAGTTATGGCGGCTTGGCGCGGCAATCCAGCCATGACACCAGCATCAGCCAACGCATCGATCATGACGAAAGCATACCCCGGGCCACTGCCAGAAAGCCCGGTCACAGCGTCCATCGCACTTTCTTTGACCACGAGTGCTTTGCCCACCGCATTAAAAAGATTTTCGATGATCTGTCCATCATTCCTTGTCGCATTTTTACCAAGAGCCAGTGCTGACATACCTTCGCCGACAGATACCGGCGTATTTGGCATAACACGGATCACTGGCTGTTTTACAAAATACTGTTCCAAAACGTCTGTTGATAATCCGGCAACAACCGAAACCACAATTGTTTTTGCTGAAACCTGCTCATATATTTCTTCAATGGCCATCTTTGCCACTTGTGGCTTTATCGCCAAAAATAAAACATCGACCTTAGGTAAAAAACGTTCTGCGCCAACAAAAGCTTTCACCTGATATTTATCCATCAAATATTGACATCTTTGCTCTTTATGGTCTGACAAGAAAACATCTGCCGGTGCTGCGATTTTTTTTTCTAAAATCCCGCCCAGCAAAGCTTCTGCAATTGCTCCAGCACCAATAAAACCTATTTTCACGTGGGGTCACACTCCTATTTTTTCATCCAAGGCATCTCTGTCGATAACGAATTTGTCTCATCTTGTGTATATGATACATTGACATTATTCGGCGCACATAAAAAAACATTCTTACCCACTTTTTTAATGTCGCCAGCTAAAGCATACGTAGTCCCACTGATAAAATCAATGATTCTTTTCGCTGCCTCACTATCTGTATTTTCAAAATTGACTACCACAGGCTTTTTATTTTTCAAATGATCAGCCACTTGCTGTGCATCATCAAAAGAAGATGGCTCAATGACCATGACCTTCATCTGCCTGGCACTTTCTGCCGCAGTTCCAGCCGCATGGAAATTCACAATATTATCCGGCGAATTATTTCGGCGTTGCCCCTCGTCCGTATAATCATCCATTTGCTCAATCCCACCCTTTTTGTTTTCGTCTTGCTCATTGGCATCCATCAATCCTATTTTGCCGCAGATTTTGTCTACAAAACTCATGCCATTTCCTCCTTGCTCAATACTGACGCTGCCCAAAGATGGCGGTTCCCACACGGACTATATTGGCACCTTCTTCGATTGCAATCGTATAATCATGGCTCATGCCCATGGATAAGTACTTCATTTCAGCCGTTTTAAACTGCATTTTCTTAACATCTTGATAAAATCCATACATTTCCCTAAACAATGGCCGGGTTTGCTCTACCTCTTCATAATTCGGGGCTATACACATCAATCCGCAAACATGAAGATTATCCCACTGATCGATTTTTGCCAAAACAGCCGGCATTTCTTCAATAGAAAATCCAAATTTGCTTTCTTCACGGGCTAGATTCACCTGCAAAAGTACATCTTGCACTTTGCCGATTTTCTGTGCCTCTTTATCAATCTGATCCGCCAATTTTTCACTATCGATGGAATGAATCATGTCAAATAATTTGACCGCCTGCTTTGCCTTATTGGTCTGCAAATGGCCAATCAAATGCCATTGGACTTCTCTCTCAAGAATCGCAGCCTTTCCGCTAGCTTCTTGGATGCGATTTTCTCCGATGCAGAAAACCCCTTCATCTATAGCTTCTCGCATAGCAGCCACATCGTGATTTTTCGTGACTGCTATCAGTGTTATTTTTTCTTCCTTAGCCGCAGAGGTTCGTTTTGCTAAACTTGCTTCTATTTTATTTTGTACATCATGTAAATTTTCTTTTATCATAAAACCCCTCCACTGAATAAATATTCGCGAATAATAAGAAATACCCTTTCTCTTACCCGA
>CBDTTM010000171.1:0-5578 GCA_965363355.1 uncultured Selenomonadaceae bacterium | reverse complement strand
AGCTTCAGTATGTCCTGTACGGCGGAGCACACCACCTTCAACAGCTCTCAACGGAAACACATGACCTGGACGACGAAGACCGCTTGGTTTCGTAGCAGGATCGATAACAGCTTGAATGGTCTGGCTGCGTTCAAAAGCAGATATACCTGTTTCTGTATCATACGCATCGACCGAAACCGTAAATGCCGTTTCATGATTATCCGTGTTGCGCTCTACCATCTGTCCGACGGCAAGCTTATCAAGGCGTTCTCCATCGATTGGCATACAAATCAAACCGCGAGCATACGTTGCCATGAAATTAATGGCTTCTGGTGTGACTTTATCGGCGGCAATGATGATATCGCCTTCATTTTCCCTATTTTCATCGTCAACAACAACGATCATTTTTCCTTGACGGATGTCTTCGATTGCATCCTCTATTTTACTGAATCCCATACTATCTCTCCTTAATCAAAATCCATATTTTTGTAAAAATTCTTTACTGATGGTACTTTTATTTACACTGTCTTCTTTTTCGCCAAAGCTCAAGAAACGTTCAACATATTTACCAATTAAATCATTTTCTAGATTCACTTTGCTGCCAGATTTTTTACTGCCGAGCGAAGTGACTTCCCTCGTGTGAGGAATCACGGAAACGCTGAACCAGTCATCTGCCGCCTCAACGACGGTAAGGCTTATTCCATCGATTGTCACGGAGCCTTTTGCTATGATGTATTTTATAATGGATCGATCGGCTTTTATCTTGATGATCACCGCATTGTCGTCTTCTTTTAACTCAACGATAGAACCGACACCATCTATGTGTCCGCTCACAATATGTCCGCCCAGCCGACTGCTAAGCGTTAGCGCCCGCTCTAGGTTCACCCGGCTTCCATTCTTCAAATCCGCAAAAGCCGTGCGATGAATGGTCTCTGGCATTACATCGGCAACAAAACTGCCTTTGTCAAAGCTGATGACCGTAAGGCATATCCCATTGACTGCAATACTGTCGCCTATATGTAAATCAGATAAGATTTCCTGTGCCTCGATTGTTATCTTTCCCGATTTAGCTCCGGCTGCTATCCCGCGAACCGTTCCGAGCTCTTCCACTATTCCGGTAAACATTATGCCTCATCACCTTTTTTAACGTAGCCGCTGATCAATATGTCGCCTGCCAGCACTTCCGTTTCTATATCTTCGAGTAAAAATGCCTCCGGCAAGTCATCCACGCCCGGCCCCCCGACAGGACTTGGTGCTCCTTTGCCCCCGATGATTTTCGGAGCAATAAAGCTATAGACCTTATCTACCAAACCATCTTTGAGCATGGAGTAATTGATGGTAGACCCACCTTCGACAAATAAACTAGAAACCCCTTGTTCACCTAAACGATTGCATAATTTTTTCAAATCGACAATTTCGCCCTCATTGATGACAAGTACCTCGGCACCCGCTTCACGCAAAGCCTGCACCCTTGCACTTGGTGCTATCGAAGTCACTGCGATCAGCGTCGCTGCCTGCTTATCACAAACAACCTTTGCCGTAAGGGGCGTCCTCGCCTTGCTGTCAACAATGACACGCAATGGACTTTTTCCCAACTCGCCTTCAAGGCGCGTCGTCAAACTGGGGTCATCCGTCAAAACCGTTCCGATTCCCACAAGAATGGCATCATAGATGTCGCGTAACTGATGCACTCGCCCTCTTGAAAATTCATTGCTGATCCACTTTGATTTGCCCGATGAAGTCGCGATTTTTCCATCGAGCGTCATCGCCGTTTTCATTGCCACAAATGGCTGCTTCGTCGTAATCCATTTCAAAAACATCTCGTTTAGCTTTTCGGCTTCTTTTTGAAGAAGCCCCACCGACACTTCGATTCCCGCATCCTCAAGCATCTTGATGCCACGCCCAGCAACCAAAGGATTCGGATCCTTCATTGCTACAATCACTCGCGCCACACCAGCTTCAATTAAAGCCTTGCTGCAAGGGCCCGTACGACCATAATGAGAACATGGTTCGAGCGTAACATAAATAGTTGCGCCTTTGGCAAGTTCACCAGCTTGACGCAAAGCATGGATTTCGGCATGCTCTGTTCCTGCCTTACGATGCCAGCCTTGTCCTACGACTCTGCCATCTTTGACAACAACGGCTCCCACCAACGGGTTAGGGCTCGTGCGCCCCTTTGCATACGCTGCGATTTCCAGCGCTTGCTGCATGTATTTTTCTTGCATACGTATCGCCTCACCTTTTTAAACAAAAAAGGCTGCCAAAAAGATTCCTCTTCTCAACAGCCTTCAAAACGCATAGAAATAACCCTTACCAAATGCATTCTAAAATCACGTCTTTTCTCATCCAGACTATACTGTCGGCCCCGGAATTTAACCGGATCTGCCTTTCGGCTTGCGGGCTTTACCGCCGGTAGGGAATCTAACCCTGCCTCAAAGACTGTTACATATTTACTTTACGAATTTATAGTATCACTTTAGGAATTCCTTGTCAATTGATTTGAGACGTTTTCTCAATAACTGTTCGAAATAAACTCATAAATCCAGAGCAGTTCCATCCTTACTTTATTTGAACATTTTTCATAATTCCATCATTTCCGCTTTGTCTTTTACCTTAAAGCTTTTTAGACTTAATAGCTACTATAATGTGTCTTGCATTGAGCAATTTCAATTTGATTCGCAACCACTCGATATACCAAACGATTAGCAGAATCTATCCGCCTGCTATACCAACCGGCAAATTCATGCTTCAACGCTTCGGGCTTTCCTATACCCTCAAGAACACCATTTCGTTCAATGTCTTTAATTAAGTTATTAATTTTCTTTAAAGTCTTTTTATCTTCGGTTTGCCACCAAACATAATCATCCCACGCCTCATCATCCCAAACTTTAATCATTATTCTGGCTCCATTAAAGCGTGTTCTTTACCTTTACCTGCTTCAAGACGAGTAACAGCCTTTTTTAAGTGCCTCATGTTTTCAATATCATAAAAGGGATCAGATGCCATCACTTTAAACGGTATAGCACGTTCCCTTACAAGCGCTTTCAAAAATACATTATAAGCCGCACTCATTGTTAACCCCATATCTCCACATAATATTTCTGCTTGCCGCTTTAACTCTGAATCAACTCGCATAGTCATCGTAACGGTATTTTCTTTAGCCATAATCACTCACCATCCCTCTAAAGTAATTATAGCACGATAAATTTACATCGTAAATACATCATTTGTGCAAATGTCATCATTTTCACTCCGTACAGTGTTCATCTCAAAAGATTAAGCGCCTTACACTCTCTCGTCATTTGAAAAAACTACCCAGCGGCAATAACTTACTCACATTTTGTTCCCATTATACTTTTTTTAGACAACATAAAAAAGCGGCCATCTCTTTACAAGACGACCGCCCATTACGCTTATATATTTCCACCTAACATAATAATTCTATTTTTAGCGTCAGAGATTAATCCTGCATCATTAGATGCTCCTAATTCAATAATTTTCTGATATGCTGCAATAGCTTCATCATTTTTATTCATTTTCTCAAGAATTAATCCTTTTGTATAATATGCATTAAGTTTTGTCGGGTCAAGATTCAATGACTTATCACAATCAGCAATTGCTAAGTCATATTTCCCAAGCATTTTATAGTCTAGTGCCCTATTTCTATAGGCCAGTCCATAATCTGCTCGAAGTTCAATTGCCTTTGTATTGTTATCTATAGCTGCCTCATAATTTTTTAAACTATAATAACAAAGACCTCTTATTACATATGCTGCGGCATAATCACTCTTTTTTTCGATTGCTGTATTTTCGTCAGCCATTGCCAAATCATATTGTCCATTCCGCCAATATGCATCTCCACGTTTAAAATAGGCAACTACATCATCTGGATTCGCATTTATGATCCCAGTTTGTTCCTCAATAACTTTGACATCCGTTGGATTGGCAAAAACAATTGCTGGAAACACAAATAAAGCCAAAATAAGACTCCATACTTTTAAATATTTTTTCATAAAAAAAGTCACTCCCTATTTTGTTTTGAAAACCATTTCATGAAGTTTAAACTTCGCCAGAATTAACTAAATTCCTGTTAAATTCCTACAAATACCAATAGGATGATTGACTCAACTTTTCAAAAGCAAAAAACTGATGCACGATGCATATTTAGTACATATATCTTACGATTTCCTCTACTGGTTTTCTCATTCGCTCATACGGGGCTTGATTCGGCTCGCCTATAGCTACGGCGCAAATGAGCTCGTCTTTTGTATCTATCCATGTATTGATAGCCTCTTCACATTGAAATACATCGCAAATCCATAATGTTCCCAAACCAAAAGACGTGGCTGCTAATATCATGTTTTGTACAGCAGCGCCGATAGATTGCGTGTCCATTAAACCTCTGTGATGAGAATACTCCTGCTCACATTTAGAGTATGCATTATAAACCAAACAAATGGCACTTGCTTGCCGGATTGCCTTGCTGCTTATTCGCAAGCTGCCAATATTTTCTTGGCAAGTTTCTTTTTGCTGCGCCGCTTCATCCATCAAATCTGCAAGCCTCTGTTTTGCATGATTCTGTAGAACAACAAATTTCCAAGGCTGACGATTTTTCCCCGATGGCGCTTTCGTTCCCATAAGAATAATTTCTTGTAATATTTCAAATGGTATCGTTTCTTCTTTAAAAGCACGGATACTTCGCCTATTTTTAATAGCCGACAAAATTTCCAAAAAATCACATCCTTCTACCTGTTTTTCGCATTCTATAGCACAAACAAAAAAAGACGGCAATCCATTATGATAGCCGCCCTTAATCTATTGTCATTTTTATGCTATACGTCCTAACGCATTTGACTAGCAAGTGATCAGACACTTCCTACTGGTATGTTCTTTTATTTTTCAAAAAGCTCCACAGCTTTAGCTGCTATGCGCTGACCAAAGACTCTAAACATTTCTTTGTCTTGTTCAAACGTATCGCGAAGACCTACCGCACCAAGGTGGATAAACGGCTGTCCATTGGCTGTTCCCCCAGAATAGACCATCATGCCCTTCACCATCATATGTTGAAGCAATGTTGTAATCGCAACGCTGCCACCGCCTTGTTGCACATTCGCTGTAGCATATGCCGCCCCAAGTTTTCCGGCCAAATTATAACGCCCACCTTCATCAAACCATTTTTTGATCTGCCAGCAAACATTTGCATAATAGGTAGGTGTGCCAAAAACCACTGCCTGGCTTGCATTGAAAAAGTCCATATCTATATTTTCTAAATCAAACAACCGAACCTCTACGCCGTCAACCGATTCCATGCCTTTAGCTGTTTCTTCTGCCATAGTCTTCGTCTTGCCTGTCTTGCTGTAATAAATAATTGAAATTTTCAAGTTAACGCGCTCCTCATTTTGGTAAAATCCAACATAATATTTTTCAAACAAATCTAAATGTAGCACCTGAAAATACCAAAGTCAACTTCGCCTACATCAAAGGTCACCCTCTAAAAAGCGAAAAAATCATCGGCATAAACGGAACCAAGATAAAATTTGCTACCTTTATATCCGTTATTTTCAGCATATTTGTTCCAATAGCAATAATCAACAAAGAC
>CBDTTM010000170.1:0-5605 GCA_965363355.1 uncultured Selenomonadaceae bacterium | reverse complement strand
GACGTCTTCCCCCAATCTTCCTCCTCCTTTCCTTACCTATACTCACTACATAATGGTTCTTCTTATTGGAAAACAAAGTTGGTTATATAGACTTCATAAACGGAGCCTTCTCCCAATTGTTTATTCAATTCTGTTTTAAGCTGCTGCTTCAAGTCATCCTGTTTGCCAGGTTCAAACTCATCGATTTTTTGTGCCCTCAAGACTTGCACAACTGAATCGAGTACCTTTGTTTCGGCAGCGGTATTGATTTTTCCATCGGCAAAATTCTTCTTGTCGCCTGGATTCATTTCGAGCACTACGCCCACTTTCAAGAATCGGCCCGACTTAACGCCACCGACATTGACAATGATTCCTGTCTTAGGATCCCCTAATTTAATAAAAACTCCCGGTTCTCTTGGCGCTGCCTTTTGCCCCACAGAATCCGTCATAACCTTTGTCGTTACAAAATAAGATATCCCTCCGGCCAAAATTAGTCCGACAACCACTAAGGCAGCAATAATAACCACCGGCGATTTCTTTTTATTTTCGACAACTACTTCTTCCTCAGCCATTCTTCACACCTCCATGATGTTCTATAAATTGCCTTGATTTCATCTGTAAACAGACAGTGGCGCTTCAGCTTTCCTCAAGCGGCACCTCTTTTCAAATATAGTCAAACATCCTGTTCAGCCATACTTAAAAACATATATTCAAATGGTCATCTCACAAATCGTATGCAAAACCCATTGTATATTCAAACTTAAAATCCCTTCAAAGCCCGACGATATGCCATAACCCGCCGAACAACTTCCTCCATGCGTTCTTCAACAATTAATTTTTTTCCATTAATAAGTGTTACCACCGTGTCTGGCGTTTGTTCTATTGTTTCTATAATTTCGGCATTTAAAATGAATTCACCTTTTTTATTTGCTTCTGAGTTAAATTTGGTTAATTTTATCATGAAAGCCAACCCCATTCTCAAAGTTAAGGGGGAATCCCTTCCCCCTTTACCTTACCTTATTTTATCGTTTCATACCAATCAAAGTTTCCAGCATTTCATCGGAAACCGTAATGATCTTAGAATTTGACTGATAGCCGCGCTGCGTAACAATCATGCTACTGAATTCGCTGGCAAGATCCACATTGGACATTTCAATCGCCGATGGCGTTACCTTGCATCCACTGGCAGCAACCGTAGCGATCTGCACCTTACCTGAGTTATTGGAGACCGTATATAAACTGCCTCCCGATTTTTCCAGTCCGGCTGGATTATTGAAAGATGCCATTGCCACCTGAGCAATCTTGCGTCTTTCGTTATTGGTGTAGGTTGCAGTCAAAACGCCCGAACTATCAAATGATACACTCTGTAACGAACCAGCTGTATAACCATCGGAGCTCGTGCACGAAGCCGTCGATTCACTGCCATATTGAGTAAGCCCTGTGAAGTCGAGGCTAATCGTGGCATCTGCGGCTCCACTGGTTAAGCCAGTCAAGTTCAAAGATGCTGGCGAGCCAGATTTATAGGAACCGTCATTATTGAACACAATCGTCTGATTAACTGCCGTACCAATCGTCGCGCTGGAGTTTCCAGTTGTGTCCTTAATTGTTCCTGCTGGAATAGTTGCTATCCAAGTATTTGTTGCAGATTTTTCTAACGTTAGAGGAATAGCGTATTTCGTCCCCAAGCTATCATAAGCCGTCATTGTCGTCGTCACCGGCATACTATGACCCTGCGTGTATGTTGTAGTTCCAGTAGTGACTGTCTGCGTCGTTCCATCTGACATTGTAAGGGTTATTGATTTAATAGTACTGCCGCCATTAGAATCGCCTATCTTTCCGCTTGTTATAGCTGTCGGCGTACCACCATTAGCTAAAGCAACAGCCATTCCTGTAATCGTAGGCGCTGCAGCATTCACATTCTTTGTAAATGCTGCTTTAGTCGTCGCTTTAGCTGCCAGCGAAGAATCTGCTGGAACCTTGATATCTGTCGGAGTGCCCGAGGTGCTAATGGTATCAGCTTCTGGGTCGCCATTCCAACCTTGGACTTTAAGACCCGATCCCGGCAAAACATAATAACCATTTTCATCGAAGGAAAAGGCTCCATCACGCGTATAATAGCTGCTATTGCCTTTATTTACGACGAAAAATCCAGATCCTGAAATTGCCAAATCCGTATTTTTCCCAGTTGTTTCAACGCTACCATCATTCATAATAGTATCAATACTACCTATCCCAACACCAAGCCCGATTTGCTGCGGATTTGTCCCCCCAGTTGTTCCATTGCCCGAAGCGGCTCCGGTCAGCGTCTGATTTAGCGTATCTTGAAATGTTACACGGCTCGACTTAAAACCAGTTGTGTTGACATTGGCGATATTATTACCTATTACATCCATTCGTGTTTGGTGGCTCTTTAATCCGGCTACACCGGAAAACAAGGAACGCATCATAATTATCTTTCTCCTTTTTTTCTGCAGGGGTTGCTTCGATCATTCCACAACCCTAGGCTCCCCGAAGGTCCAGCCTATAATATAACTGCACTATCAATATTTGTAAATACATTTTCCCTTGCACTCGTGCCATCCATGGCGGTTATCACGGTCCTATTGGGCACACTGACCACAAAAGCCATATTGTTAAGATACACCAAAGATTCTTTGGCTCCTTTGGCCGCAACTTTATCAACAGCTTCACTTAGCTTTTCCTGCTCTTGTTTTGTCAATTGCAAGTTACGGCTTTGCATGCGCTGCTGTGCATGCTGCGAAAAAACAACTTGGCTGTTTACATTTGCCAGTACATCAGCAAATGACTCCTTGCCCTTACTAAAGTCAGCCTTTGGTGCCGAACTATGATTTCCGACAGGTATAAGTGGTTGGGTTGATAAATAGATTCTCGAATCAGCCATGGCCTCTTATCCCCCTCTACTGTTTATGCCTGTGTCGAAGCTGCTGTATTTGCTGTTGCATTGGCACCGATCAATGTAATCTGGCTAACTGGTACCGATACCGATTTTGATGCTCCTGTTGCCTGAGCAACAATCGACGGCGCACCATTTGAAATGCTGACCCCAAGGACCTTGCCAGTATACGTCGTTTTATTGTCATCCATCCACTGGATGTTCTGCCCAATCATGCCGTTCAATTGGCCAACAAGCAAAGATGAATCAATATTGCTTACCAAAGAAGACACATTGGTCATGCCGCTTGCTACATTGGTCATCTGTTCAAGCGATGAGAACTGCGCCAGCTGCGCTACATAGGCTGAATTATCCTGTGGGCTCAAAGGATCTTGATACTGCATTTGCTTAACTAAAAGCTGTAAAAATGCATCCTTATTGAGATCCCCACCCGGTGTAGTTGAAGTAGTTGCCTTAGTTGCACTCGTTACTGGAACTCCGTTTATTGTATTGAGTTCAGTTGACATAATTTTTCCCCCTTACTTAAATGCGATAATCAATTCCATCGTCTGCAGTGACATCGTTATTGATTGGCGCTACACTATTTACTTCCTCTTCAAAATCTGCCATATTGACCTGTCGATGCCTGTTTTGTGAGCCGGCTTGCTGTTGTTGGTTCGCTTGACCGCCTTGGCCTAAGGAGTCTCCTAAACCTGCATAGACGCCGACGTTATCGACTTTTAAGCCCTGTGCCTGCAATTCTTGCCTCAATTGAACCAGTGAATTTTCAATGATGGTCCGAACTTCTGCATTATCGCTATGGAAAGACGCATTGACTGAACCGTTGCTCGACACGCTGACCTTCAATACCATTTCTCCAAGATGTTCTGGGCTTAGCTTTATGACCATCTGCGAATTTTCTGTAGTCTTGATCAGTTTTGCTTGCTCCACAATCTGCTTAGGAATCTCATAATCTTTGACTACAGGCTTGGTTTGCTCGGTGCCAAGCGTATTGCTTACATCCGAGGCTTTGTTTAACTGCGTCATAAACTGGCTTGTGTTTTGCGAAGCATCTGTTTCATTGCTTGCTTTAGTTGGTTCATCTGACTTTAAAAGGCTGGCTCCTGTATCTGCTGTCGAAGCTTCTTCAACTGGCTTTGCTGCTTGCTGCATATTTTGCAGTTGCTGTTGCAAAGGCGTCATCGGCGTTTGGTTTTCCGTTTTTAAAGGAACTCCTTGCAGCGGATTCAATGAACTATCCGTTAAAGAAAACGAACTCGTTTTAGCAAGGCTATCTGACGCCTTATTGTTTTTATCCAATGCGTTTTTGACATCACTGGTCTTGCCACTATTTTTGCCCTGCACAGAAGCGATTGACTGCGGCATAAGCTGCTGCATCACTGCCTGCGTAGATTCTGCGGCAACTTGGGTAGATTGGTTTGCCATTTGTCCAGTAACATCCGTCGATGCTTGTAAAGCCGCTGTCATAGTTGGAACCTGTGCTGACAAATCCGTCTTAGAGGATGCACTAGATTTTGCATTCAACAAATCTAATATGGTTTGTGGATTCTTATCCAAAGATTTATTTTGTGATAGCAATGACTCGATGGAAAGGTTGCCCGTTGCCGCCGGAACTGCTGTTTTAGCTGTATCCGCTGTTTTTTCACTACCATCTTTCAAGCTTTTCGTCAAATCTGCCGAAGGACTCATTGCTGCACTTGCCAAAAAACCTGCTGCCATTTGTTGAAACGTTTGTCCATTGGGATTTGTTTCAGCATTTTTAAGCGCTGTGTCTTTTGAGCCCAGGGGTTCAGCCTTCGTTTCCGCTTGCTGGGGTTCTGCTTTTGCTTGCAGGGCCACAGCAGCTGCCAGCTCAGCGGCTAAAGGCGTCGATGGCTGCTCTTTTGCTTCTGGAACTTTTTTTTCATTCGCATCATCTGCACTTTTATCTTCCTGCGTTTTTTCTAGTACAGCATCAAACTTGTCTGCAGCTTTATCTTTTTTCCCAGACGCATCTGATCGTCGATCCTTTGCCGGAGTTTTCGACTGCACACCAGAAGCTTTATCTGTTACAGGTTTAACCGTAGACACATCTGCCGGTGCCGCACTCATTACGTTTGTATTCATATCCATTTTTTCACCTCCTTTCAATGCTTTTTCAAGGCACCTGCATGACAGGTGGCTTGCCATTGTACATGATTTTTGTAAGTCTTGCACTTTTTTCCGGGTCAAATGCAGCTAGCACTTTAGCGGTCTGCCCTTCATCCATTTTCTGCAAGATAGCAATGGTCATGTCATCATCCAAATCATCCATGATAGCCACCGCTTCCGGTGCCTTCATCTGTCCATAGAGACGAGCCAATTTGGAGATGCGTTTTTTTTCTTCCGCTTGTTGCAGCTTCATTTGTTTCTCCACTTGTTCTTTGGTTAAAACAACTGGCTTCGATGGATCGGTCAATTTATTTGGGTCAAGTTTTGCATCTTCGATCTTGTTCCCGGTTTTTTTGGAATCTGGCGTATCCGGCGTTGTAGCCTTATCTGCGGTCTTATCTTTTTCTGCATCCGTTGGCTTGACAAAATAATCACCGATTATTGGATATTTATATAATTCCATCTTCTCATTTATCGTATTTGTATCAAATATTCTTAAATAAATCCCTAGGAAAAAGCCCCCAACGATCAAGACCAAAAGCAATAATAAAATTGCAAAAATCTTTAACCAGCGTTTTATTT
>CBDTTM010000169.1:0-5618 GCA_965363355.1 uncultured Selenomonadaceae bacterium | reverse complement strand
TTTACCGCAAGCAGAGTCGCCGGAAAGTCGGGCTTTGAGTGTGTTTTTATCATTCACAACAATCAATGGGGTGAATTTTATCAATAAAAAACTTTTATTGGCAAGGCTTGGTGTAAAAAAGGAAGATTTTCAAAATGAATGTGAAAAAATTGCAGATGTTTTGAAGTTGCGGATTTTTGATCCGCGATATTTAACGGAAGAAGGGTTTGTCCTTTCGTTATATGCATTTTGATAGGTGGGAAAGTATATGCGATGTTCTACATGTGGTTATGAATTAGATGAAAATGGAAAATGTCAAAATTGTGGAAATGAAGCAGCAAAAGTACATGTGATGTCTCAAGAGGAAAAAGAGGCTTATCATGGGGTTACGATTGAAGAGCCATCGAGTAGACGCGAACATTTTGATAGTTCAGCAAACAATAGTAACCGAAAGATATATGTAAATACTTTTGGTTTAGGAAATTCAAATTGGCTGGTAAAAATCAGTATATTTATTTTAGTTGTTGCTATTTTGGCTTTTGTTGTATTTGTGGCATTGCCGGTAATTCTTGTAGGCGCAGCTATTGGCATTGTTGTTTGGCTGATTTTATCATTTATTCGCCATTGAAGTCGGTTTTTTGATTATTGACATTTTATTAGAAAAATATTAATATTAGGCTACTATAATATGTTAATCGATGAATAGGGATAGTACTTATAGGAAGATGCAGACAGAGAGTCGGCGGTGGTGAGAGTCCGATGTGCGTTGGTATGAGGAATGGGCCTAGGAGATATAGTTTTGAGCTGCAAGCAGGGTAAAGACTATCGGGAATATTCCGCCGTTATCAGGAATCGGGTATTGAAGCTGAAGGCTTTTGTACTTTGACTAAGTTGAGCTCTTTTGAGTTAACAAGGGTGGTACCGCGAGTGAACCTCTCGTCCCTTTTTTGGGGATGAGGGGTTTTTTTATACGAAAAACATATATTGGAGTGATGAAGTTTGGAAAAGAAAAGTAAGCGATTTCAAGAGGTTCCGGGAGAAGATTTGCGTTGGATTACGATTACGGTTTTATTATTGTCAATCGGAGTTATCTTACGAATGATTTCTCCCAATATAGGTGGAATATCGCTTAATTGGAATATTGTCATGTATACGGTAGCGATTATGTTGTGCCGACCCTCGATAAAACAAGGCATAGGTATTGGTTTTGTGTCAGGTTTAGTGGCGACGATGTCTTCAAAAGCAGCTTTACCTTATGCAAATTTGATTAGCGATCCATTGGCAGCTGCTGTATGTGCTTTTTTGGCAAATCATTATTTTCTAGAAATAAAAGTGCGTAAAGTAAATTTAGAGCCAGCTTTTTTGGTTTTTTTGACGACTTTTATTAGTGGTGGCAGTTTTGTTTTATTGACAAAAGTTGTTTTAAATCTACCAATGGCTGTTTTTTTATATGCAATGTTGCCGGCAGTCTTTTTTGTGGCTTTATTTGGCAGCGCAGCGGGACAATTGCTTTATAAGCCAGCGTATAAAGTATTCAATAAAGGTCAAGACGTTTCTGGAGAAGTGAAATATCAACTGAAAAATATTCATATGAATGTACCTTCAGGGGCATTTTGTATAGTTACAGGCGTGAATGGTTCTGGAAAAACATCTTTATTGCTGACAATTGCAGGTGCTAGAGTGCAATATCTTGGAGATGTACAACAAAGTTCTTTAGTGGTGAATGAAATAGATATTTTGCAGCAGACAAGAAAAGAACTTCAAAGCAGAGCGGCTATGGTTATGGCAGATTATGAAGCGCAATTGGTAACGGAGACTGTAGCGGATGAAATTGACTTTTCTTTAGAAAACGCAGGACTTATGCCAGAAATTATTTTACAACGCCGGCAAGCCGTTTTGGAAATGGTAGGACTTAGCGGTTTCGAGGAAAAAAGTATCGCTAGCCTTTCTGGTGGTCAAAAGCAACGCTTGGCTATTGCTGTCATGCTGGCAATGCAGCCTGATATCCTAATTTTAGACGAGCCCGTAGCTGCAATCGATCCAGAAGGAGCTCGTGATATTTATCGATTGTTGGGACAAATCAATAAAAAATATAATACAACGATCCTTGTGGCAGAACATGATTTGAAATATGCTGCACCTTATGCAACAAAGCTCTTGCTTATGGATAAAGGTGAGCTTAGATATTCAGGAACGATGTCGCAGTGCATGCACTATATGTATGATGAACAGATTTATGCAGAGGCAATTCCGTTACAATGGAAAATACGGATGAATTTAGGTGAAAATATATGCTAGAGGTAAAAAATGTAGAATATGCCTATAACTCTTCAACTAGAATATTAGATGGAATTAACTTATGTTTAAAAAATGGTGAAATTTTGGCAATCGTAGGAAGAAATGGTTGTGGAAAAACTACGTTGACTAAGATTTTGATGGGACTTCTCTTGCCGACAGCAGGCAAGCTAGAATTAGATGGAATCGACGTAACAAAATTCAAAGCGAGTGAAATGGCAAAAAAGATAGGGTATGTATTTCAAAACCCTGACCGGCAACTATTTGCTAATACGGTTTTGGAAGAAGTTATGTATGGGCCATTGCAATTGGGATTTGTTTGGGAACAGGCAAAGGAGCAAGCGGTGCAATCTTTATGTGCGGTTGATTTATCTGGATTTGAAACACATGCTCCACAAATGTTGTCTCGTGGACAAAAACAGAGGCTTTCGATTGCATCGGCATTAGCAGCTAAGCCGCAGATCCTCATTATGGATGAGCCTACATCAGGGCAAGATTGTAGAGAACGGACTTCTTTATTGCGTTTAATGCGAAGGCTTAACCATGAAGGAATGGGTTTGATTTTAGTTACACATGATATGGATATTGTCGCGGAGCATGCAGATCGGGTTTTGGCCCTTTTAGATCATAAAGTTCGTTTTAATGGCAGTCCACTTGAGCTGTTTTCAGATGAAGATTTGACGGTATCGCTTGGACTGGAATTACCGGAAACTGTAAAAATCAGCAAGCAATTGAATTTGCCAATCTGTTTGACACCAAGAGAAATCTATACTTCTCTTGATCTTGAGGAGGCGAAGCAAAATTATGTTTAAATTAGCCGCTTTTACCAAAATAGCATTAGCTGTTCTCATTTCGATAGGATCGATGCTCACTTTGAATTTGACGATTCTTCTGTGTTTTTTAGCGCTGGAGATCATCGTATTGCCTTTTTGTCCTAAATGGAAGAATGCGGGGATGGCAATGGTTGCTTTGGGAATCTTTTCTCTGATTCTTTTTGCGATACAACTTTTTTGCGGTACGACATATGCACTAGCGGCAGCATCGGCTTTGCGCATGGCAGTCATGGCAATTTCTATTGCCTTGATGATTTTTTTCACGAGGACACAGGAAATTACCGCGGCATTGGTTCAGCAAATTCATCTACCTTATAGTTATGCTTTTATGGTTACTGCAGTACTTCGTTTTGTTCCAGACTTAATGGAAGAAAGCCGCAGTGTCCGTGAAGCACAATCTTGCAGAGGATATAGTGCAGCAGGAAGCCCCTTGCAGCGTTTAAACGGTTATATGACGATTATAAAGCCAATGCTTTTTCGGGCAATCGAGCGCAGTGAACATATGGCGGTGAGTCTTGAAATGAGGGGATTTTCAGGAACGCAGCCAAGAACATTTATGGCAGCAACGCATCTTTCTGGTTTGGATTATTTAATTTTATTTGGTAGTATTCTTTTACTTGCTTTTGTCATAACAAATTCATAAAAAACTGCTGACATCACCATTTGGCAATGTCAGCAGTTTTTTTATAGATTGAGCAGTTCGTTTTTTAGTTTTTTATAGCGCATGGTATAATATGGGCCATTTTGTGCTTCGCGGTGGTCAAAACCATAAGCTCGGCGACTTATGGCTAAAATAGGTGGAGCTTGGATGCGTTTGGCAATCGCCATTCCAGTGAAAAGGTTCCACCACCGTTCAAGATCGGCAATGAAGTCTTTAGGTGATTTAAAATACTGAGCGACTAAATCTTCATTACAGCCAATTTTCTCTGCAAGAGATCCGTCTTTATACCACTCCAAAATATCTTCTGGAGTAGCTTTATTCCAGCGTTCAATAAAAGAGCGGAAGAGATAATCGTGATAAGGGTACTTGATAGGGTCGCCTTTGCCTTCGTCAACTGATTGGTTGGCGGAAAGCTCAGCGCTTGGAACAATATCGATTGTTGCCTGGGGAATGACTTCGCGTTGATAGATTATTTTGTTTAAGTAGCGGGCTAAGTCATAAATCTGGTATTTCCAAAGGTCAGCTAAAGCCGCCAAGAAGCCAGATTGGTCACCATATAAGGTAGAGTAGCCAACGGTTGTTTCTGCTTTGTTGGCATTACAGGTAAAGCCACCGCCAAAGCTGGCGGCAGCTCCTGCGAGGATACGGGCACTGCGGTCTCTGGCTTGGATGTTTTCAGCAACAAAAGAGGAAACATGTAGGTGAGAGGTTTCTTTGCTGGCAAGGTTCGTGATGAGCGTTGTCTCTAGCTGTTTGATGGTATAATCAACGACTTCCTGGATTGGCAGAATCGTATAATTACAGCCAAGGTTTTCGGCTAGGCGAGCGGATAAATCCTTGGTTGTATTTGAATTGTATATGCTTGGCATATTGACCAATAAGATGTTTTCAGGGCCGATGATACTGGCATAAAGTGCGGCAGCTACGGCTGAATCAATACCGCCAGAGACGCCGATGACGATTTTTTTCATGTGGATATTATCGAGGAATTTTCGAATTCCATAGGAAAGAGCAGCATAGATCGCGGGAATGTCATCAGGATCTTTGGTTGATACGGGAGGATTATATGTTCCGAAAAGATCGATTGTATGAAGTGTCTGTGTATAAGGTTCAGCACAGGCTATGATTTCGCCGTCAGCATTGTAAACAGTAGAAGAACCATCAAATGTGTAAATAGTTTTACCGTTGTTTTGCAGCCCGATATTATTCACATAAACTAATGGAGTTTTATAATCTTGTGCTTGTTTGGCAAAAGTTCGGTTCCGTTTGTTGTTTTTGCCAAGCGTGTAGGGGGATGCTGAGATATTGATAAAAAGTTCACTGCCTTTTTCATGAAGAACCTTCATCGGGGCTAAGGCATAGTCATCGCTCCAGCCATCTTCACATAGTAGGCAGCCGATTTTTATTTTTTGTTGGCGAATTTCTAATTCTAATGGTTCAATCAAGTCTTCAATAGGCTGATTCATTTCATTTGCAAGTTTTTGCAAACTGAAAAAATAGCGAGTATCATCGAATTCGCGATAATTGGGCATCAATGTTTTTATGACATAAGAAAGAGGTTGTTGCGCACTTTTAACCAGTTTTCCATTGTAGGCGGTGAAAAAGGCATTGTATTTGCGGACACGGCCATCGTTGTTGCGTTTTGTCCAATCTACGGCAACGTTGCCAAAGAGGATGTAGATACCTTCCGATGCGGCGATGATTTGTTTGCCGAAATAGTCGCAATCGTTTAAGAAGCTTGATTGCTCCCATGTGTCACCGAGTAAATATCCAGGAATAGCCATTTCAGGAAATACAATGATATCCGTATGTTCAAGTTTTGCCTGTTCAATCATATCAAGCATTTTTTT
>CBDTTM010000168.1:0-5620 GCA_965363355.1 uncultured Selenomonadaceae bacterium | reverse complement strand
TTTAACTGATTAATCTAAAAAGTCAAAATAGTATTATAGCAAGACAAAATCAAACAAGCCGAATCGAAAAATAAAATTTATACTAAAAGACAGCTATAGCGATTCTTTTTATGAGGAGATTTTTATATGAAAATCAGTGATGGCAATTGGCTGTTGCAAAAAAATCTACACGTTATCTATCCACTCCATTTTTTTGAAGTTATACAAGCGGAAAACATGATTTACGTCCACGTTGCACCAATCGATACTTCAAAACGAGAAAACCAGCTTGATACACCTTTATTTACTTATGAGATTTCAACCTTGCAGGAAAATACTTTACGCATCAAGCTTTCCCACTTTTTGGGGATTTATCCTCGAACGCCTAATTTTTCACTTAATAAAAACCCACGTATACCCCTTACCTGCAAAGAAGGCGATGATTTTCTCCACATAACAAGTGGAAAATTGACTGCTGTACTTCATAAAACCGGACGATGGGCTATAGACTTCTTCTATGATGGCCAGAAAATCACCGGCAGCAGCGAGAAATCTTCCGGGTACGCGACCGATATCGAAACCAATGAACACTACATGTTTGAACAGCTCAATTTGCAGGTTGGCGAACTGGTTTATGGCTTAGGCGAGCGCTTCACTCCGTTTGTAAAAAATGGTCAAACCGTTGATATTTGGAACCAGGATGGCGGCACAAGTACAGAACAAGCATACAAAAACATTCCTTTTTATTTGACGAATAAAAAATATGGCGTATTTATCGAACAAACAGAAAAAGTCTCTTTAGAAGTCGCTTCAGAAAAAGTCTCGCAGGTGCAGTTTTCTGTTAAAGGAGAATCTCTGACGTATCATATAATTGCCGCCGATACACCAAAAGAAATATTGACGCAATACACTGCAATGACCGGCAAGCCGCCGCGTCTCCCGGCCTGGTCATTTGGACTTTGGCTTTCGACATCTTTCACCACAAATTACGACGAAAAAACGGTAACACACTTTATCGAGGGTATGGCAGAGCGCAATATTCCGCTTCACGTATTTCACTTCGATTGCTTTTGGATGAAAGGTTTTCATTGGTGTGATTTCACTTGGGATGAACGCGTATTCCCTCACCCAGAAGAAATGTTAGCTCGCCTAAAAAAACGTGGGCTTAAGATTTGCGTCTGGATCAATCCTTACATCAGCCAACAATCAAAGCTTTTTGCCGAGGGCATGAAAAACCACTACTTTATTGAAACAAATACCGATGATATTTGGCAATGGGATAAATGGCAGCCAGGTCAGGCAATCGTTGATTTTACAAATCCAGCAGCCTGCAAGTGGTATAGTTATCAATTAGAAGCGCTCCTCGATTTAGGCGTCGATTGTTTTAAAACGGATTTTGGTGAACGAATTCCATTAGATGTTCATTACGCAGATGGCTCCAGCCCCGAAAAAATGCATAACTATTATACGTACTTATATAACAAAACCGTATTTTCAATTTTAAAAAAGAAACGCGGCGAAAATGAAGCTATTTTATTTGCCCGCTCAGCAACCGTTGGTTCACAGAAATTCCCTGTGCACTGGGGTGGAGATTGTCATGGAACATATGAATCTATGGCGGAAACGCTTCGTGGCGGTTTGTCCCTCGGCTTGTCCGGCTTCTCTTTTTGGAGCCATGATATCGGGGGATTTGAAAATACGGCCCCAGCTGACGTTTATAAAAGATGGTGTGCTTTTGGATTATTATCGAGCCATAGCCGTTTACATGGCAGTAACTCTTACCGGGTTCCTTGGGCTTATGATGAGGAAGCTGTCGATGTCCTGCGCTTTTTCACCAACTGGAAATGTCGCCTAATGCCTTATATATACCAGCTTGCTGAAATTGCTCACGAAGAAGGAACTCCGTTGCTCCGCGCTATGTTTTTGGAATTTCCCGATGACCCGGCGGTTGAATACCTGGACCGGCAATATATGCTAGGAGACAAATTGCTCGTCGCGCCAATTATGCAAGCAGATAACAAAGTCAAATACTATCTGCCAAAAGGAAAATGGACGCACCTTTTCACGGGAAAAATCTATATTGGTGGAACATGGTTCGAAGAAACCTATGATTTTTTGAGTTTACCGATTTTCCTAAGAGAAAATTCGATTCTTCCCTTGGGCAATAATAGCAATCGACCAGACTATGATTATTTAAGCGGATTGACCGTAAAAGTTTCACCATTTCAACCAAATCACGCTGCGCAGGCTACTGTCACAAGCCTTGATCGAAATACCAAAGCAACGATTCATATCGAGCACAAAGATGAACAGTACATCCTATCGCTTCAAGGGTTTACGATGCCAGTAAAATTAATGATGCCACCAGGAACCTACCAGGTCATTACCGGCAAAGCAATCGTAGAATCTTTTGAAGATCCATCCGTTTACACGTTATTTGAAAATGGCGAAAAAATCGTTCTTCAACAAAATAATGAACCCGTCTAAAAATAAAATGAGGTGATATATTTGGGAACCTTAACACATAAGAGTAATTTCACCCTATCGAGCGAAGCTGATCAAACGTCTTTATCCATTAAAGAAAAAATCGGATATGGACTTGGCGATGCAGCAAGCCATATCGTATTTGACAACGTAATGCTTTATATGATGTTTTTCTATACGGATATTGTCGGTCTTTCCGCCGCCTTCGTCGGAACGATGTTTTTAGCAGCCAGGATTTTTGACGCGGTCGCCGATCCTATTATGGGACATATCGCCGACCGAACCCGAACTCGCTGGGGGCAGTTTCGCCCCTATGTACTCATTGGCGCTGTCCCCTTTGCTTTAGCCTGTATATTAGTCTATACCATTCCACCGTTAGACCTTACAGGAAAAATGATTTTTGCTTCCATCACCTATATCTTGCTCATGGGACTCTATACCTTCGTTAACATTCCTTATTGTGCATTAGGAGGCGTCATTACCGCCGATGACAAAAGCCGCATGTCATTACAATCCTATCGTTTTGTTTTGGCAACGGCAGGAGGAATGCTCAGCACCGTTATCATGGTTCCGTTAGCCGAATTCATTGGCGGAGCGGATAAAGCTTTTGGTTATCAAGGCAGTATTGCCCTTTTATCCCTCGCAGCCTGCCTAATGCTCGTTGCCTGTTTTGCTTTTACCAAAGAACGGGTTTGCATCACTCAAAATTATCAATCGACCTTTTGGTCTGATGTCAAAGGTCTCATCAAAAATGATCAATGGAGAATCGTTGGCGGTTTTACGATTTTAAACATATTAGCTGTATCAGTACGCGGCGGAGCCATGATGTACTACGTCACCTATATTCTAGGAAGTGCACCTTATTTTGCTTTGTTCCTTGGTACGTATTCCGTTGGCAATTTATTTGGCAGTGCTATCGCCAAAAAAGTCACCGATCATATTTGCAAAGTAAAAGTTTTCATCTATGCAAATTTTATTTTAGGACTCTTAAGCCTTGCCATGTTCTTCGTGCCCTTCCATTCTTTTTCCATCATGTTTGTTTTTATCTTCATCATTGGTTTTTTCCATCAGATGATTACGCCGATTCAATGGGTAATGATGTCAGATGCGGTCGAATACGGTGAATGGAAAGGCGGCGATCGTCTAACAGGAATCAGTTTCGCCGGATTGCTATTCATCTTAAAGGTTGGCTTAGCTTTTGGCGGCGCACTTATTGGCTGGACTTTGTCTGGCGTGAATTATCAAGCCGGCATGCCATTTCAAAGTGACGCTGCACTCACCGGCATCGTAATGCTCTTCACCATAGTCCCCGCAATCGCTTATTTCTTAAGCACCGTTCTCGGCTTCAAATACAAATTGAACCGACCGTATCTCGAAAAAATCACCAAAGACCTAGCCCTGCAAAATAAAATCTAATTCACCTCAAAAATCATGCAAAAAGCTGGTATAGAACACGATCTATTGTTCTATACCAGCTTTTATATTCTATGAAATAATTTTAGGTGTGTATCATTCGGCGATTTTTCCAGGCACCGCTTCGCCAGCGGAAGATGAAAATCAGGGCCCGGACACATTCATCGCAGGCCATACCGATCCAAATACCAGCAAGGCCCATCTCCAAGACAACGGCAAAAAAATACGACAGCCCCACTGCAAGGCTCCACATGCAAACGATGCCGACCATTACCGGCAAGATGATGTCTCCTGCCGCCTGCAAAGCACAAACCATGACGATATTCACGCCACGACCTATCTCAAGGAAAATCTCGATAAACAAAATCGTCTTGCCCAGAGCCAATACCTGAGGATCATCGGTAAATATCCGTAAGATATAATCACTGCCAAAATAAAACAATGTCGTCAGCCCCGCACAAATCGCCACCGAAGCCATCACCGTGCGCCATACCTTATAGCTGATCAAATCCTCTCGTTTGGCGCCAATGAGATAGCCCACGATGATCTGCAAGGCAGAAGAAAGCGCAATCGCATATATATAACAAAACGTCGCGATGATTGCGACATATACTTTTGTCGTAATAACCGTCAGCCCGAATATGTTGACAAGCTTCATGATCGCTGTCTGCGAAAGCTGATACGACAAAGTTTCCCCACCTGAAGGTATGCTGATGTGAAGGATCTGCCGCAGCGTATCCCAAGGGAATGGCTTCAAATAGTGCCAAGAAATCTTTACTTTTAAATAACGCTTAAAAATATACGCTAAGGTAATAAGTCCGAGCAGCTTACTGCAGTTTGTCGATATGCCGACCCCTAGAACCCCCATCGCAGGAATAACGCCACAGCCAAAAATCAACAACGCATTGCTGCAAATATGGAAAACATTCATCCCTAAAGAAACAAACATCGTTGTTTTCGTCCACGAATGTCCACGAAAACACGCGACCAATGAAAAATACAGACCTTGTATCATAATTCCCGTGCCTACAATACGCAAATATAGGCTCGCTTCCGCAAAAATATCCGGCGGCAGCTGCATCCAGTTAAAAATACTCTGATGAAAAAACAAGAGCAGCATACTTGCGACAAAACTGAATGCCCCATTGAAAAATAAGGATACCGTGCAAATCTCGGCAATTTTTTCCCGATTATCGGCACCTCTGTACTGGGCTATCAAAATTGTAGTTGCTGTCGTCATCACGGTCATCAGCAAAATCAAGACATTCATGATCTGATTGGCATTGGCGACAGCAGCCACAGCAGCTTGCGAATAATGACTGATCATGAGCTGATCGACATTTCCCATCAGCATTTGTAAAAATACTTCAATAAAAATCGGCCAGCTCATTTTTATAACGGACTGGCTGATCTCACGTTTTGTTTTCAACATATCTACAACCTTCATTCTATAATTCCTCATGCCTGCAATGTGCATGAATAGGTAATATAGCATGAATCGTCAAAGTATGCAATAGCTTTTCCTACAGACGAAATCTTCGCATTATTTCATCATTATTTACAACATGCGCTTTACCATTTACTATCCGTAGTCAATTCCGGAACCTCTTGATTGGCACCGATCTTGAAGAATCTATACAAAAGATATAAGCCTCCGTACCAAACCGGCGCTACGCAAAGGCCGACAAAATTATCCGGATCATAGCCCATGCCTACAGCAACAGCCAGCATGAAGATGCCTACC
>CBDTTM010000167.1:0-5621 GCA_965363355.1 uncultured Selenomonadaceae bacterium | reverse complement strand
AGACAGAATTGCGACAGCGACAGTTGTGGAAACAGGCGAAGAAAAATTTCAAGCTGTCATAAAAACAGTAAAAGCAAAAACGCTTGAAGAGCAGCAAAAACTTGATGAAATGCGGAAAACTTTAAATGAAAGATACGGAAATGGCATAGTTGAAAACAAAATCGCAATGCCGGGAATGCCTTTTGACAGAGAACAAAACCGAGTTTGCCGCACTGTAAGTATTAACGCCGCTGCCCCAGTGCAAGGCATTTCCAGGCTTCAGGAACGGATTCATGAAAAAGATGGCGTTTATCAGAAAGAAGAAAGCCAAGCTAAGGCATATGCGGCAGAACATGGTTTGAGCAAAACAGACCAATTGATTGCGAGTATTGAAGAAAAAATTCAAAGATATGGACTAGATAAAGAGGAAGGGCAAAAAGTCGGCTACGGTGAGCAAAAAAGCAAGCCGATTTTCGATGAACAAGAAACAAAGAAAAAGGAAGAACCACAGCGCAAGCAGGAACAAGAACAGGAACAGACAGGCAAGTACGAATTCGGCCTGGGCGGTGGGTTTTTGGCAACAATCTTGAAATTTATCAAGGACTTAATCTTGATGGTTATTAACGGCGCACGTCACGCAATGGCTAAAATGCAAGAAAAAGACGCTGCGACTAAAGAGCCTTGGGACGGAAAAAGGCCGTATCCAGATAATGAGCTAGCCAAGGGAACCATTTTAGAACGTGGCGGCTTCAGCAAGACGCAGGAACAAGAAAAAGGCCGCAGTGTGCGCGATATTGTCAAACAAGCTGGTCATGCGGCCAGGGAACAAGAAGCCCAGCAGCAAGCAGCCGATGCCCGAAAACGCCCCGGCATGATGGCGACACCGACACGCGACATAGACGAAGCTTCACTGACAAGGTAAAAATATGCTTATAATAACAGGGATTCTCATCTTTTTATCAGCCTCACTTGCCGTTTACTACTGGCGGCAAGTGGGGAAAGTAAAATCTTGCTTGCGGCAATACGCTGGCGGGCGAATTGCCCGCCTTGCTCCTGGGGAAGTCGCTACAACGCAAGGAAGAAGAACAAATTCAACGATTTGCTTCACTGATATGAAGGGCTTCACCAAAATAGCCGAATCTCTCCAGCCGGAAAGGGTCGCCTACTTGCTGCAAGAAATCTATCCCGCAGCACTGGAAACGATCCGGCGTGAAGGCGGCGAAGTAGACAAAATCATTGGTGACGCCATTCTTTATCGCCACAGCGACCCAGCCGCAGCAATTCTTATGGTCGAAAAAGTCCAGGCGGCACTAACCAAGGCGGCAGGAAAAGCAGCCGCCCAAGCGGGTTGCAAAATCCCTGTGTTTACAAGCGGTTTGCATACCGGGCCTGTGTTCGTGTGCCTGATTGGCTCAAAAGGTGGTTTTGTGGACTACACCACCCTCGGCGATACAGTAAACCTTTCCTCAAGAATTCAGTCACTTTGTCAATATTATCAAGTATCTACTTTAGTTTCTGGTGACACGCTTCGCGCTAGTACAGGCATTTTAGGCTATAAACTCTTGGATGTTGTTTCAGTTAAAGGGCGTATAGAACCCATTGAAATATATACAAAAATTAGTGAAATAAGTGATTGGTTGGAATTTGAAAGCGCTCGGAAATCGTATGCTGAAGGGAATTTTTCAAAAGCTAAAAATGATTTTGAGCGGATAAATATGCAGATGTGGGCAAAACGGTGCGAGTATATGGAGAGGAACCCGCCGCAAAATTGGCGGGGGGTGTGGGAGTGGAAGCAGAAGTAGGAATTTTGTGAAAAAAGGTTGACAGAAAATGTTAAAAACATTATGTATAAAAAAGAGGCAAAATGGTGGAACATTTTACCTCTTGCTGGGCTAACTCACCGGCATGTTTTGCAGTAAAACAGTTTTTGCCCTTGAAGATGATATGGTCTTCAAGGGCTCTTTTTATGCCAAGTTAGAAGCGAGTAATTTCATTGATTATGGCGATCAGAATCTGACCAACCACGTATATTATGAATTTCTCCATAATGGCACCTCCGAATAGTGGTCTCGGAGAATTACCCAACGAAATAAGATACCACGGTCGATAAAGAATGTCAAGTACTTTCTATTTTTTACCTTTATTACTTCACTGATTGCAAGCACTGGTCATTTGCAAATATTTAGCACTCTTTGATCTGCACTTCCTTCTTGCAAATCTTTAAATTCAAAAACTTCACCATTATATGACTCTGCTAAAAAAGGCTTATATCCTACATAGGCCCCATACCCATTCTTCAAATTGAACATTCCTAAGTATGTGGCAACGTAATTGCCGTCACTTCTTTTGTATGAAAAAACCTTGTCCAAACGTATTTTAAGCGAATCAGGGTCTCTATATCCATACAAAATGCTAAGTGCAATTACATGATCAACAATTTTTTTCCGCAATTCGTCTTCTGAAAATGACTGAAAATCTTCTTTCTTGATAAATTTTTCCGACAACTTTTCTTTAAAATCTAGTGATTCACGTAAAAAAGAATCATCACTACTTGTAATAAACTTATATTTATTACAATAGTCTTTAAGCGCACTTTTATTCCCATTTATAGAACTTTTAGCCAGACTTTCTTCGAGTGTAAGGCTAAAAAGCACATATTTAACAGATGGTTTTTCATATTTTATTAAAACTTCATTAGCTTGATCAATGTTTTCAAATTCATTGGCTGCTAATTTTTTTTGAGAATTTTCCAATTCATTAGCTTTTGTTTCTAAGAAAGTTTTCGCTTCTTGAAATGTAAATGGCTTTGTTTCATTGCTTTTGCTTGTTGCCGCTTGAACTGTAGAGTTGGCAAATGCAATGACAATAAAGAATATAATAAAAAAAGATGTTATTTTCATATATCCTCCAGTGTAACTTAGATTTTAAGTGGTTGGCTGTTATATTAACAAAAGAGAGGGTTGTCCCTCTCTTTTATTATTTATCACATGCCTTGCTCTGGTGAAGAGTCGTTTGGTTGTAAGGAAAATTGCTCATTAAGCACACGCTCTTGCTCGTCTAGCATCTCTAAAAACTTACTTAACTGATTATCGACAAGCCGCAATAATTCTTGATTCTTCTTTTCCTTGCTGAAAGCTAAAAGTGCTTCCAGATACATCATAAGCCTAATTTGACTACGCAAAAATTCAATAAACGCTTGCGCAGCCCCAATAGTAGAAAAAACAAACGTTCCACCATTTAGATAAATGTTACAAGGGGGGATAATAACATGAATTTTTTTATCATATTCGATGGTCAAGTAAATTGGCATACCATCATCGGATAATTTAACTTCTTCCCAATAGAAACTGACTTCTAAAAGCTTGATTAATCCTTCATTCATTTTGGATCTCCTTGATTTTGCCGCTCCTCCTTGGCGGCGGGCAGAAAGCCCGCGCCACCGTGAACGGTGTTTCAAAGACACAATCAAAATTGCCCTTTACTCTGAAAAAATCCTTACACTAAAAAGGTATTTTTCCAAGCCCTCTCAAATATCGATTCTAGGGGCAGGTCAGTTTTGAACATAGAAATAGCCGTCCAGCATAGAATTGAGGCTTAAAACCGATTTGTAGGCGGCGTGTGGGCGGCATATAGGAGGAAAAGCCAAGGCAAGGGCAGGGTGGGTAACTCCTGGGTAACTCCGTCAAAAAGTTACCCAGGAGTTACCCAAACAGTAGGCCACAAAAAAGGCTTTTACAGCTAGTTTCTGTAAAAGCCTTATATTGCAAGCTTTTTTTGGAGCGGGAAACGGGATTTGAACCCGCAACCTTCAGCTTGGGAAGCTAAAACAGCCCCATTTTGCCCTCCTATTCCAACCTTCATGCTCATACACATTACCTATTATTTAAGCGTATTAGAGATATATGCTTCAACTTGTTGACCCCCCGTTTTTCACCATGTAGGTTGGAAGGACGGTTGGAAAAAAATAGGTTGGAAAATCTCAATACTAAGGAAAATGTGTATGGCTTCTAAGCGTTTTGCCACAACTCACACTGGTGTCTTTTACCGAGAAAAGCAAGCCGCGGATGGAAAGATGGTGCGCACATATTACGTTCTGTTCAAGCGCGATGGTCGCCTGATCGAAACAAAGGTGGGGCTTTCCACGCGAGGCATGACCGTTGCCAAGGCCGCACAACTCCGGGCGCAGATGATGGACGGAAAGAGGCAGACCGCAGCAGAGCGCCGCTTGGAAATAGCGCAAAATCCCGACCTCACTTCCCTGTGGGCAATGTATTCTGAGCAGCTCAAAAACGAGCGTACGCGGGCAACATTCGGCAGCGACTTTGCAAGGCTCCCAGAGCGCATAAAGAGCATGAAGCCACATGAGATTGATGATTCTGACCTACGGGCCGCGAGGGCAGACATGGAAGCGCGAAATCTGGCCCCGCAATCGGTCAAGCACAGTCTGGCCCTTATCCCTAGGATGTGCCGATGGGGCGCGAGGAGAAAACTTTGCTCAGGACTTCCACAAGGGATAGAGCCCGAACTGCCCCGCGTGCAAAATCAGATGACAGAATTCTTGACGACAACGCAGATGAGCCGACTATGGGAGGCACTAGATCGTGATGTGGATCAGCAGAGCGCAAATATTGTTCGACTTGCCGCACTTACGGGCGCTCGGAAAACAGCGCTGTTGCACCTGACGTGGGCAGATGTGGACTGGGAGAGCGCCACGCTGACCCTTGAGGCAAAATTTGCAAAAAGTGGGCGTACAGCGGCAATTCCTCTTGCGGCATCGGCAGTGGAGTTATTGCGCGAAATCCAGGCGCATCCCTTATATGATGCCAGCAATCCGTTGATTTTCCCAAGCCCCAAGACGGGCGGCGTGCGGTGCACACTTTCGCCAAGTTTTGCAAGACGGATCAAAGAGGCAGCGCAGCTACCAGAAAAATTTAGGCTTCTACATGGTTTGCGTCACTCCCTGGCCTCACATCTGGCCAGCTCTGGCAAGGTGTCATTGCTTGAATTGCAGCGGCTATTAACTCACGAATCTTCCAAGATGACAGAGCGTTACGCGCATTTAATGGATGAGGCCATGCGCCGTGCGGCGGGGGTGGTGGATGAAATTTTTAAAAAAGACAATTAAACGCTCTTGACGAATATTAAAAATATCCGTATAAACAAAAGCAGAGGGGCAAACCGCCCTGATGAAAGTTTTTTACGGAGGCTAAAAATGTTCAACGAACTTGGGCTTTACCTTGCCAATTTAAAAGAAGCCGATTGCAACCAGCGCGACCTGCTAAAGATTATGGCCGCTCATGGAATATTTCATACTGTGGCGGGACAAAAGCGCGGCTTTGAAACTTCCATATTTGCAGAAAACGGACACCAGTATTCTCTTGTGGAAGATGAATATGCCGTAGAAATGAAAAAAGCGTTTGGCCCTGAGTTTATGACGCTCCCCAGTGATGAAGGCTATCAAGCCGGATTGTGGGCCTGTGTGGGGGCGGTGGGTGCGGAACTACGGGGCTGGTATGACGATATCGCAGAAGCAAAAGGTTTTGACTTTGTGCGCGTTCAGGAATTGACGAGCAGCCTTAATATTCGGGTTGCCGTGATTTCCAAGACATCTGACCCCTGGCAGCCCCAAATGGGGATGAATT
>CBDTTM010000166.1:0-5707 GCA_965363355.1 uncultured Selenomonadaceae bacterium | reverse complement strand
AGTATTTGGTGTTTTATAGATCATCTTGACATAAGCGATGATTAAATTCTTATTTACGGATTTTAAAATGGGAGAAGATTCATTGTACTGCACGTTTTCCGTGGCGTATCGAATCGTTTCTGTATCAAAAAAACAATCAAAGTCAGTTGTGCTATCGACGGGCTGCCACCTGGCATCAGCCAAAGCTGTACTGGATAGAAGCAAAAAACAAAAGAAGAAGGTCAGGATTTTTTTCATGATAAATCGCTCCTCATAAAATATGGATTTTTGCAGCAAGATGAGATTTTATAATGGAAATTACATCTTTTATACTATCATCAAGTGAGAGCGTATACAATGAATTTAATAAATCAATTTAGTAAACCATTGATTTTTACAGAATAGGCGGGTTACTTTTTTGCTTTTTACGGAGCTATCCATTATAATGAGAAAAGACGACATTGCTTAAAGGGTGATGCCGATTTTTATTTGTCTACCTAAATTATATGTTTGTCTACGTTTTGTCTACGGATGCCTGCGTTTTCCACTGGAAACATGTAATATAAAAGACAATTCAAGGGTCTAATTAAAGAAGGAATCCCTTATAAATAAAGGGTTCATAAAAGGATGATAAAAGACAATGGAAGAATTTAAAAATGACTTGCCAACGGTTCATTGGTTTCCGGGGCATATGGCCAAAGCCCGCCGCTTGATTGTGGATAATTTAAAATTGGTGGACGTTGTAATAGAACTTTTGGATGCAAGAATTCCTTATAGCAGTGCCAATCCAATGCTAAAGGAAATCATTGCGGATAAACCACAGGCCGTTGCGTTAAATAAAGCGGATTTGGCAGATCCAGAAGCCACCAAAGCTTGGATTGCAGCTTTTAAGGAACAGGGAATTGAAGCGGTCGCAATTGATTCTATGTCGGGAAAAGGGATGAAGCCCTTGATTCGAATCGTGGAAGATCTTGCTAGAGCAAAAACCGATAAGCTCGTGAAACGAGGTGCCAATCCAAGGGCAGCGCGCGTTATGATTCTTGGTATCCCAAACGTAGGGAAATCATCTTTGATCAACCGTTTGGCTGGAGGGGCAAGAGCGAAGGCCTCTGACAAACCTGGGGTTACAAGGGCAAAACAGTGGATTCGACTTGGGACGAATCTTGAACTGCTTGACATGCCAGGTGTATTATGGCCTAAATTTGAAGATATGTCTGTAGGTTTGAAGCTCGCTTTTACAGGAGCAATCAGCGATGCAGCCTATGATATTGAAAAAGTGGTCTACGTCTTCATGCAGACGATGCTCAAACAATATCCAGAACGACTCGTTGAACGATATAAGCTAAAGGAAGCGTTGCCTCAAGATCCAGAGGAAGCTTTGGAAATTATTGGCCGAAAACGAGGATTCTTGCTCAAAGGCGGCGTAATCGACCTGGATAAGACCAGAAAGATTTTGCTCAATGAATTCAGAGCAGGAAAAATGGGCTTGATTAGTTTGGATCGTCCCGATGATGTGAAAAATATATAAGTTTACACAGGAAAGCCGATTTCCCATAACGAATAATATTTGTTATGGGAATTTTTATATAAGAATAGGTGGATTTAGTTAATGAATGAAATGAAGATGACGATAAAAGACATAGAGTCTTTATTCTTACAAGAAGATATAACCGCTCAGACCGTAGATTCTTTTCGCAGCGATACGCGCAGTGCCGTTGCACGATTGATTCGTCGCTGGGAAAAAGAACAAGCAGAAAAAGAACGCGTGCAAAATCTTTACCGCTATGAACGTGAGTTTTCGGCTGCTGGCTGCCAATATATTGCGGGGATAGATGAAGCGGGTCGAGGTCCGTTGGCAGGTCCGGTCGTCGTTGCAGCAGTTATTTTGCCGTTGGGACTGTTTTTACCAAAGCTCAATGATTCAAAAAAACTGTCGCCCAAAAGCCGGGATACGCTTTATGATTTGATTATAGAAAAAGCGATTGCCGTCGAACGAGCGGTCATTGATGCGGCTATCATTGACCGCATCAATATATATCAGGCGACGATCAATGGGATGTATGACTCCATATTTGCTTTAAAACCGCAGCCACAGCAGGTTTTGATCGATGCAGTGCCGCTTAAACAGCTGCCAATGCCATCTTTGCCGCTGATCAAAGGCGATTCGAAAAGCGCTTCTATCGCGGCAGCTTCCATCATTGCCAAAGTAGAACGTGACCGAATGATGGATGAATATGATAAAATGTATCCGGAATATGGATTTGCCCAGCATAAAGGTTATGGAACAGCCCAGCATATTGCCGCATTAGAAAAATATGGAGCTTGCCCGATACACCGCTGCTCATTTGAGCCAGTAAAATCTTTGCCGCAAAGATGATCAAGGAGGAATGCTAGATGGCAATGGAGACGAATGCCACGAACTTGACGAATGTTTCATCCGTACAACCGACAAAACCCGTAAGCAATGAACCGGTTGAACGAAAAATAGGCGACTCAGCTTCTGGTTCTAAATTTCAACCACAGACGAATGTCAATATCAAAAGTGCTGTGAAGGATATAACAGAGCTGTTGTCAAAAGTTTCTTCAACAGAAACGATGACAGAAAACACGCTGCCACAAGAATTGCAGAAACTCGTGCAAAATATGATGAAGAATACCTTTTCCCTTGAAAATACCTTGGCGCAAGGCATGGGAAGCTCGATGGAAAGCCAACGGTTTTCCTTGGAACAATTGACCACATTAGCGAGAATGCTCACGCAATTGGGGGCAGTAGCCGAGCAAGGGAAAGCTTCTGCTCTGCCGGAAACATTGCAAACGCTATTAAGTAATTTGAAAAATTTGGACGGTGCAGATGGAAAGCTTTTGGACACCGTGAACTTGAATAAACTGGCCTTTGGCCTTCTTGATAAAAAGACAGTTGAATCCTTGCCGGTAGAGCTGCAGCTTTTACTAGGAAACCTTAATGGACAACAAACTGCAGCTTTGCCTGTACAAAAATCAGAAACCTTTGCCTTTTTAAAACAGCTTGTCGACTATTTTATGCCGGCGGCAAATGCCAAAGAAGCGTCTTTGGGGAGTAATACAGAACAAAAACAACCGAGCAATCCAAGCACATCTCCAGAGACTGCGGCCTCAACAACGGCTAAGTCAGCAGACACGATAGCAAACGGTAAGAATGCAGAGCAAACTAGGCAAAACGCTCAGATGCAAGGTAATAGCGAAGCTGCAAGCCAAAATGCAGGGGCAAAAAATGCAGCCGCAACAAATACTGCATCTAAGTCGGCTGGGAATGAAACGATGTTATTTAAAGATGGTAAAATACCGACGAATGCATCTTCACAAGGAACGATGGAATTGCCGGAAAATGGCGATGTCAAAACGAACACACCATCTTTGCCAGGGCAGGATACCGCTTTTCAGCAAAAAAAAGATGGCGAGATTTCCTTGCCGGCACAAAATCAAAAAATGCAGCAAAATGGAGCTTCCGGACAGGTAAATAAACAACAAACAGGAGAAACGACGCAGAATACGGCAAATGCTTCAACGTCGCAAGTCACTGGACAAGAGATGACGAATTCGGCAAAATCTCAGCAACAACAGCAGCAAATGGCGAATCCGGCCCAACAAGCAGCGGCAAAATCAAATACGAGCCCTAACAATCCGATGACAGCACCTTCGGGTAATTTACAAAACACTGAGCAAACCATGGATACGCTCAAGAGTTTGGCTACGCTTTTGTTAAAAGATCAAACGATGAGTGAGCAAGACACCACTTTGCTCAAAGCATTTGTCAATGGCAAACAGCAACTTCTATCAGAGCCGGAAGCTAAGCAATTGCAACTGCTTATTCGCCTCAGTGAAAAGAATATTCCGGCATCTATCCAGCAAGCTGCCCAAAAGGAAAATCTGCCGAATCTACCAAAACTTTGGAGCTTTGTCCAGCTTTGTGACCTGGCAGAAGTCAAGGATATGCAGGCGCAGCAATTAAAATCTGCGGGAAAGAGCATCAGTGATTTCGCGACCGTTTTGCGGCAGTCTATGCCAAATGAAAATACAACTGTAGAAAACCAGCGTTCACTTAGTTTTATGATGCCGCTATATATGGGCGAAAACGAGAAGAGCTATCCGACGTATGTACATGTTTACGATGAAAAAAAGAAAAATAATGAAACAGGTATAGAAGCAAAAGAAACTTGGCTGCGCTTATGCCTTTTGACCGAAAATATAGGCGCTGTGGAAATGGTCTTTCGTTTATATGAGCAGCAAAACCTCAATATTCGATTGTCGTTTTCCGATGATGCAGCAGTCAAATCATTTACCGATTATATACCAGAAGTCAAAGCCTCGATGGAAGATGCGTCGCTTGTTTTGACGGATTTGAAAGTTTCAGCGATTGGTAGTAAGATATTATGATACATTTTGATTCCATAGATAAAGACATAGATAAAGAAACGAATGCAAAAGGCAAAGAAGTCGATATAAGCCAACAGGCAATCGCCCTGCGCTATAATAAAAACGAAAATATTGCTCCAAAAATTGTAGCCAAAGGGAGCGGCTATGTTGCCGAAAATATTTTATTGGCAGCACAAAAAGCCGCCGTTCCCGTATATAAAAACAAGACGTTGGCGACAATGCTCATGGCGTTAGAGGTCGATCGGGAAATTCCGCCGAATCTGTATTCGGCAGTTGCCGAGGTTTTGGCCTGTGTCTATCGCATGGACCAAAAGGCCAAAAATAAACCACCAATTCATTTGTAGAGGCATATCAAAATGAATACAAAAATTTTAGGTGATGCAGGCGAAATCGTCGCCGAACGCTATTTGTACGAACACGGCTGCAAGGTCATCGAAACAAAGTTTCGCTGCTTTTGCGGCGAAGTTGATTTGATTGTTCGCGATAAGAAAACCTTGGTATTTGTCGAAGTAAAGGCCAGGAAAAGCAATTATTTCGGGACGCCCGGGCAAGCTGTAACTTTGCACAAGCAAAGAAAAATCATCCAAACGGCACAGTGTTATATGGCTATGCACCATATAGATGAAGAGCTTTGCCGTTTTGATGTTTTAGAAGTCTATTGTAAAGGCGATAGCGGATATAAAGTCAATTGGCTAAAAAATGCCTTTGAGTCAGAATGAAAAGAGAGGGAATGTAGTGCGTATTATTGTAGGAATTACAGGGGCAAGCGGTTCTATATATGGAATCCGCTTGATTGAAGTGCTCAAAAAAAGCAATTGTGAGGTACATGCGGTCGTAACCAAAAGCGGCTGGAAAGTTTTGCAATACGAATGTGATATCGATCAAGACCGTATGAAAATGCTTGTCGACCAACTATATGAAGTAGAAAATATCGGCGCAGCAATCGCCAGTGGATCTTTTAAGAACGATGCCATGGTCATTGTACCTTGCTCGATGAAGAGCCTCGGCAGCATCGCTGCAGGGATATCCGATAACCTATTGACTAGAGCGGCAGACGTAACCTTGAAAGAAGGCCGCCAGCTGGTCATTGTCCCAAGAGAGACACCCGTGCATGCGATTCATTTAGAAAACATGCTCAAACTGGCTAGGCTTGGCGTGAAAGTTATTCCGGCTAGTCCCGGATTTTACCATAGACCCAAAACGATGCAGGATCTTATCGATATGCTGGTAGGGAAGATTTGTGATACACTTCATGTAGAACACGATTTGTTTGAAAGATGGCAGGGAGATGAATAACTAGGAGGGGTTATCATTG
>CBDTTM010000165.1:0-5767 GCA_965363355.1 uncultured Selenomonadaceae bacterium | reverse complement strand
TTCCTATGCTCCACTGGCCAGACAGCATGGTAACCTACTGCCCTGAAGATAAAATTTTATTCTCAAATGATGCTTTCGGGCAGCATTTTGCCTCGAGCAGCCCATTTGATGATGAAAATGAATTTTCCGTTGTTTTAGAAGAAGCAAAAAAATACTATGCAAATATCTTGATGCTTTATGGCCGTCAAGCCCAGCAAGCCTGCAAAGCCCTCGCTGCCTTTGATATCAATATGATTGCCACTGGCCACGGCAATATTTGGCGCACACATATCGCTGAAATATTAGCCGCTTATGAAAAATGGAGTGCCAATGAACCAGAAGAACGGGCTTTGGTCGTCTTTGACAGCATGTGGCATTCTACGGAAACCATGGCGAAAACCATCGCCGAAGCCTTTGCCCAAAAAGGACTGCCAACGAAATTCTATGATTTGAAAGAAACCCATATTTCAGACATCGTGGTTGATGTATTGACGTCTAAGTACATTGCGGTCGGTTCACCGACCATCAACAACACAATGTTGCCAACCGTTGCTTCTTTCCTTTGCTACCTCAAAGGCCTTTCTCCTAAGAACCGCCAGGCCTTTGCCTTTGGCTCATATGGCTGGGGCGGACAAAGCATTGCGGAGGTTGAAGATTGCTTAAAAGCATGTGGCTTTGACATATGCATAGAGAAAATCCGCATCGCAAACATTCCAAAACAAGAACAGCTCGACGCCATCACCGAAAAAATCTTGGCGATCTGATGAATAAAAAAACGGGGAAAGCACTTGAAAATGTGCTTTCCCCGTTTTTTGTTCATCTTAATGGCTTGTCAACTCGCGCTAAAAAATGTTGTACAGTTTCCTTATAAGCAGCTTGATTGACATCAATTGACTGTGCATGCTTTGCCCCCACAGCCTGGTATAGTTCTCTCATGCCTTGATCTTTTTTGGTAAATAAATCATTTGACATGAAGGTCGGAACAAAATCATCAGCCGTTCCCTGAATGAATAGAACGGGTGCCGATATTTTACCAACATCTTTTATCGGTGAAATATCCGTCAGATAAAATCCTGATCGCATCTTACAAACTAAGCTCAAATAGTTTAAGAGCAATGGTCTTAGCGCCACCGGCACCGAATAATCCGCACAGCGGATATAATATAGCTGATAGAGATCTGAATATGCGCAATCCGAAATATAAAATGCGATATTGTTCCCATATTTTTCTGCATGTAAAAGAGCTGTAGCCGCCCCCATCGATTCACCATGGATACCGATGCTTCCCTGCCCTTGATTTTTTTGTCTTATATAAGCTGCGACACTTTCCAAATCTTCTTTTTCATAAAAGCCATAACTTGGATGTTCACCGCCACTTTCTCCATGCCCTCTGCTATCATACACAAAGACATTGAACCCCTTTGACAGGAACAACGATGCATATTTCATTTCACTCCAATTTTTATCTTTGCCTATACCATGCACTAAAATCACTGTGTTTTTTGTAGGCTGGGAATTTTCAATCATGCGTCCTTGTAAGTTGTAACCAAAAGATGATGGTATTGTCACATCTTCATGCGGCAATGCATCGATTTTATTCATATCGATGCCAAGAATATCACGTTCTCTATCATATTCCTCATCGGTGCGGCGATCCGTGACATTATAATTCATAATGACTTGATAAAAATAATTGCCAGCAATAAAAAACAAAATATTCCCTAGGCAAAAAAGTGCAAAGATAGCGTAGAAGATATTATGTTTACTCAGCGAAGATATATGCAGCATGAATGTTCCTCTCTTTCAAATACATGGCTTTCCTAATACCGCGATTTTCATTCGCGAAAAAATTCTTATCTTTTTATGAAAAAGGCATCTGTTCAACAATGGGAACAGATGCCTTCTTTATTTCAACCAGCAATTACATCGATTTCAATCAATGCACCTTTAGGCAGATTGGAAACTTCTATGCAGACTCTTGCCGGGCATTCTTTTTGGAAATACTTTGCGTAAATGCCATTGACGGTAGCAAAGTCTTGGATGTTGGTTAAATAAACCGTTGTTTTCGCAACATCATCAAGCGAGTGCCCCGCTGCTGCAAGGATAGCCTTGAGATTTTCTAAGACCTGCAATGTCTGTGCTTCAATTCCGCCCTCAACAATTTCTCCAGTTTTTGGATCCAACGGAATCTGGCCGGACACAAAAAGCATTCCATTGATCTTGATTGCCTGTGAATAAGGCCCGATAGCGGCTGGAGCCTTATCTGTCGATATTACTTCCTTCATGCAAAAAACCTCTTCTCTTATAGATATTCTTTTCTGGCAACTTCTTCCTTCTTGTCAGTTTTCGGCATACCATTCAAGATGATATTGAGTAAAATCGCCGTAACACTGCCGACGGTAATACCACTTTTCATGAAAAGCTGTGCCCAAATGGGAAATTTATTATAAAAAGTCGGTACACCTAGTGGAATCAAGGCAATGCCGATACTGACAGCAACGATCATCATATTATAGCTATGATCAAAATCCACTTTTGAAAGAGTTTTTATGCCGCTAGCTGCAACCATGCCAAACATCGCTATGCCAGCACCACCAAGCACAGAATTTGGAATGCAGGCAACAATAGCCGCTAGTTTAGGGAACAAGCCCAGAACCATCAATATGACACCAGCCATCGCCACAACAAAACGGCTGCGGACACCAGTAAGGCTGACCAGCCCGACATTTTGCGCAAAAGCTGTATAAGGAAAAGCATTGAAGATACCACCGAGCATTGTCGAAAAACCATCTGCCCGTAAAGCACGGCTCAAGACATTTTCATCGACTTTCTTGTCGACAATCTCACCAATAGCCATAACGTCACCAGTTGTCTCGGTCATAACGACCATCATGACGACGGTCATCGCAAAGATCGATGCCGGATCAAAAATCGGCATGCCAAAATGAAATGGCGTCGTAACACCAAAAGCTGCCGCCTTGCCCACTACCGAAAAATCGGTAAACCCGAGAAAAGCAGCGACAACCGTACCGATTACTAAGCCAAGCAAAACAGCGATATTGCTGATAAATCCAGTAAAGCAGCGATAGCAAATGAGTACGATCAACAAGACCAAAAGAGCCATATAGATCTTTTCTGGATCACAAAAATCAGGAGCTTTAGGATTACCGCCGCCAATCCAATTAACTGCGACAGGTAAAAGAGACAATCCGATGATTGTGATAACGGTACCAGTGACTACTGGCGGGAAAAAACGCAGCATTTTACTAAAATAAGTGCTAAAAATAAACGTCAAAAAACCGGCTACGATAATCGATCCATATATTCCTTGCAGGCCATGTTGACCCCCGATCATGATCATCGTCGTTACCGCACCAAAGGTACAGCCTTGAACAATCGGCAATTTCGCTCCGATTTTCGGTCCAACGCCTAAGGTTTGAATCAAAGTAGCTACGCCGCAAGTAAATAGATCTGCATTGATCAAATAGATCAACTGCTCCGTGTCCAAATGAATTGCACTGGCCAAAATCAAAGGTACTGCCACCGCGCCTGAATACATTGCCAGCACATGCTGTAGTCCATAGATCAGAAGTTTTCCGAAAGATAATTTTTCATCTACCGGATGAATTTTAGTTTGTTCCATTTTTCTTTTCTTCCCGCCTTTTACTTTATATTATTTATCTGTCAAATCCGGACGCAGACAAACCGCTTTTTCCAAATATATATGCTGGATCTGCGTTTGTTTTTTATCCGTATTGACAAGCAAAAGCACACGAATGCACTTTTCCAAACTATTATCCACATCCATCTGCCGGGCATCGAATAAAGGTACATACTCCCAGCCAATCTGACGGGCGGCCGCAGCCGGAAAAGCAGCGGTGATATCGTCTGTAGCACTAAAGAGTGCAGCACCGATATCATCAAGCTCTATTTCATTTTCTTTGATCATCGCTTGCAGTAAACGTTGTACAGCAGTAAAAATCTCATTTTTTTCGTTTTTCTTGACCGTTATGGCTCCTCTGATTCCTTGCAAAACTTACATCCCCCTATTTATGTCGCATAATACTGAGCAACAACCGACCGCATAAGACCAGTGCTGCCAAATAACCGAATACTCCTAAAAGTGGAATTCCCATAATCTGCGGCATCATTGCCGTCGTACAAATAATGCTTGACCCCAATAATAAGGCTGAACTTATAATACCAATCGTAACTTTATTGATCATTTTATCGATGCGGCGCAAAGGCTCTTCTGATCCAGTAAGATCTAAATTCACCTTGGTCTGCCCACTCATCGTCATTTTAAGTATATCTGAAATTTGCTCTGGCAAATGAATCGATTTTCTTAAAAGCAAATAACCTTCACGCTTAGCCTTGTTGAGCTCTGTCCGCCAATCAAAATTTTTGCGGAATTCTGCCTGCATTTGCTCGGCAAAAATCTCGACAAAACTGATATCGGGACAGCAAATGCGCATAACACCCTCGATCGTCATAACGCCGCGAGCGAACATGCTGATGCCCGGGACAATGGAGATCTTATGCCGGCGTAAGATGCGCATGATCTGTCTAGCCAAAAGGCCAAGCTGCAAATTATCGAAATCAATGCCGCTGTACTGCATCATGAGAGCATCAATATCTTCATAAAGCAATGTATGGTTGATTCTTTCCTTAGGTATGCCTAAGGAAAGCACTGCACTTTTCATCTCATATGTATCCTGGTTCACAAGGGAATACACCGCTTGTTTGAGGGCTGCGCGATCATGGTTTGACAAACGGCCTACCATGCCGAGGTCGATCCATACGATATTACCATCACGGACCCAGATATTGCCCGGATGCGGATCGGCATGGAAATAGCCATCTTCAATGATCTGCTTTACATAATTTTCGCCAAGCTTTTTGCCGATAGAACGAACATCATAGCCTAATGCATTGATTTCATCAACCTTATCAATCTGTATGCCATCAATGAATTCCATGACCAGAACATGCGAAGTAGTCAGTGGATGATTGACCACCGGAAAATCCACATAGTCGACGCCTTGGTTTAAATGGCGAAATTCGTCGATATGCTCAGCTTCCATAAGAAAATCCATCTCTTGCTTGGCAATGCTCCACATTTCATTGAGGATCATGTCAAAATCAACGATATCGTGCGAATTCCCCAATACCTTGAGCAATGCTGCCGCTCTTTTCAAAAGCACAATATCTTTTGACATGATTTCATATATACCAGGACGCTGCACCTTGATGACTACGCGTTCCCCATTTTTCAATACGGCTCGGTGGACCTGGGCAATGGAAGCCGATCCTAAAACAGCTTCGTCGATTGAAAGAAATAAATTCGTCCATTTCTGGTTGTATTCATCCTCAAGGATATCCTTGATCACTTCAAAAGGCAGTGGTTTCACATTGGTCTGCAGCTTTGTGAATTCATCGCAATATTCCTGTGGCAAAAAATCCGGCCGCATCGACATGACCTGCCCTAGCTTTACAAAAGTAGGCCCGAGATCTTCTAAGATCATGCGCAATTTTTCTGGTGTCATCCCATGGACGATTTCTCTTTTGCGCAAGACGGAAATCATTTCCTTCAACCGGTTTGGTGCCACTGTATTTTCAATTTTATGGTTCGCATTTTGGATCAGATTCCCTAACATATAGATTATCTCCATTCAAAATTCGCTTATACCTTACAAATTTCAGATAACTTTCTATAAAACGAAACGGAGGGGGACTCCCTCCGTTCTTAACTTTTATTTTCCGTATTTTTCTGCTAATTGTTTTTTGA
>CBDTTM010000164.1:0-5814 GCA_965363355.1 uncultured Selenomonadaceae bacterium | reverse complement strand
TTCATAAATCTAATACTTCCCCCTTTTTATATAGATTACATTATACCTATATTCTTTATAAAAATGCAAATCGTGTGCAGCATAAGTGTACATTTATAAAAAATAATGCATACGAAAAATTTTTATTGGTGTTTGTGGAGAAAATCGCTATACTATATAATGGATTAGGCAGGAATAAGCAAGAGAGGTTGGATGTTAAATGAAACAATATGATGTAGCAATTATTGGAGCTGGACCGGCAGGGACATTTGCCGCCTATGAGCTCATAGAAAAAAAGCCCGACTTAAAAATCGTTGTATTTGAAAGTGGACATGATATTTATCAGCGCGTTTGTCCGATATCAGCAGGCAAAGTCGAAAGCTGCATTAACTGTAAGCCTTGCAATATCATGCGTGGATTTGGCGGTGCGGGAGCTTTTTCTGATGGGAAATACAATTTCACCACAAAGTTTGGCGGTTGGCTCAATGAATATTTGTCTGATGAAAAAGTTTTGCAGCTCATTGACTATGTCGATCAGATCAATATGAAGCATGGCGCACCGGCAAAAGTGTACAGTACTGAAAAGAGCACGCTCGGCAAAAAATCCTTGGCATATGATTTGCATTTATTAGATGCGAGCGTACGTCATCTCGGAACAGAAAATAACCTCAAAATGCTTGAAAAAACCTATGAATATCTCAAAGATAAAGTAGAGTTTCGTTTTGAAACTCTCGTAAAATCCATTGAACCTAAAGAAAACGGCGGAATCTTGAAACTGGGAAATGGGGAAGAGCTTTCGGCAAATTATCTTGTGGCAGCTCCTGGACGTGCCGGAGCGGAATGGTTCACGGAAGAGTGTAAACGACTTGGACTGGAATTGTTGAACAATCAAGTTGACGTCGGCGTGCGCGTCGAGGTTCCAGACCAGGTATTTAATCATATAACCGACGAAGTTTATGAGGCAAAGCTCGTCTATCGTACAAAAGGCTATGGCGATTTGGTAAGGACCTTCTGTATGAATCCACATGGCCATGTCGTAATGGAAAATACCGATGGCATCATCACGGTAAATGGACACTCATACAGCGATCCTAAATTGCAAAGCAAGAATACGAACTTTGCGTTGCTTGTCAGCAATCGATTTACGGAGCCTTTCAATGAACCGCATCAATATGGTAAGCGCATTGCCTCTTTTTCAAACATGCTCGGTGGCGGGATCATCGTACAGCGCTTTGGTGATTTGATGAAGGGCAGGCGCACCAATGCACATCGTTTGGGCAAAAGCTTCACGAAGCCGACTTTGCAGGCAACACCGGGGGACTTGAGCTTGGTATTGCCAAAACGCCATTTAGATAATATCATCGAAATGATTCGGGCACTTGATCATATTGCGCCAGGAATGGCAAATGACGATACGCTTCTTTATGGCGTTGAAGTCAAATTTTACAGCTCACGTCTGCGCCTTAGCCGGGAACTTGAAACGAGTTTGCCAAATGTTTTTGCCATCGGCGATGGTGCAGGTGTGACCAGAGGCTTGTCGCAAGCTGGTGCGAGCGGAATCTATGTCGCACGCACGATTCTTTCGCGTTTAGCGAAATGAGAAAAATCGTTTCTGGCGATATGTAAAACATCTTACTGAAAATATGTTTTTGTTTTGTTGATTTAGATAAGCGGAGGAAAATTTTGTGACAGTAATGGCTTTTTTTGATTTTATAGGAACGGTGGCTTTTGCTATTGCCGGAGCGATGGTCGGCGTGCAGAAAAAACTCGACATCTTTGGTGTGACCGTATTGGCGTTGGCAACGGCGGTCGGTGGCGGAATTGTCCGCGATGTTGTGATCGGCAATACGCCGCCGCTGGCATTTCGCGATTCGATATACGTGGTCGTCAGTTTGATCTCGGCGGTTTTTGTTATGGGGCTGCACCATCATGTGAAACGCTTCAATAAAGTGATTCAGGTCTGTGATGCTGTCGGGCTCGGTGTTTTTGCTGCCGCCGGGGCGAATATGGCAGTCGAATTTGGCTACAGCAATTTGCTGACCGTCACTTTCTTATCGGTGGTCACAGCGGTTGGCGGCGGTATTATCCGCGATATTTTTGCCCAGCAGATTCCAGCTGTATTTTGCCGAGAAATCTATGCGACGGCGGCATTACTGGGAGCGTTGTGCTTTTATATTACGTATCCGTACGTGCAGCCATCCGAGGCGATGTACTTGTGCTTTATCGTGACGACAGGGCTTCGTTTGTTTGCTGTCGAGTATCATTGGGATTTGCCAAGAGTCCGCTGAAAAAAATTATTTATATACGTGAATATTGCACAAAAAGGATTGACAGGGAATACGACTCTGTATATAATAAACATTAACAAAATGATTTGAGCAATGGAGCTCCTGCAAACTGATATTTGCAGGAGCTTTTCTGTTTTTACCATTTTGACGAATTCATTTTAAAACCATAGACAAAAGACGAAGCTGTCTTATTCTAAATGGTCTCTATTGTGAGGACCTTCTAGAATAAGACTTTTTTTGTATTTTGTTGAGAGTTAACAGGAGAAAGGGTGGAGTAAGATGAGAAAAACAGGATGGACATTATTGACAACGATATTATGTATGGTTCTCTCAGCCCCGATTGCGTTTGCAGCTGATGATGCAGCAGCAAAGATTGATACGGGAGATACGGCTTGGGTTTTGATCAGTGCTGCATTGGTCTTTTTGATGACACCGGGCTTGGCCTTCTTTTATGGAGGAATGGTAAAAAGCAAGAATGTATTGAGCACAATCATGCAGAGCTTTTTTATCGTAGCACTTATTTCAGTTGAATGGGTTACCATCGGATATACCATGACTTTTGGAACAGACATCAATGGTTTCATTGGTAACTTGGATAAGATCGGTTTGGCGGGAGTCGGGCTTAATGTTTTGGCGAATGGGACGATTCCTGAGTTGGCATTTGTTGCCTTTCAGTGTATGTTTGCGGTAATCACACCGGCTTTGATCACTGGAGCATTTGCTGAACGCATGAAATTTGGCGCTTTTGTCGTATTTATTCTTTTATGGGCGATTTTCATTTACAATCCTATGGCTCATTGGGTCTGGGGCGGCGGCTTTTTGGCAACGCTTGGGGCTTTGGATTTTGCTGGTGGGTTGGTCATTCATATCCTTTCGGGGGTTTCAGGTCTTACGATTTGTTTATTATTAGGCAAAAGACATGGCTATGGCAAGCTTCCTATGCTTCCTCATCATTTGCCTATGACGGTTCTTGGTGCAGCGCTTTTATGGTTCGGCTGGTTTGGCTTCAATGCCGGCAGTGCTCTTGGCGCTAATGCTTTAGCTGCAGATGCGTTCATTACGACGCAGGCAGCAGCAGCAGCGGCAACACTTTCCTGGGTATTTATCGAATGGATGCACAATGGTAAACCTACCATTTTGGGAGCAGCTTCTGGCTGTATCGCAGGTTTAGTCGCTATAACTCCGGCAGCTGGTTTTGTGGCTCCGATGCCAGCACTTATCATCGGTTTTGTTGGCGGCGCGGTATGCTATATCGCAGTTGCAGTCGTCAAACAAAAGCTTGGTTATGATGACGCTTTAGATGCTTTTGGTGTACATGGCATCGGTGGGACATGGGGCGCAATTGCCACTGGCCTTTGGGCAACTAAAGAAGTGAATCCAGCAGGGGCGGATGGACTTTTTTATGGCAGTTCCGATCTTTTGGTCGCGCAGCTTATCTCGATTGTCGTAGCATACGCTTTGGCAATTGTAGGTTCCTACATCTTATTCAAGATTGTCAGCTCCTTTATGCAGGTCAGAGCAGACGATGCTGAAGAAGTTGCAGGTCTTGATATCGTAGAACACGGTGAAAGAGGTTATGCACAGGCAATCATGACAGGCAATTCGTTGGATCTTTCTGGCGCAGAAGCTGCTGTGAGAGGAATGCAGGCAAGTACAGAACCTACCGTAAAATAGTCGAAAAGCGATTGTTCATGAGGAGTGAAGGCTATGCAAAAATTGACGAAAATAGAAATTATCACACGTTCAAATAAATTAGAAGAACTCAAAGAAGCTTTAAACGGCATTGGCGTTCAAGGCATGACGGTCAGCCAGGTATATGGCTGCGGCCTGCAAAAAGGGCACAAGGAAGTATATCGTGGACGCGCTTATGATATCAATCTTTTGCCACAGGTAAAAGTAGAAACGGTGGTCTGTGAAGTTCCGGTTGAAAAAGTATTGGAAACTGCACAGAAGGTCTTAAAGACCGGAGAAGTCGGCGATGGCAAAATATTTGTACTGAACTTGGAAAATGCTGTTCGAATCCGTACGGGTGAACAAGGCGACCAGGCAATTATGGACGAAAAATAAATATGCTCAACGAAAGAAGCTGGCTGAGGAGAGACCCTCGGCTGGCTTCTTTTTTAAAGCAGGTTTTTCAGAAGGGAAAATATCATAACGGGGCAGGAGATTTTCATTGTATGTGTAATTATTATCTATAAATACATATGAATAAAAAGTATGCGGAGAAGGTGATATGCTGTGAAAAAATTTAGTGTATTAGTAGTAGATGATTCCAGAGTAAGTCGTGCTATGATGGCAGGAATTTTAGCGAATACAAACTTTGAAATTTGTGAATATGCAAAAAACAGTATGGAAGCCGTAGAAAAATATAGCGCACTGCGTCCTGATATCGTTACCATGGATATGAATTTGCCGGATGCCAATGGTATCGAGTGCAGTCGCAGGATCTTTTCAATCAATCCGTCGGCAAGGATCATCATGATCAGCGCAATGAAGGATGCAAGTCTTATCATGCAAGGGCGCGACGTGGGGATTTGCTCTTTTTTGCAAAAACCAGTCAATGCCAATGAACTCATTGAAGTCATGAAAGTAGTTTGCCAAAAAAATAACAGCAGTGCAATTGCATTGCAAAATTCGTATGTAAAACCCTTTGTCAAAGTTCTTCAGAAAAATCTATTCAGTTTGGTGGGGCTTCATAGTAAGGTCCATACGGAAATCGATGAATCTGAATTTCTTGAGGTCGATGGAATCGCTGTAATCATCGGGCTCACCGGCCATCCGCTGGGACGGGCTATTTTGCACATGAATGCTGATACGATGCGCAAATTTGCCCGAGGTATCATCGGTTTGCAGCCAGAGGAAGAACTTGCCGATGAAGATATCAGCGACAGCGTGGAAGAAGCGGCCAATATTATTGTTGGCCGGGGCGTTTCTATGATCAACGATGTGCTAAAAGATAAAGAGATGAGGATAACACCGCCAGGAACGATTTGCGGTCATCAAATACGCATTGCCAATGCGAAGCTCCTTTCTTTTAATATTACAGCGAAGACCAAATGGGGCGATTTTAAATTGAATATAGGATTTGCGGAAGGAGAGTAAAAATATGGATGCCAAACTAGTGAATCCTTTTATTGATGCGTTCACTGCAATTATGCCGCAAATCGGATTTCAGGATGTTAAGCGAAATAAGATGGTAGTCAAGGAACGTTCAGTTGAGAGCAAAGGCGTTACAGTTCTAGTTGGATTTACGAAGAACATAAAAGGAAACGTAGCGTATAATATGTCAGAAACGACAGCTAAATTCATTGCATCGACGATGATGATGGGAATGCCCGTAGAAAATTTTGATGACATGGCGCAAAGTGCCATATCGGAATTGTCGAATATGATCACAGCAAATGCCGCGACAAATTTGGCGAGTCTTGGCTATGATGCGGATATATCGACGCCCAGTTTATCGATTGGTGAAGCATTTGTCGTGAAAATCAGTGGAGAAAGTTATTTATCGGTTGAGATGGATGCGGGTGGACATTTGATAGAAATC
>CBDTTM010000163.1:0-5829 GCA_965363355.1 uncultured Selenomonadaceae bacterium | reverse complement strand
AACAGGTGCAGCGATGCAAAATCAAAAAAATGATTGATTTGGAGTTGTTGAATATCAAATACAATAATGAAAAAGGAGTAGCCTCTGTTCTTGCAATTTGTTTATTTGGTATCATTGTGTTCTTTTCGATGGCTGTGTTGACGCTGGGGAGAAATGAGAAAAAAATAATAGATGGGTTTAGTGATGGTTTAACAGCGCAAGCTCTTGCGGAAAGCGGCGCGGAAAGAGCTATATTGAAATTAAAGGAGGATGGAAGTTGGCTTATGAAAGCCAAAAACCCAAAATATCCTGAGTATGCAGCCGTGGTAATATCCGCTGCAATACCAGAAAATGAATCAAACTATCAAGTGTATCTGGTTTATGATGATTTCCGCTATGTACTGATGTCTATGTCTAATTTTCATGGGCAGCAAGGACAGGTGTTTGTTTATTTGCTACCAACAGAAAGTGGATTTGTTGTTGAACGGTGGGAAAAATAATGCGATTTGAAAAGATGGACTACGTTAAAAATATTTATGAAATTTTGTTTGAAAAAAACTATGTAAATACAATGGGGATTTTTTGGACAGAAGAAGCAATCTTTTTAGCTGCATTGAAATTTCAAAAAGCAAAGGCAATTATTGAAAAACTAGTGTGTTTACCTTGTTCGACGATAAATGAAAAAGTTTCGTTTATAGCCGAACAAATCCAAAAAGCAGCAGAAACTGAAGGGCTGCCATATTCGCAAAGCATCATATGCTTGGCAGAAAATAAAGTAGTTTCGTTACAAAAAGAATTTCCAGTAATGGAGCAAAAAGAGTTGTCAGAAGCCATAAAATGGGAAATAGAAGATATTTTTTCTTTTTCAGAGGAGTCGGCTGTATATGGTTTCTGTAAAATAGAAGAAAATAATGCAGAGGTATTCGTTGAAATACAAGCAGTTGAATTATCTCGTTTAGAAGAGCTTTTAAATGCATTTCGCGAAAATGACATAACGGTTTTAGGCTTGGTAAGGCAGCAAACTGGTTTTCAAAAAGATTGTAGTGAAAATCATTTACAGCTTGACTTTAAGCTTTGGTCGCAGGTATTTCAGTTTAATGAAACTACAGTATCTCCTGATTTTTTTTTAGATACTGGCTTTTTTGCTGCACTCCAGGCGGCCTGTTATCCCAAAAAGCGAGAGCAAATGATCAATATATTGCCGCAAGGTGAGAGTGAATCCTGTTTTTGTTGGTCAAGGCTTTATGGAGGTATAATTTTGCTATGGTTTTTTTGTGTGTTAGGTCTTTATCTGCAAGGCTGTTTTCAATTGCAAACGTTGTCTAGACTGCAAGAAGACCAAGTTACAGAATTAGCTTTGCTCAGGAAAAGTGAAGAAAAAAGAGAAGCCTTGATAAGCAAACAAGAGAAAATCGAACAGAAAAATCATATATTAGAAAATTTATCAACACAAAGGATTTATGGACAAAGCATTTTGGTGCATTTAGGTCTTTTGCCTATAGGGAAAGTTCATCTTACTGGTGTGGAAATTAGAGATGACCATGGATTTATAATCAGTGGTGAAGCCGAGAATTATATGGCTTTGTCAAAATTTATGGGGAGCATAGAGGACGATGATGCCTTTAAAAAAGTACAATTGATTAATTCAGAAAAAAAAATAATCGATACAAAAGAAAATGGATTGCATTTTGTTTTACAAGTGAATTTTGCTGAAGTGAGGCATGAAAATGAAGCAGATTAAGGGGAAACAAGGACTGGCCGTCTGTATAGGAGGTCTGCTTATTATTTCTATAGGATTTTTTTATGGTGTATATATGCCACAGCAAGAGAATATAATGAATCAAAAAGCAGTGCAAAAGGAAAATCAAAAAAAATTGATTCTTGTAAAAAATTTTTTAAATGAACACCCTGATCTTGCTTCTTATGAAAAAGAGATAGATGAAAAAGAGGCAATTGTAGAGATGATGTTGCCGGAAACCATGCAAATAAGCAAGTTTATACGATCAATGGAAACTTTTGCACAAAAACACAAAATTTTTTTGGCGGCAATGAAGCCGGATGTAATTAAGCAGCAAGATGAAATTCGCAGTGTGGCTTTTGCAATGGAATTCTATGGGGATTATTTTTCATTAGTTGCATTTTTACAAGAAATAGAAAAAATGCAGCCGTTTGTTTGTATAAAAAAGTTATCAGTTCAAGCCGAAGAACATCGCTTGAATTGCAAAATGGTCATTGAAACGTACGCTGAAATGGAGATAGAGAAGTCGAATGGCTAAAAAAGTAAAATAAATCTCCTGGACACGTACATATTTTCTAGCAGGCGGAACTTGATTTATATTGTATCATCGAATAAACTATATAACATGGGACTTTATATTTTTTTATAAACAAATGAACAAATGAGGTGCATTTATATGTTTCGCTTTTTAACAGCGGGAGAGTCGCATGGTCAGTGTTTGACTGCGATTGTAGAAGGAATTCCAGCAGGTTTGCCGATCGATGTAGAATCGATGAATCTAGATATGGCTCGTCGCCAAAAAGGCTACGGCCGTGGCGGTCGAATGAAGATAGAGACAGATAAAGTCGAAATTCTCTCCGGAGTTCGTTTTGGCGAAACGATGGGGGACCCTATTACATTAAAAGTTGCAAATAAGGATTGGGGAAATTGGACAGAGCGAATGTCGGTTAGTGGCGAACCGTTTGGTGCAGCTGTTACCGCAGCTAGACCGGGACATGCTGATTTGATTGGTACACAAAAATACGATCGGAAAGACATTCGAGATATCCTTGAACGCGCCAGTGCTAGGGAAACAGCTGCTAGAGTTGCTGTTGGTGGGTTAGCAAAGCAGCTCCTTAAAGCTTGCGGGATAGAAATTTTGTCACATGTTGTAAATATCGGATCGATTACCGTAGATGATAAAAACATCGATCCCTTGGCTAAACGACAAGCTGCATCAGAACTAAACTGTGCAGATCCTGCAGCAGAAGAAAAAATGAAAGAAACCATTGAAAAAGCAAAGGCGGCTGGGGATACTTTGGGCGGGGTATTCGAGGTTATCGTGACTGGCGCACCAGTAGGTCTTGGCAGCCACATTCAATGGGATCGCCGTCTCGATGCCAGACTGACCAGTGCGTTGATGTCGATACAAGCCATCAAAGGTGTTGAAATCGGTGCTGGTTTTGCTTATGCAGATATTCCTGGCAGCAAAGCGCATGATGAAATGTTCTTTGATGAGAAAAAACAGGTATATCGTAAAACGAATCGTGCTGGTGGTATTGAAGGCGGCATGAGCAATGGTGAGCACATTGTGGCTCGGGCCGTTATGAAACCAATCCCTACCTTGATGACACCGCTTCATTCGGTTGATATCGATACGAAAGAAGAGGTATTGGCTTGCAAAGAACGCAGTGATGTTTGTGCGGTTTCGGCTGCATCGGTCGTAGGCGAAGCCATGACAGCTTTTGTTTTGGCGGAAGCTTTACTTGAAAAATTCGGCGGCGATACGCTAGGCGATTTGAAAGCTGCCATTGCGCATTATGAGAATCGGATATCGGGTGAGTAAGTATGAGAAATATCGTATTGATTGGTTTTATGGGCACAGGCAAAACAAGCACAGGTCGTTTGCTGGCGAATCGACTGGGCTATGCATTTGTTGATACGGATTATAAGATAGAAAAAGACAATAAAATGACGATCAAAGACATGTTCGCTAACTTTGGTGAAAAGTATTTTCGCCAGAAAGAAGCGGCGGTTGTCCAAAAGATTTCTCGGCAAAAACAGCTTGTTATTGCAACTGGTGGTGGAACGGTACTAAACCCAGCCAATAGCAAAGTGCTGCGTGACAACAGCATCGTAGTTTCGCTTACCGCATCGGTTGAGGTTATTCTTGAGCGAACCGGGCGTAAAAATACACGGCCGATTTTGGAACGCTGCACAGTAGGTGAACGGCGCGAGCTCATTGAAAAATTGCAGCTTGAGCGATCATCGCTTTATAAGCAAGCGGATTTAATCATCGATACAGGGGATTTAACGCCTTTACAAGTTGTTGAGAAAATATTGACCTTTGTGAGAAAGGACGTGAAGCCGCGTGCGTAAGGTAAGAGTAGATCTAGGACAAGCTGGCTATGACATTTTTATTGGAACTGATTTATCGGAGGCTTTAGCAGATTTTATCAAACAGGAAAACCTTTCCCAAAAGGCGTTGTTGATATCAGATACAGTTGTAGGGCCTCTGTATGGTGAAAAAATCCTTGCTGTTTTAAAAGAAGCAGGATTGCGAGCGGAAATTTTGATGGTAGAAGCCGGAGAAAGCTCCAAATCTTTAGCTGTTGCGGAAAAAATCTATACAAAGGCAATTGAAATGGGTCTTGACCGCAAGTCGGCGATATTTGCGCTGGGTGGTGGTGTAGTAGGGGACTTGGCTGGATTCATCGCCGCAACATACATGCGCGGAATCGCTTTTATACAACTGCCGACGAGTCTTTTGGCACAAGTTGATTCAAGTGTTGGAGGAAAAGTTGCTGTAAATCACGCATTAGGGAAAAATATGATCGGGGCATTTTATCAACCTAAGGCAGTCTTTATGGATTTAGTTATGCTCAACTCATTGCCAAAACGAGAAATTTACACTGGTTTGTCTGAAATCATAAAGTATGGAATTATTTACGATCAAACATTTTTTTCTTATTTGGAAGAAAACGCGGAAGCAATCATGCGGCTTGAAATTGAAGCTATCGTACATATCGTAGCTAGGTCATGCGAGATCAAAGCAGCTGTTGTCAGCCAAGATGAAAAAGAATCCGGACTTCGCATCATCTTGAACTTCGGTCATACCTTGGCGCATGCTATTGAAAGCGAAACAGGCTATGCGAAATATAATCATGGTGAAGCCGTCGCCATTGGTATGCTGGGTGCGGCTCAGATCAGTCAGAAAATGGGATTGATTGACGAAGATAAGGTCAAAAAAGTCAAAACCTTGATTCGAAAATTCCATTTGCCAGTCAAAGCTGCTGGATGCACGGTTGAAAAGATGTTTGAGATTATTTTCCATGATAAAAAAACAGTCAATGGAAATGTACAATGGGTCTTAATGAATGCAATCGGGGCAGTACAGGTTGAAAAAAATGTACCCGATACTTTAGTCAAAGAAGTGATGGCAGATATCATCATCTGAGATTTTATCACTTAGACCAATATTTTCATGATAAAATGACGGCGTGTCTATTGGCGCGTCGTTATTTTTGGAAATCTAGGAAGTGAAGCGGGGCGTAGACATAATGGTGCTGACAGGTGCGTTGGTCAATGGTGGAGCTATCGTTATTGGCGGGATTGCAGGACTGCTTTTAAAGAAAGGCTTACCGGAAAAAATGAAGATATCTTTGCTTCAAGGACTGGGACTTTGCGTTTTATACATAGGTATCAGCGGTTCGTTAAAAGGTGAAAATCCGATGACGGATGTTTTAGCTGTAGTCGCTGGAATCATTGTTGGTGAGTTGTTCGATTTTGATGAGAAACTACAGCGCCTAGGACAGTGGTTCCAAAATAAAGTGAGCAAGGGAAAAGATGACTTGTTTGCCGAAGGATTTGTTACGGCGACTCTTGTCGTCTGTGTAGGAGCCATGGCGATTGTCGGTTCTTTACAAAGCGGTATGAATGGTAACCATGAAATATTGTTTGCTAAAGCGGTGATTGATGGTGTTTTTACCTTGGTCTTGGCATCGACGATGGGAATAGGTGTTTGTTTATCTGCGGTTACTGTTACGGTTTACGAGGGCGCGCTGACATTGTTTGCTAATGCGCTTGCCGGAATATTGACGGTGACGGTAATTGGTGATATGACATCGGCGGGG
>CBDTTM010000162.1:0-5936 GCA_965363355.1 uncultured Selenomonadaceae bacterium | reverse complement strand
CGGGCAGAATTTAAAGAAGGAATCTTAAAGATTTCTTTGAGAAAAATATCCGTAGATAAAATAATAGAACCACAAAAAACAATTAAGATTGAATAAATTTATAGGTTTTGTCTATCAATCGGCACTGATTCTAGGTATCAGTGTCGATTTTTTACTCTTGGAAATCATCTATATGGCTGATTGAAGCGAAGATATCGGTTGGCGAATCAAAAAGATGTTTTGATTGCACCATAATAGAAGAAGGTGATATTATATAATGAAGTGGGATAAAATGTAAGCGGTTTTACAAAAAATGCTGTATTTCATTTTCTCCGTGCTTTTAAAACTCGGACCGAGGAGTTGGTAAGGCATCTCCTGAGATGAAAGATAAAGGAGTTGTTGCAATGGATTTGGGGTTGATCATTCTCGCCGGAGGATATAGTTCTCGTATGGGAAAAGATAAGGCAAGAATAAAATGGAATGGTAAAACGTTTATTGAAGATTTACTGGATAAAGCAAAGTTATATGGGTTTACTGAAAAAATAGTGGTGACAAATAGTGAAGAGGCTTTTTATCAGAACTTGCCAGCTTCTGTAATTGCAGATATCTATCCCCATCTAGGCCCGCTTTCCGGATTACACGCCGGACTGAAAAAGAGTGGTTGTTTGTGGAATTTTGTTATTTCTTGTGATATGCCGCTATTTGATTTTTCAGTGGTGGATACGCTCAAAAAAAATATCTCCAATGATTATTTTGTTGTTGTGCCAAGTCTTGACGGACGATATCAGCAGCTGGCCGCACTTTATCGCAAAGATTGTGATACGGTTATTGAGGAAATGCTATTAAATGGACAGCAGCGATTACGCGATTTATTTTTAAAACGAGCGGTTTTGAAAATAGAAATGGACATTTGGCAGAATTTGTTTTTTAATGTCAATACACCGGCAGAGCTTAGGATTGCTCGAGCAAAAGCTGTAAATGCCATTCGCAAGATTCCAGTTGTCTCGATTGTTGCCAGTAAGTCTGGAACAGGAAAAACAACATTTATCTGTTCGCTGCTTCCCGCGTTAAAGAGCCTGGGCTTAAAGATCGCCGTTGTAAAAAGCGATAGCCATGGTTTTAACTTAGATCAAGAAGGTAAGGACACATGGGAATTTTCTAAAGCGGGGGCTGATGGGGTAGCCATTGTTTCGCCGCAAGGATATGCAATCATGCAGCGTACAATGGAAAAAGAATCGATTGAAAACGTCGTCGATAAAATTTCTGGTGTGGATTTAATTCTCGTTGAAAGCCGGAGTCATGGGATGTTCCCCATCCTTGAAATAGAGCGGGAAGGTTATACCAGTGAGCTGCTTACAGTCAAGGCAGATTTGGCAGCTGTCATTACCGATAGTGCTCGTTCACTTGCCCCGGCTAATGTGAAAAAATTGTCATTGAATGATCCTAAAAAAGCAGCAGATTTCATTTCTACTTTATGGTAAAACTCATTGAAGAGTTGATCTTAATAGGTCAACTCTTTTTTTATTGAAATCAGCTTTTATGTATAGAAAAATCTTTCAGAAACCTGCATTGACGGGAAAGGAGATGAAGCGATTCATTTTGCTTTTATAAATCCATGGCATAATTAGCATAAATCATGTAAAATAAAATGGAAGTTCATGGTTATGATAAGATTTGTAAAAGCTGGCAGTTCCTTCTTGGAATTTCAGAAAACAGAGATAGTAGATAATCTTGAAGCAAAAAGAATAAAGAGGAGTTGTTTTTTATGCGTAAGGTATTTAAAAAATTTACAGGGGCCATGCTCGCAGTATTTTGTTTGGCTGGATTGTTATCGGGTTGTGGAACAGCAGATAAAGAGGCGGCGACGAGCAGTGCGAAACCAGAACAAGCAAATACAGAAATATTCGTTTCAGCAGCTGCTAGCTTGACGGATGCAATGAATGAAATCGCAGTTCTTTATAATAAGGAACATCCAAATGTTAAGGTTACATACAGCTTTGGTGCATCAGGCGCTCTGCAGACACAGATTGAAGAGGGAGCACCTGCGGATGTATTCATGTCAGCTGCACAAAAACAAATGGATACGTTAGAGAAAAAGGACTTGATTGCAAAGGAGTCCAGAAAAGATCTTTTGGTCAATAAGGTTGTTTTGATTACGGATAAAGAAAATAAAGCCGGGGTAAAAGATTTTGCCGATGTTGCTAATGGCAATGTAAAAATGATTGCACTTGGTGAACCGAAAGGCGTTCCAGTTGGACAGTATTCCGAAGAAATTTTTACTTCGCTTGGCATCTTGGATGCTGTGAAAGCGAAAGCAACGTATGCATCTGATGTTCGTCAGGTTCTAGCTTGGGTTGAAAACGGAGAGGCTTCTTGTGGTGTAGTATATGCAACGGATGCTGCTATCAGCAAAGATGTGAAAATTGTTGCGGAAGCACCGGCAGGAACGCATAAACCGGTCATTTATCCGGTAGCAATGGTGAAAGCAAGTAAAAATAAAGAAGTTTCGCAGGACTTTATAAACTTTTTGTCCAGTAAAGAAGCTATTGCCGTTTTTGAAAAATATGGTTTTAAAATGAACTAAGGGATAACAGGTAGGAGGAAGTTTATGGATCTGGCACCGTTATTCATATCATTAAAAACTGCTTTATTGGCAACTGTGATTACTTTTTTTCTCGGTTTATATGCCGCCTTTTGGGTGATAAAGCTAGAACGGTGGCAAGGTTTGATCGATGGTTTGTTTACCTTGCCGTTGGTCCTGCCGCCAACGGTCGTTGGCTTTTTTCTGTTAATTGTTCTCGGTAAAAATAGTTTTATCGGAAAGTTTCTCAGCCAATTCGATATCAGTATCGTTTTTTCCTGGGAAGCTACGGTCATTGCATCGACCGTTGTAGCTTTTCCTTTGATGTATCGAACTGCTCGCGGTGCTTTTGAGCAAATCGACTACAATTTGATTTCGGCTGCACGTACGCTGGGCATGTCAGAGAGAATGATTTTCTGGCGAATCATATTGCCACTTTCCTGGTCAGGTGTTGCTGCTGGAACAATACTGGCTTTTGCCCGGGCACTGGGTGAATTTGGCGCAACCATCATGTTGGCTGGTAATATTCCGGGAAAGACACAAACGATGGCTACGGCGATTTATTCAACTGTGCAGGCAGGCAATCGAGATGCTGCCTATTTATGGTCAGGGATCATCATCGTTATATCTTTTGTTGTCATGATTTTGATGAATTATTGGTCAAAAGCGCAGAAGCGTGCGAAAACGGTCAGCAATGAAAGGTAGGATAGGCGATGTCGATTTATGTAGATATAAAAAAATCTATGGGCACTTTCTCTTTGTCCGCGAAATTTGAAGCGGAAAATGAAATTATGGGCTTACTGGGATCTTCCGGTTGTGGCAAGAGCATGACGCTAAAATGCATAGCTGGCATCATGACACCTGATAAAGGAAGAATTGTGCTCAACGATCGCGTGCTGTTTGATTCAGATAAGAGTATAAATTTGATGCCGCAGGAACGAAAGACAGGCTATTTATTTCAAAATTATGCACTTTTTCCCCATATGACTGTAGCAGAAAATATTGCGGTTGGAATACATGGAAGCAAAGAAATGAAGCAAGAACTTGTGCGTGAAAAAATAAACGCTTTTTATTTGTCTGGATTGGAAGCTCGTTATCCAGCACAGATTTCCGGCGGCCAGCAGCAACGCGTGGCGTTGGCGCGAATCTTTGCTTCAGAACCAGATATCATTATGCTCGATGAGCCCTTTTCTGCACTTGACAGTCACTTGAAGTGGCAAATTGAATTAGAAACAGTCAAAGCCTTAGAAAAATATACGGGAACGATTTTATTTGTTTCGCATAATCGAGATGAGGTTTACCGACTATGTAAACGAATCGCTGTGATTGAGCATGGCCATATGGAAAGCATTCATGATAAAAGTGAGATGTTTGCAGCGCCTAAGACATTAGCGGCTTCAAAGCTGACCGGCTGTAAAAATCATTCGAGGGCAAAAAAAATTGGTGAACATGAGCTCTATGCAATCGATTGGGACTGCTCCTTAAAAAGTGAGGCTGTTGTGCCGGACGATTTAAAGTATGTAGGCATACGAGCCCATTACTTGGTGATGAGTGCTAAAGAAACTATAGAAAATCAGCTCAGTTGCCGAGTCGAACGAGTAATTGAGGATACATTCAGTATGATGATTCTTGTGACGAGTGATAAAGAAAAAAATACAGGGGGAGAAATCGTTTGGCAGATTGATAAAGACTTGTGGCAGAAAATTTGCCACAATGGCTTGCCACAAGAGCTTTCTTTAACGATGCCAGCGGATAAGCTGCTCCTTTTGTGTTGACGAAATGCCATAAGATTTAAGTTGCTTAAACGAACCATGTTCAGTTTCCGTAGGTTAGCTGAACGTGGTTCGTTTTTAAAAATATATACGAATTACATATAAGATTGAAAATTGAAAAAATTATATTGCAATAACTAAAATCTTGCAGTAATATAAAGCGGAGGGCTGTATTTTGACGTTTACAGGAAAAACAAAAAACTTGGGATTGATCGGTTATCCGGTGGAACATTCATTGTCACCGGTTATTCAAAACCCTGCAATTGCTGCCTCGGGGCAGGATTTTGCTTATATAGCTATGCCCGTAAAAGAAGTTGAGCTGGAAACGGCGGTTAAGGGTTTACAGGCATTAGGCTTTTGTGGCTTTAATGTAACGATACCGCATAAGGTCAATATCATCAAATTTTTGGATGCGATTGATGAGAATGCCAAAATGATTGGTGCGGTCAATACGGTGGTCGTCGAAGATGGAAAGCTGACGGGGCATAATACCGATTCGGTTGGCTTCGTTACTGGTTTAGAAAAAAAAGGATTTGTGGTCAAAGGGAAGAAAGCCGTTCTTTTAGGAGCTGGAGGTGCAGCCCGTGCTGTCATATGGGGGCTGATAAAAAGCGGTATAGAATCGATTATATTAGGCGTGCGCAATCCCCCAAAAGCAAAACCTTTAGCAGAAGCATTTTCTTCCTATGCTAAAATCGAGGTTCGAGACTGGGAAGCACAGGAATTTCAAGACTCTTTGTCGGAAGCTGATCTGTTGGTAAATACAACGCCGCTTGGCATGTATCCGAAAACTGAAGCGATGCCGCCGATACACTGGGATTATATAAAAAAACAAACATTTGTTTACGATATTATTTACGTGCCGCAGCAAACGAAGTTTTTGCAAGAGGCAGAAAAAAGAGGTAATCCGATTTTAAATGGAGAAGCCATGTTGGTAGAACAAGGGGCAGCAGCCTTTACGCTATGGACAGGTAAAGCTCCTGATAGTGATTTGATGACAAAAGCATTACGGGAATCTTTGAGAAATTCGCAATAAGCCAAAAATCTAGGGATGGATTGGGTGAAAAAGCATGAAGCAACAAAGTCTTGCGGACATTCAAATGATTACAACACAAATTTTGCAAGGGATGAAGCGTGAACCGCTTGCCAGTGCAAATGCTGGGTTGCAAAAGCTGGGCAATGCGCCGGTAGCAGCTCTGGTCGATCGATTGATCGAAGAGGCTGCCCAAGCAAGGGCCAGTGATATTCATATTGAACCGCAGGCAAAAGTGCTTCGCATACGATTGCGCATTGATGGAAATCTATGTGAAAGACATGAACTGCCGCTGGCCGTTCATGTCTTTCTTGTTTCCAGGATAAAGATCATAAGTTCTCTCGATATTACAGAAAAACGAATTCCACAGGATGGACGCTTTTTTTACCTATATGATGAGCGCCGTATCGATATTCGCGTATCGACGATGCCGGTTATGGATGGAGAAAAAATCGTACTGCGCCTTTTAAATGCTACTGAACGATTGTTGAGTATGGACGAGCTGGGATTTTCTCTGCAAAACAAAAAGTTGTTTCGAACGTTATGCCATAGGCCATATGGAATGGTAATC